>JARXAK010000045.1 GCA_029865885.1 Rhizobium sp. | reverse complement strand
ACCGACATGGTGTTCGTTGACAAGGAAGGAGGCCGCATCCATGGCTGATATGTCTGTTGCAGAGCGCAAGACCGTGCTCGCCGGCTTCCACGGCGGCAGCGCCAAGGTGCGCCTCACGCCGGCACTTCCGGCCACCCGCGTGTCGTTGCGCGCTGGCGCCGATGCCGTAGCAGGCCTCTCCAAGACGCTCGGTCTGAAGCTTCCGGCAAAGCCGAAGACGTCCGCCTCGGCCAAGGGCCGCACGGCCTTCTGGATCGGTCCGGACGAATGGCTGCTGATCGATGAGAAGGGTGATGCCCTGATGGCCGACTGCGCCGCCTCCGGCGTCGTTCACTCGGCGACCGACATCTCCCACCGCAACACCGCGATCATCGTCTCGGGGCCTGCCGCCGCCGACACGCTGAATGCGGCCTGCCCGCTGGATCTCTCGCTTGCCGCCTTCCCGGTGGGTGCGGTCACGCGCACGGTGTTCGGCAAGATCGAGATCATCCTCTACCGCGTCGAGGAAGAGACGTTCCGGGTCGAGTGCTGGCGCTCGTTTGCGGAGTATGCCTTTGGCATGCTCGCCGAGGGCGCGGAGGATGCCTCGCTCTGAGGGGCGGGTGCTTGGAGGGATTTGAGGAGGCCGGGGTGACCCGGCCTTTTTTGGATATGGTTGTGCCCGCGTAAGCATCTCGTCTTCAGGCAGATCCCGTGCTATATATATCCCATGGACAAGATGCGCAAAGTTGCAGAGATGGTTGTTCGTGACCCTAGGACCGGTGAGACCGTTGTGGTTCAAGGTGCGGGCGCCATGAAGGATCGGCCGTTGAACTTGCGAAAAGGCATCGACCTGACCAAGCCGATTGCTGAACAAGTCTCAAAGATCAAACGCAAGGGCAGATCCTGAGGATATGACGGGTGCGCTTCTCGACACCCATGCGCTGTATTGGCTTGTGCATGAGCCAACTCAGCTATCCGTTGACGCAGCATTGTTGATCGGGCGAAGCCAAGCCGCGAGTAGTCTCTTCGTTTCGCCAATTTCTGCCTGGGAACTGGCTCTCGCTGCACGTAAAAAGAGCAATGCACCTCTTGTCGGTCTGACGTCTCTCCCCAAATGGTTCCACGACTCATGTTCGTCTCTTGGTGCACGCGTGGCTGCCATCGATCTTGCGGTCGCACTGGCCGCCGCCGAAGTGGTTGAGAATACAGGCCACAAGGATCCTGGCGACTGCTATCTCATCGCTGCCGCTCGGGTACTGAATGTGCCGTTGATTACTCGGGATGCAACAATCCTTGAAATCTCAGGTAGCGGCTATCTGAAAACACTCCCCTGCTGACCACTAGATTCCCCATCCCACCCATTTCACCCAACGCCCGTGAAAATCCGCCCGGCCGATCTCGCGGGTTTCGCCTGTCGGCCAAAGCGTAAGCAAGATCGCCGCTCCCTCGGGTTTACCATCGGCCTCCAGTTGCAGGCGGACCAGCGGCGCGTCCAGCGTCGTCCGTGCACCAGCTTCGGCGATCAGCGCTTCGCCTTCGGCCTTCAGCGCCGGCGGCAGGTATTGCCAGGCGATGGTGTGGTAGATCACGTGGGTCATGCCCGGACGCGGCGTTGTCAGACGGTTGCCCAGCCAGTCGATGGCGTCGGCCTTCTCCACCTTCAGGCCGCTTTCGGTTGCCATTTCAAGGGCTGCTGCCGTGCGGTCGAGGCGGTCCTGTTGGTCGGCCCAGATATAGGAGAAGAGCCGCAGGCGGTCGTCTTCGGAGGCAGGGTCGAGCGGGTTCAGGTCGCAGCCTCCACGTTCGGTGATCTCGATTGGGGCTTGCGGTGGCAGCGGACCTTCCCAGCGTGGGGCGAGTTCGACAGCGGAGGCCTGGCCCCAGCGGAAGTCTCCCAGTTGGTAGCTGTAGCGATCCCATTGCAGGTTGAGGCCGGCGCTGGCGCCGACTTCCGAGAGGATCAGCGGTTTGCCGGTCAGCGCAGCTATTGTCAGAAAGCCAGGGAGCAGGGCGGAGGAGCGGCGCACCTCATTGGTCTGCGGGGCGGATTTCAGGCGCTCCAGCATGAAGGCTTCGTCCCGCCGCATCGCGGCCTCGATTGCTGCCCAGAGCGTGTCGTCATCGACGGCCTGGGGTGGATAGACGGCTGACAAGGCTGGGTCCTGGCCGGAGCGAACAAGCGCGTGCAGCGTGCCGGCCAGCCTGAGCGCCAGCGCATCGCCGGTTCCGTCTGGATTACCGGGCCAGCCGAGGACCGTTGCGCCGACACGGCTGTCCCCGGTCAACCGCTCTGCCGCCAGCGTGCAGACGCGAGCGGTGAAGGGCGAACCGAGATCGGCGCAGGCCCTGGCCTGGCGGCGGAAACTTTCTCGGATCAAGTCTGCGCGGTCGTCGCTCATGGTCTGAGGCGCCTTTCGTGTCAGACGCCTTCCGGACGGTCCTTGGGATCGAACTGGGAAATGGTGATCCAGTCGGCGGTCAGCGCTGCCTTACGCTCGTCCTCGATCTGGACGGTTACCTCATAGGTGTTCATCAGCATGCCGGCGCCGCGAAAGCGGGCTTCGGCGAGCTTGAAGGAACCGCGAATGCGCTTGCCCGTCCGGACCGGCGACATGAAGCGGACCTTCTCGAAGCCGTAGTTGATGCCCATGGTCTGCTCACGGATCTTCGGCAGACAGTCGTAGTTCATCGCCGAGAGCAGCGAGAGTGTCAGAAAGCCGTGGGCAATCGTGCCGCCAAAGGGTGTTTCGGCTGCCGCGCGCACGGGGTCGGTGTGGATGAACTGGTGGTCCATGGTGGCGCCAGCAAAGGCATCGATCATCGGCTGGTCGACGGTGATCCAGTCCGATACGCCGACCACGGTTCCAACGAGGCCCGGCACGTCCTTGAGCGAAATCTCTTGCGGCATGAAATGAACCCGATCCTTCAACAATTCCCGCAGGCTATAGCCGCTTGATGTCAGGCGGAATAGGTTTCGGTCACAGTCGGAGCATAAAACTAGCTCTCAACCCAGAAATCCACCGTCCGGGCCTTCACAGCCGCCTTTGCAGCGCCGCGACCGCTTTCCAGGCGTCGCCATTTGCGCCCTTCGCGGGCGGCAAGCACAAAGTCACGGGTTTCCGCCGAGCGATTGAAGAGCACGGCAACATGGCAGTCTTTGGCCGTCTCGCGGTCGATACCGGCGATGACCATGGCAAAGGCGCCGAGATCGGGCGTTTCCCAGTCGGCGACCGTCAGGGGCAGGCCGTCGGTGTTCAGCCAGCTGACATCGCCGTCGCCGGTCAGGACACTGGTGTCCATGAAGCAGGAGAACCGCTGGCGCATGGCGGCAAGCCGGGCGGTCGTTTCGATCAGTTCCTCGTCCGCGCCTGACCAGTCGAGCCAGGTGAGCGCATTGTCCTGGCAATAGGCATTGTTGTTGCCGCGTTGCGTGCGACCGAACTCGTCGCCGGCTGTCAGCATGACGGCACCCCGGCTGGCAAAAAGCGTCGAGAGCAGGGCTTCGACATCCTGCCGACGCTTTTTCAGGATCGCCTTGTCGGAAGTTTCACCCTCGATGCCGTTGTTCCAGGAATGGTTCTCGTTGTGGCCGTCGCGGTTTTGCTCGCCATTCGCCTCGTTGTGTTTGTGCTCAAAGGACACGAGGTCGTAGAGCGAGAAACCGTCATGGGCGGCGATGAAATTGACGCTGCGGGTCTGGCCGTGGCCGTCATGGGCGAAGAGATCGGCGGAGCCGGCCAGTGCCGTCGCAAGATCGCCTGTCGTCCAGGCGTCGCCCCGCCAATGGCGGCGGATGGTGTCGCGGGCGCGGTCGTTCCATTCGAGGAAAGCGGGCGGGAAGCGGCCGAGCTGGTATCCGCCCAGCCCGATGTCCCAGGGTTCGGCAATCAGGATGCGATCCTCCAGCACCTCGTCTTCGAGGATGGCTGCAAGCGTCGGCGCATCCTGGTGGAAGCCGTCCCAGTGGCGGCCCATGATCGGGGCAAGGTCGAAGCGGAAGCCATCGACACCAGCTGAGAGAACGAAGTGGCGGAGCGTATCGACGATGAGTTTGCGCACGAAAGGATGGTCGCAGGCGAGTGTGTTGCCGCAGCCGGTGTCGTTGACCAGCGTGCCGGGATCATCGGCGACATGGCGGAAGAGGGAGCGGTTGTCGATGCCTCGCAGGGAGAGCGTCGTGCCGCGCACATCGCTTTCGCCGGTATGGTTGAAGACGAGGTCGAGGATGACGCCTATGCCTTGGCCATGCAGGGCTGCGACCGTGTCGCGCAACTCTTTCACGCCGCCGGGCACGAGGCGCGGGTCGAGCGCCATCATGGCCACGGGATTGTAGCCCCAGCTGTTGGTGAGGCCGAGGGGGGGCAGGTGCCGCTCGTCGATCCAGGCGGTGATCGGCATCAATTCGACCATGTCGACGCCGATGCGCCTGAGATGCGCGAGGATGGCGGGGTGAGCCAACGCGGCCAGCGTTCCTCTTTGCGCTTCCGGCACATCCGGATGCAGCATGGTCAGCGCCTTGACGTTGACCTCGTAGATGAAGCCGGTGCGCTCGCCGAGCGGCATCATGGGCTTCAGCGGCTTGTGTGCCTTCGCGATTGCCTTCGGCATCAGATCGGCTGTGTCGACGCCATACTGGCCGAGCCTCACATCATAGACGAAAGGGCGGTCGAGTTCGGTGGCATAGGGGTCGACCAGGAGCTTGGATGGATCGTACCAATGGCCCTCTGCCGGATCATAGGGGCCGTGGATGCGGAAGCCGTAGCGGGCGCCTTCCTTCATCCCCTCGACGAAGACGTGATGCACATCGCCGTCCCCACGTGTCATCGACAGGCGGGCGAGTTCGGTCTCGCCGCTGCCATCGAAAAGGCAAAGCTCCACGTGTTCCGCATGATGCGACCACAGACGGATATCGGCGCCCGTCTTGCCGATGATAGCTCCGAGCATAGGCATGGTCATGGGTCGCCTCGCGGTCCGTGTGATTCGCTCGTCTGATGGAACAATAGCAGGCGGGCTACTCTCGGCCAGAGCGGTTGCGCTTACATCGCCGCGAGGTTCACCGATTTCACCGCCGCTTCCTTGCGTTCGCTGTAGCGATCGGTGAGGTAGTCGGAGATATCACGCGTCAGCAGCGTGAATTTCACCAGCTCCTCGCAGACATCGACGACGCGTTCGTAATAGGACGAGGGCTTCATGCGGCCGTTGCCGTCGAATTCCTGCCAGGCCTTGGCGACCGAGGACTGGTTGGGGATGGTGATCATCCGCATCCAGCGGCCGAGCAGGCGCATGGCATTGACCGCATTGAACGATTGCGAGCCGCCGGAGACCTGCATGACGGCGAGCGTCTTGCCTTGGGTCGGGCGGACGGCGCCAACCGACAACGGAATCCAGTCGATCTGCGCCTTCATGATGCCGGTCAGCGTGCCGTGACGCTCGGGGCTCACCCAGACCTGGCCTTCGGACCACTCGGAAAGGTCGCGCAGCTCCTGAACCTTGGGATGGCTGACCGGTGCATCGTCGGGCAGCGGCAGGCCGGAGGGATCGAAGACCTTCACTTCCGCGCCGAAATGCTCCAGCAGGCGCTTGGCCTCCATCGCCAGCAGGCGGCTGAAGGACACCTGCCGCAGCGAGCCGTAGAGGATCAGGATACGCGGTTTGTGCGTCGAAAAGGGGCGGCGCAGCGCCTCGAGATCCGGCAGGCGCAGGTGATCGAGATCGGCGGCGGGCAGGTCTACATTCACGTCAGACAATGCGCTTGCCCTCCGCATCGAGCACAGCCTCGCCGTCTTCCTTGACGAAGGCGGAGGTGAAAGCGTCGGCGGGAAGGATGTCGAGCACCACTTCGGACGGGCGGCAGAGGCGGGTGCCCATCTCGGTGACAACAAGCGGACGGTTGATCAGGATCGGGGTTGCGATCATGGCGTCGAGCAATTGGTCGTCCGAGAGCGCGGGATCGGCAAGGCCGAGTTCCTCATAGGGCGTGCCCTTTTCGCGGATGGCCTCGCGCACCGAAAGGCCTGAATCGGCGATCATCTTTGCCAGTTCCGTCTTGCTCGGCGGGGTCTTCAGATATTCGATGACCGTGGGCTCGATGCCGGCGTGGCGGATCAGGTCCAGCGTGTTGCGCGAGGTGCCGCAGGCCGGGTTGTGATAGATGGTGACGGTCATGGTCATCTGGCTCCTTGATCATTTGTCTTGTGGGTCGCGCGGCGCTCATTGGCAAACAGCCAGGCGGCGAGCAGGGACGCCAGCACGGCGCCGACGACCTGCGCGATGATGAAGCCCGGCAGGTCGAGGGGACGAATGCCGGCAAAGGTGTTGGTCAGGCTGCGGGCAATAGCAACCGCCGGATTGGCGAAGGAGGTCGAGGCGGTGAACCAGTAGGCCGCCGTGATATAGAGCCCGACCAGCATGGGAATGGCATCTGCCTTGAAGCGCAGGCCACCGAGGATGGTCAAAAGCAGGCCGAAGGTTGCGACCGCTTCGGCTGTCCACTGCGCCGATCCCGTGCGAACCGTTTCGGAGATCTGGAAGACGGGCAGATCGAACATCATGTGGGCGATGAGCGTGCCTGATATGCCGCCGAGGATCTGGGCGAGAACGTAAGGCAGGATGGCGGAGGCCTCCAGTTCCTTGCGAAGAGCGAAGACCATTGTCACGACCGGGTTGAAATGGGCACCCGAGATCGGACCCAGGATCGTGATCAGCACGAAAAGGATCGCGCCGGTCGGGATGGTGTTGCCGAGCAGCGAGACGGCGACATCGTCGGAGAGGCGGTCGGCCATGATGCCGGAGCCGACCACGGTTGCGACGAGCATTGCCGTGCCGAGCGCCTCGGCGGTGAGGCGGCGTGAAAGATCGGCCATGGTCTTCAGCCGGCGGTCGTTGTGGCGCGACCGATCTCGTCGAGGCGCTTCTGCAGCGAGAGCTTGGCGAGGCTCATCATCGGCAGGCTGACGAAGACCGAGATGCGGTTGTTGAGCATGCGATAGGCTTCGGCAAAGGCGAAATGCTTCTCGCTCTCCGTGCCTTCTGCGGCGGCCGGATCGGGCACGCCCCAATGGGCCGTCATCGGCTGGCCGGGCCAGACGGGGCAGGCTTCGGCGGCGGCGTTGTCGCAGACGGTGAAGACGAAATCGAGCTCAGGTGCGGCCTGGACTGCAAACTCGTCCCAGTTCTTCGAACGGGCGAAACTCGTGTCATAGTTCATGCCCTTCAGCAGTTGCAGCGTGTAGGGATGAACCTCACCCTTCGGCTGCGAGCCTGCCGAATAGGCCTTGAACTTGCCCTGGCCGAGCCGGTTCAGCAGCGCTTCCGCGATGATCGAGCGGGCGGAATTTCCAGTGCAGAGGAAAAGCACGTTGTAGGTCTTGTCGGACATAGCCGGTCTCTCAGTTTGGGCGGGTCGATTGGAGTGTCGGGCTGCAGCAGGCGAGATCGTCGATCAGCGGCTGGCAGAGGCTGACATTGCCGCCGCAGCAATCCTTGAGCAGATAGAGGGCGACAGCGCGGAAGCGATCGAGATCGGCACGGTAGAGGATCGAGCGGCTCTGGCGCTCGCCCGTGACCAGGCCGGCCTGCGAGAGTGTCGACAGATGTGCCGACATGGTGTTCTGCGGCACGCCGATCAGCCGCGCGAGTTCACCTGCGGGCACGCCATCGGGTTCATGCGCCACCAGCAGACGAAAGGTCTGAAGCCGGGTCGGCTGGGCCAGGGCGGCCAGCGCCGCGATCGTCGATTTTTCATCCATATATCCGGAATAGTGGATATGATGTGGGAGTCAATGGTGTTCGCGTTGGCTTAAAGTCGCGGCGTCTCAGGCGGGAAGGCCGAATTGCTCCCCTGCGATATGCACGAGTGTGTATGCCTGATGAAAGTCGAACCGGCGGGTGCCCAGTCTTGGAGTCCAATATCTGCCGTGGGCCAGCCAATGACGAAATTTGTAAGCGGCGACCAAGTCGTCGACCAGGCGCTTCGAACCCGGCATGCTTCTGCGCCAAGCCACGAGAATACCGTCCTCCAGTCCGGCCCTCGCACCTTTCTGCTTGTAGACGCTTCGCATTTCCCGAGAAATCGGATCTTTTCGTTTTTCGTAACAGCGCCGGAGATAGTCGATGCGGAGGGTGGCCTCGAAGGAGGTGAGGAGCGCCAAAGACGATGTCAGTTCCAGTTCATCCAGCCGCTTCTGAAGCTCCAGTTTCAGTTCCTGGTGCGAATACCCTACGAAGCGTCCGGGAATCTGGTCGGACGTTATGCTGAAATAGCGCCGCAGCGCCTCTTCGACGTCTCTGTGATGCAGCGCGATTTGTTCGATAAGCTGATTGCTACCCGAGAAGGTAACACGCTTATGCATTCGCAACTTCCATGACCATTTCAAACAGGGAATCGCGCGTCAGGTCGATATACTCGATCTGCGGCGGCATCGTTGCGATCTTCCATGTCCAATCGACTGCGGGCGTTGGTTCGCCACTCGCAGATGCGCTGCCAGTTCCTCTTTGGACTGTGACCGCAATTCGGGGCTTTCTTGCCTGGCGGTCGGTCAAAATCAGACGCGCCCGGCCTGCTGTTCCTTCTACGTCCACTCGCCCCTTCGTTCCAATCAGCATCGTTCCCACGGGCGTGAAGGTCACTCGCTGACGACCGATCTGCATAACCATCCGTTTGACATCATATTGTCCGATGCCCTCCTCGGTCAGCGATATGTCGTCATAGTCAATTGCGATCGATCCCTTTTCGACATAGGGGCGCAGAAAGTCATCGATCAACGCGTAGAGTTCCGACAAGTGAACCAGCCATTCGTCACGCTCGCGCGTGCCGTCGAATGCGTCACTTTCGTCCGGCGTCGCCTGCTGGCGCTCAACGAAATCGTCAAATGCGCTGACACTCATCTTCGGCGTGCTCATGGATCTCTCACCCGATTGTCGCGATCCTCATCGTAGCATGAAGGTCAGCTCAAGGCATCAGCCGTGTCACGTAATGACCGTCGGCACATCCATCCCCGTATACCGCTTGATCTCGGCCACTTCCTCCGCTGCGGCGATCAGGTCGGCGAGGGCTCCTTGCGTCTCTATGCCGTGGCGGCTTGCGTCGGGCTCGTAGCGCTCGACATAGAGGCGGAGCGTCGCGCCCGAGGTGCCGGTGCCGGAGAGGCGGAAGACGATGCGGCTGCCGCCTTCGAAAAGGATGCGGATGCCCTGGTTCTTCGAGACGGAGTGGTCGATCGGGTCGTGATAGGCAAAGTCGTCGGCGGCGCTTACGGTCAGGCCGTTGATCTCAGTGCCGGGCAGGCTGTCGAGCTTCGCCCGGAGCGCTGCGACGAGGGCGTTGGCATTGTCCGTTTCCACGCCTTCGTAGTCGTGACGCGAATAGTAGTTGCGGCCGTATTCGGCCCAGTGGGCTTCGACGATCTCTTTCACGCTCTGCTTGCGGGCAGCGACGATGTTGAGCCAGAAGAGCACCGCCCAGAGGCCGTCCTTTTCGCGCACATGGTCCGAGCCGGTGCCGAAGCTTTCTTCGCCGCAGACGGTGACCTTGCCGGCATCCATCAGGTTGCCGAAGAATTTCCAGCCGGTTGGTGTCTCGTACATGCCGATGCCGAGCTTTTCCGCGACGCGGTCAGCGGCGGCACTTGTCGGCATGGAGCGGGCGATGCCGGCGATGCCCTGGCTGTAGCCGGGCGCGCAGGTAGCGTTGGCGGCAATCATCGCGAGGCTGTCGGAGGGGGTGACGAACATGCCCTTGCCGACCACCATGTTGCGGTCGCCGTCGCCATCGGAGGCCGCGCCGAAGTCCGGGCCGTCGGCACTCATGACGTCGTCATAGAGGGTCTTGGCATGGACGAGGTTCGGATCGGGATGGTGGTGGCCGAAGTCCGGCAGGGGGACTTCGTTGCGGACGGAACCGGCGGCTGCGCCGAGGCGCTTTTCGAGGATCTCGACGGCGTAGGGGCCGGTGACGGCGCTCATCGAATCGATCACCACGCGGAAGCCGCCTGCAATCAGCGCGCGGATGGCGGGGAAGTCGAAGAGGGTTTCCATCAGGTCGGCATAATCGGCGACCGGGTCGATGACCTCGACCACCATGCCGGCGAGATCGAAGCTGCCGACCGTGTCGAGATCGATGTCGGCGACGTCAGCGATCTTGTAACTGTCGATGTTACGGGTGCGGTCGAAGATCGCATCGGTGA
>JARXAK010000019.1 GCA_029865885.1 Rhizobium sp. | reverse complement strand
GAGCTGCGCGATCGCCGCCGGCAGCATCATCAGCCCGACCGCCATCAGCGTGCCGAGCGCCTGGAAACTGGCGACAAGGTTGATGACGACAAGCACCAGGAAGGCAAAATGGGTGAGCGCGCCCCAGCCGCCGACGGCGCGCAGGAAGCCCGGATCGAGGCATTCCAGCACAAGCGGCCGGTAGATCAGCGCAAGCGCCAGCATCGACACCGTGCTGATCGCCCCGATCAGGGTCAGCGCCGGTGCGTCAATGGCCAGAATCGTGCCGAACAGCACATGCAGGAGATCGATATTGGAGCCGCGCAGCGACACGATCAGCACGCCAAGCGCCAGCGATGTGAGATAGAAGCTGGCAAAGCTCGCATCCTCCTGCAGCACGGTCGAGCGGCTGACGAGACCGGACAGAACCGCAACGGAGAGACCCGCCACAAGCCCACCGATGCCCATGGCCGTCAGCGACAGCGAGCCGGCTACGAGATAGCCGATCGCCGCCCCCGGCAGCACCGCATGGCTCATCGCATCGCCCATCAGGCTCATCCGACGCAGAAGCAGGAACACGCCGATCGGTCCGGCGCTGAAGCCGAGGCAGACGGCGGCCATCAGGGCCCGCCGCATGAAGCCGTAATCGGCAAAGGGCGCAATCAACAGGTCGAAGGCGGTCATGCTGCACGCCGCCCCGGACGGCCATCGGGTCGGCAGACCTCGGCATCCTCGTCGAAACGTTCTGCCATGGTCCGCATCGAGAGCAGATTGGCCGGTGTCAGCACCTCCTCCGTCGGTCCCCAACCGATCAACTCGCGGGCCATCAGCAGCGTCTGGGGAAAATGTTGCCGCACCTGGTCAAGGTCATGCAGCACTGCGATCACGGTGCGTCCGGCGCCATGCCACTGGGCGACGAGATCGATCAGGTCGCGGGTGGTGCGCGCATCGATCGCGGTAAACGGCTCGTCGAGCAGGATCACCCGGGCATCCTGCAGCAGCAGTCGGGCAAACAGCACCCGCTGGAACTGCCCGGCAGACAGAGAGCCGATCGCACGCCTTTCGAAACCCTCGAGGCCGACGGTGGCAAGCGCCTCGCCGGCCTTCATCCGCTCGGCCTTGCCAATGCTGCCAAAGGCGCCAACCCGCCGCCAGGCGCCAAGCACCACGGTATCGAGCACCGTGATCGGGAAGCGGCGATTGATCTCGGCGGCCTGCGGCAGATAGCCGAAGTCGTGCCGGGTCAACCGGTGATGGATCGCCCCTTCTGCCGGCCGGATCTCGCCCATCAGGGCTTTCAGCAGCGTCGATTTGCCCGCTCCGTTCGGCCCGGCAATCGCCGTCAGGCTGCCCTCCTGGAGATGGCCGGAGAGGTGATGCACCGCTGGATGCCGATCATAGGCAAGCGTCAGGTTGTCGATCCGGATGAGAGCCTCGCTCATGGCAGCGAGACCGCCCACTGGATGCCGCCCCAGGTGAGGGCAATCAGCAGGGCTGCAAAGCAGAGGCGGGCAAGGGCCGAGCGTGCGAGCAGGCTCGGAAGGAGGGCGGGGTCGTCCATGATGCATCCGGAATTAATGTAATAACATTACGCAATCATGGGCGCCTGCAATGTGGCGAAATCAAGGTATGTCACAGCAGCCCGGCGTGAGGCGACGATTGGCTCCGAGCACGCCAAACGAAAGAGGCCGCCTGCAGTGCGGACGGCCCCTGAAACGAAGCGGCAAAAAAACTGTCGCTTAGAGCTGCTCGATCATCGTCGCGGCCGACGATACGGTCGCCTGGCCCGGGTTTTCCTCGATGTTGAGGCTCTTCACCACGCCGTCCTCGACGAGCATGGAATAGCGCTTGGAGCGAACGCCGAGGCCGCCGCCCGAGAGGTCGATGTCAAGACCAATCGCCTTGGTGAAGCCGGCGTCCCAGTCGGCCAGGAAGTGGATCTTGCCCATGCCGCCCGACTGCTGCGCCCAGGCGCCCATGACGTGCCAGTCATTGACCGAGACGACGGCGATGTCGTCAACGCCGCGCGCCATCAGCGCGTCACGGTTTTCCAGATAGCCCGGCAGATGGTTCAGCGTGCAGGTTGGCGTGAAAGCGCCGGGAACGGCGAAGACAACGACCTTCTTGCCGGCAAAAAGCTGTTCCGTGGTGATCTCCACCGGACCATCCGCGGTCTTTTCCTTGAAGGTGGCCTGGGGCAGCTTTTCGCCAATCGCGATGGTCATGAAATCAGTCCTCGTTGGTTGCGCCATCCGAAACCCCTCCGGACGGCAATCGAGGCGAATATAGGAGAGGGTCAGTCAAAGGCAAGCGTGCTTTCCATCGCGCGGTCGCCGCTGACCACCAGGATGCCCCAGTGTTTGCCGGCAATCTGGTACTTCTTCGGCAGCTTGCCGATCGGCAGTGTCAGCACCGTCTCCCCATTCGTTCCCTCAGAGACCACGGTCTTGACGAAGACATGCCCGCTCGGTCCGCTGACAAAGGCCTTCGGCCTGTCTGCGCCTTCGGGCAGCTTGAGCCGCACGACGAGTTCCTTGTGGTCGGCGCTCAGCTCATGACCGGTGACTTGAAAATCGGGCGAGGGGCCGGGCGGCACCTTCGCCCGTGCCGAGCCCAAAAGCGCTGCCTCGACAGGATTGGCGATCCCGGCGGTATCGGCGGGCACAGTGAGATCGGCCTGGAAGGGGATGCAGATGTTCTGGCAGACGCCGACAAAGGCGCTGAGTGTCACGCCGGTCCCGTTGGGCGCATTCTTCAGGGTGAGCGGCAGCATGACGGGATGGTCGTAGCCGACATCGGTCATCTCGCCGCTCATCAGCACCTTGGGCACGGGAAAACCGACGCTCTCCACCGAATAGGATGCGCCAGGCGGCGGTGTGATCGCCGGCGGGATGCCGACATCTCCCGGTTCTTTCCAGTAGGTGATCCAGCCCGGCTTCGGCTCGATGACCAGCGCGCCCTGGCGCAATCCGTCCACCCCTTCGGGCAGCAGGATCAGGCGCATCCGGCCGCCTTCGTTCAAGGCCCATTCGCTGCTCGCCGCCAGAACTGGTGCGCCATGCAGGAGGGCGAACACGCCGATTGCCGCCAAAAACACCCTTGCTCGGCTCACGCGGGAGAGCCACGAAAGGCTGGAACAAGACATCTCTGGTTTCATCTTGAAGGTCATGTTTCCGCCTCTAGAAGATCGCAGTCTCCTTGGCCAGTCACGCTTGCTTCATGCTCATCATTTTGGGTTGATCACAATCCGCTTCTGCCCCATCTTGAATACGAGACCACATCTGAACCACGCATGAAGCCGATTGCCGACGAGGCAGGTAAAGGAGGCAGGCATGGCATTGTCGTCGAAAACCAGTCTGAGAGAACGCGGTTTCCTGGATGGTCAGTTGCTGATCGCCATGCCAGGCATGCCGGACGGAAATTTCGCCCGTTCGGTCGTTTATATCTGCGCCCATTCGGATGCCGGCGCCATGGGCTTCATCATCAACCGATCGCAATCGGTGACCTTTGCCGACCTGTTGCTGCATCTGGAACTGATCGACCGCAACGATGCGATCATGCTGCCCGATCACGCCCGCCATTTCCCCATCCAGTGCGGCGGTCCCGTTGAGCAGAACCGGGGCTTCGTGCTGCATTCCGACGACTATCTCTCCGACAGCTCCATTCCCGTCAGCGACGACATCTCGCTGACCGCCACCCTCGACATCGTGCGCGCCATTTCCGATGGCCGGGGTCCCCGTCACGCCACCATGCTGCTCGGTTATGCCGGCTGGGGCCCGGGGCAACTGGAAGAGGAAATCGCCCAGAACGGCTGGCTGCATTGTGCGGCCACCGAAAGCCTGATCTTCGACCGCAGCCTCGACAACAAATACGACCGGGCATTGGCGCTGATGGGCATCAATCCCGCAATGCTGTCGATGGAGGCGGGACACGCTTGAGGTCAGGCTGGTGCAGCTCCGGAAAGAGCTCAGCCCTCGTCGTCCGCATCGGCAAATACCAGACCGAAGATCGGTCCAAAACGCTCTAGGACCTCAGTCAGTATATCGTCTGGTACGCGATCCTTCGATCTTTCGGCGTGGCGGTTGCGCCAGTCCATTGATTTGATCTGATCGACCTGGATTACCCCAGTCACTCCCGTGCCTGCGCCAGCCAACGGGACCGCGAACCCATTGAAACGTGAAGCAGTACCGACAGTGGTGATCGGAGCGAT
Organism: Rhizobium sp.; assembly: GCA_029865885.1. Taxonomy (GTDB): domain Bacteria; phylum Pseudomonadota; class Alphaproteobacteria; order Rhizobiales; family Rhizobiaceae; genus Allorhizobium. Next base: position 1,809 of record JARXAK010000019.1, on the reverse strand, counting down.
AAAGGCAAATCCGGTCGCGAGGTTGAACTTGTTTGCCGACACGATGAGGCCAGCGTGCCGCCCACGCTGCTCCTTGCCGGCAGACGGGTGCATGTCTAACCACCAGACCTCACCAGGCGACGGAACATTAGGCCTTACCAAGTTTCGTTTCCTACCGGTGGAGCATCCATCCAGCGACGTTCGTCGGCTGAGAGCTCACTGTCATAGCCCTCGACAAGCTCGTCGAGTGTGTATTTTGGTTTGCGAACCTTGATCGTTTTCGCGGGCGCAGTGACAGGTTCTGCTATGACTTGCTGCCCAACGACGGAAACGATCATTTCCTGTCCTTCCGTTAAGCCCAGCATGTTCCGTGCCGCAGCCGGCACAGTGAGAACCAACGATCCACCAGCCTTCTTAAGTTTGGATCTGGTGGAGAAGCCGGATGCTGCCTGCGCCTTGCCCATGATGATCGCTCGCCCCAAAAGTCGAACTTTTGTATAACATGCTCTAGGTGTGGTTTCAAGCGAGACCCCGTCACGCCACCATGCTTCTCGGTTACGCCGGCTGGGGCCCGGGCCAACTGGAAGAGGAGATCGCCCAGAACGGCTGGCTGCATTGCGCGGCCACCGAAAGCCTGATCTTCGACCGCAGCCTCGACAACAAATATGACAGGGCATTGGCGCTGATGGGCATCAATCCGGCGATGCTGTCGATGGAGGCGGGACACGCTTGAAACGGGAATTCCAGCCGCTGTGTTCTTTCTGCTTGCAAGCTGAGTAAGGGCAGTCATTGTCTCGGTGCCGGACCATCGGGTCCGGCTTAATCGAGACCAATCCCATGCCCTCCACCGACATCCTCATCGCCTTCGTCGTCACCACCGCCGTCTTCGCCTTCATCCCAGGGCCTGCCATGCTTTATGTCGCGGCCCGCACCCTTGCAGCCAACCGCCGCGCTGGCCTGATGGCGACGCTTGGTATTCATGTCGGGTGTTACGTGCATGTCGTGGCCGCCGCCGCAGGACTGTCGGTGCTGTTCCACCTTGTGCCCACGCTCTATCTGGCCGTGAAACTGGCAGGGGCGGCCTATCTGATCTATCTCGGCGTTCGCATGTTCCGCGCCGCCCGCTCGGCTGGTGAGATGCATGGTGCGCTTCCGGCGGCGAAATCGGCGGGTCGGGCCTTCCTGGAAAGCATGCTTGTCGAGGTGCTCAATCCGAAGACGGCGATTTTCTTCCTCGCCTTCCTGCCGCAGTTCATTGATGTGACGGCGGCTTTCCCCGTCTGGCTGCAGTTCCTCATTTTGGGAACGCTGGTCAACGCCATGTTCACCGTTGCCGACGTGGCCTGTGTGCTGGCCGCCGGCGCCATCACGGCACGTTTGCAGCGGGTGTCGTCCCTGCAACGCAATCTGCAAAGGGCAGGGGGCGCAATCCTTGTTGGCCTCGGCCTTCACGTCGCCCTGCAGCGCACGTGAGGCCTTGAGCCCTTACGCCCGCTTCATCAGCGGAAACCGCTCCTTGAGCAGCCGGAGCACCGACTCCGAACCCAGCGGCGGGCCGAAGAGATAGCTCTGGCCGAAGTCGCAGCCCATCATCGCCAGGTCGGCGGCGTCCTGGTCGGTCTGGATGCCCTCGGCCACCACCTGCATGTCGAGCCCGCGCGCCATCGAGACCACGGAGCGCAGCAGCACGGACTTCTTGTCCGATTGGTCACAGACCAGCGCCTTGTCGAGCTTGATCGTGTCGAAGGGGAAGCGGGTGAGATAGGCAAGCGACGAATAGCCGGTGCCGAAATCGTCGAGCGCCAGGCTGATGCCCGTATCCTTCAGCTT
>JARXAK010000006.1 GCA_029865885.1 Rhizobium sp. | reverse complement strand
CGCCAATCCCGCCCGGAATCGCGTCGAAAACCTGCTCCAGCAGCCCGAAAGCCTTGCGCTGGTCGGCGGTCGCGATCGCGACCTCGGCAAAGAGGTCAGAGGACGGGCCCCGGATCCGCCAGACATGCACCTTGACCGGATAGACCGTCCCGTTGCGCCGCCGCTGGATTGCGTCGAAGGTTACGCTCCGGGCACTGCCTTCGACGAGCGGCACGAGTTTGGCACGGTAGTCGAGTTCGGAAATGCCGACCTTCAGCGAGGCAGGCGTCATCCCGCTGAGCGCCTCGGGCGCATAGCCCGTGCGCACGCTGGCCGTCGCATTGGTGCGGCTGATCGTGAAGCGCTGCGGCTCGAAGATATAGATCTCATCGGTCGACAGCTCGACCATGTCGAGAACGGAGGTCGTGCAGCCATTGCGCTGCTGGATCACCGGCCCGATCTCCTGTGTCAGCAGCCTGAGTGCCGACAGGCTCTCCAGGTTGATCGGTCTGTCGCTGCGGCTGAAAAAGACGCCGGTGCCGAAATCCGGATTGCCGGGCAGGCTGATGGGTATCCAGTAGGGATGGAGGTCTTCGCGGTCCGCGATGCACTCGGGCATACGTGCGCCCAGCGGCAGGTCGATCGGCAGTTCCAGCTGGTCCGCCGTGTTGTGATGCAGCAACCGTTGCCGGTCTTGTCCCGCGTCGCGCACATAGATCGCCGCCATTTCTGAGAGATCGAGTTGCGGCAGCGCGGTGATGATCGAAAGAATATCCTTCAGCGTATCGCTGAGCCGTCGATCGGGGATCGCCGCCTTCAGGATGTCGCGGCTGGCGAGCAGGGCCCACGGGGGCAGAGAATTCCAAGTCATAGCTTGCATGCGACAGCTCCGCTGCAAAACCCTTCGAAATGTCATATTAGGGGGTGCGGATTAACGGAGCGGTTTCGGGTTCCATTCAATTTGATGGATCATGTCTGGAAATCTGTCGCATTGCTGCACAGATTTCCGCCGAACTTCGGCCATGACTTTCCTGTGATGAACCGCTAACCTGCGGCCAATTCAGCTGGGAGCCCGCTATCCATGTTCACGACATTGGCCATTCTTGCTGCTATCGGCGCCTATCTCGTCTTCATCTATAACGGCCTGGTGAAGGCCCGGCAGATGGCCGAGGAAGCCTGGTCGGGCATCGATGTGCAGTTGAAGCGCCGTGCGGACCTCATCCCCAATCTGATCGAGACGGTGAAGGGGTATGCCAGCCACGAGAAGGGCACGCTGGAAAGCGTCGTCGAGCTGCGCAACAGGGCCCAGGCCGTGCCTTCAGGCGATGTGGCGGGTCGTGCCCAGGCGGAAGGCCTGCTGGGCGCAGCACTCGGCAAGATCATCGCGCTTGCCGAAGCCTATCCCGATCTCAAGGCCAACGAAAACTTCGTCGAATTGCAGAAGTCGCTGGAAACCGTCGAAGGCGAGATCCAGATGTCGCGCCGCTACTACAATGGTGCGGCCCGCGACCTGAACGTCAAGGTCGAGAGCTTCCCCTCAAACCTCGTCGCCGGCCAGTTCGGCTTCTCGAAGAAGCCCTATTTCGAGATTGCCAACGAGGCCGACCGTGCGGTGCCGACGGTCAAGTTCTGACGTCCCCATGAGGGCGCGCGTGACAGCCCGCGATCAGGACGACTGACCAGCGAGCCGCATTATCTGATCCATCGGATAGACCGAAAGGCGCGCCTTTCTAAACGCCAGAGCGCTCCGCTTATACCCGAAGGGGCCGCATGAGGGCGACAAGCAGGGCTCCCAGCGATTCGGAGACATGCACCGAGTTGACCACCTCGCCGCTGAAAAGACGGGTAATCAGCCGCCGCCGCGTTTGCACATCGGCTTCCAGCGAAAGCACCAGATTTCCCTTTTCGGCCGACTGCGCGCGCACCGGCAGATGCAGGTCGTCGTCGAGGCGCAGCATCAGCAGGCGATCCGGCCCCAGATCCTGAAAACCGGTGCCGGCGATCACCGCCGCATTCGGCGAAAGGGCCTTCACGGCAACCGGGCGTGCCTCGCCATCGACGAGAAGCGTGGCAGCATGGTCGATGTGGAAGAGATCGACATGCGGCGAACGGGGAAGGTCCACGCACAGGAAGATTGCCACGATCAGCATGGCGGCGTTGTAGTAGCACCAGCAGCAGGTGAACAGCATGGTCTCGGGATTGTCCACGTTGAGTGGGAAACGGATGAGGTTGAGGTAGATGCCGATGGCATAAAGCGCCAACGGCAGCGAGAGCGGGATCATCAACTGCCAGTGGAAGACATAGGCCGTGCGCTCCACCCCCTTTGCGGTGACCTTGAACTTGTGGCCCATCGGTTTCAGGAGGCCGACCAGCGCGGCTCGGAAAGTCGAGAAATACTCGACGGTGGTGATCGCCTCGTTGAGGATCGGCAGGCAGGCGCCGCGCGATATCCATGCCATGCCGACATAATGCACGAACAAGAGCGGCCCGAGATAGTGGAAGACCTCGCTGACATCGACGGTCACCGGCAAAAGGCCGAAGAACAAATAGAGCGCCGGAGACAGGATGATGAGGACCCTCATGATCGGCGACACCAGCGCGCCAATCATCAGCGACGACAGGAACAGCCTGCCGAGAACCGGCATCGAATGGCGGCTCAGCGGTCCCCAGGCGGATCGGACGATCTGCATATTGCCAAGCGACCAGCGTCCTCGCTGCCCCAGCAGTTCTCCGAGACCCTCAACGGCCAGGCCCTGGGTAAGGATCTCGTTGAGAAAGATCGTCTTCTGGCCGAGCGTCCAGAATTTCACCGAGGTCAGGGTGTCCTCGCAGACGCTTTCGGTTGGAAATCCTCCGATGCTCAGAAGCGAGCTGACCCTGACGACCGAGGATGTGCCGCAGGAGGTGGCCACGCCCCAGGCGTCGCGCGCCGGTAGGTCCACGCCCTGCGCAAACCGCTGGTCATCCGCCAGCTGGCGCTCCGCCTTCAGATTGACCTGCAGCGGATCGGGGTTGAAGAAATGCTGCGGCGTTTGCACCAGGCCGACATCGTCGCGCTGGAAGAAGGGCACGGTCCGCGACAGGAACTGCGGGGTGGGCACGAAGTCCGCGTCCAGAATTGCGATCAGCTCCGGCGGTTCATCCAGCGTCAGCACATGCTGCAGGCCGTTGTTCATGTTGCCGGCCTTCGCATGGGCACTGTCGCTGCGCCGCAGATAGCCGACCCCGAAATCCTCTGCCAGCGTGCGGATGGTGTCGCGTCGGCCATCGTCCAGCAGCCAGACGCGGTAGCGGCCATAGGCAAGCGCCGTGGCTCCGCACAGGGTCCGTTCCAGGATGTCGCGCGACTCGTTGTAGGTGGGGATGAACACGTCCACCATGGGTTCACGACCCATCTGACCGGCAAGACGCGTGGCTTCCGCCGATCGATCCACATAACGCGCCTGAAAAAGCCAGGTGAGCGCAGCTCCGGTCATGGAAAGCGCTTCCAGCAGGAAGAAGCCGACCTGCCAGATGGAGGTGGTTGCGGTTTCCAGCGCAACATTCGGAAGCGTATCGATGCGCCAAGCGAGGTAGCGCACAGCAAGGCAAAACCACAGGCCGGCGATCAGGCTGCGCAGCAGTGTCGACTGCGGCGACAGCAAAAGGCTGAGCAGGATCATCGCCACAGCCAGGATGCCGAGCCACTCGACATCGGAGAAATCGGTCGGCACATCGAACGCGATTAACTCGATCAACTCGGGCATAGGCGGCGCACCTCGACAGGATTTCTCTGTTGGACAAGCGGGAGGGCTTTCCCGCTTGTCCTTGGCGATTGCCAGACTTGGATTAGTTCGAGACGGTGGTTAGGCGCGCCGGAACCATCGGGTCCTGCAAGGACCTGTCATCGGAGGACGGGAGATCCAGCACACGCGCCTGCGCGGTGTTCATCCATATCCCGTCGATCCAGTTCTTGATGCCCGCTGTCAGCAACTCGATCTGGGAGCCGAAACGGCTGTCGAACACAATCTTGCCGGTCCGACCGATGCCACAGGCTTCCGGATCGCGGGATTCTTCGTGCAGGCGAACGGCGATGCGGAACTCTTTCTTTTCGTTCGAGCTCGGGCGGATTGCATAACGTACGCTGTCGACGCGCGAGGCCGGACCGCTCATTTCCACGATCACGCCCTGATGGTGCACGCGGTCGCTCTCGGCGACGAATGTCACGTCCTGCCCAAGGCTGATCGCGTTGAAGACGCGTCCCGTCACGGTCGCGGTCACCACTTCCGCGGCGCAATTGGCGACCTCGATCAGCGTATCGCCTTCCTGGACGAACTCGCTGTCAGTCATGGCAACTTGCCAGACGCGGCCCTCGACTGGTGCCGTCAGGTCCACCTGACGCAAGCGTTCGGTCCGAAGCTTCTCCGCATGCGCCGACTGTTCGTATTGCGCGATGGAAAGCATCAACGCTTCGCGTTCGCTACGCTTTTGCGCCAGCCGCTCCGCCACTTCGTTTTCCCGCATGCGAAGCGTCGACATCGAGGGGTCGAAATCGGTGATCAGCTTCTGCTGCAGCGCGCGGATGCGCAGTTTCAGCTCCTCGGCCTCCTCGCGCGCCATGTCGACCTGATAGCTGGCGATTTCTGCTTCGCGCAGGGCGCGGATGGCTTCTGCGCCGGACTTGATCTGCTGATCCGCAAGCCGTTCGGCGCGGTGCGCCTCTTCGACCAGCAGGTCGCGCTCGACGGCCTGCGACTGGATGTCGAGCTGCTTCTGGCCCAGTTGCGAGGTCAGCCGTTCGATGGCGTTGCGATTCGATGCATCGACCAGCTCGCGCAATTGTTGGAGCTGCTCCTCCAGGCGATGAGACTGGCTGTCGAGGGAGCGGATGTCCGCCGTCGCCGTCGCGATGTTGTTGTTCATCTCAAGCAGGAATTTCTCGTCCACGCGCTCATTGGCGATGTCGGCGATCTTCATCCCGTGACGAAGATATTGCCCGGTGCGGATCGACGGCGACGAGATCCTGCCTTCGATCGGCGCGCGGACCACCTCGATCGGCGCATTGATGATCGCCTCTATGCTGCGCGGGAAAAGGACGGGACTGATCGCAAAATAGCCCGCTGCAAAAACAACGGACCAGACGATCGTGTAACGGAGCAATCTCGATTTCATGTCACCCAACACCCCTTGATGCAACGATGTTGAAGCGAACCCGCCATCCTCCTCCCCTAAAGCAGGATGCCTCTTGCGTTGGAAAAACAAAAAAGAAAGAGAGTGCTCTCAGTTATGCGTGTAATAACGAGAGCGATCTTTATTTAAGTTGTAATCTTGTTTCTTTCGGTTTTCCGCCGCATCGATCTAAATTAATGCAATTTTAATCATTGTGGGGAAGAGGGATTTGGTTGCATTGTCGCCAATGTCCAAATAACGCTGTGATTTGTCCAGAATGTTGCGGTGCAGCAAAGCCGGTCTCGACGCAGATGGAACGCATGCCGATCCTGGAGTTTGGGGATGAAAAGGCGACGGCGACGTAGTAGAGGACAAGGCGGAGACATCCGCCGCCGGCTGCCGGAAGCGCGTGGACTTTGGATTGACGCTGCTGATGGCCGAGGAACGGAAAGCCGTATCGGGCGCCAGCACATTGCTAGACCTGTTTGAGACGCCATGACCCTTGAAAAGCTGACCATCCTTCCGCCCGCCCATGCCCTGACCGGCAAGGTGAGCCCTCCGGGTTCGAAATCCATCACCAACCGCGCGCTTCTGCTGGCAGGTCTTGCCAGGGGCACGAGCCGGCTGACCGGTGCGCTGAAAAGCGATGACACCCGCTATATGGCCGAGGCGCTGCGCCAGATGGGCGTCACCGTCGAGGAGCCGGATGCCACCACCTTCGTCGTCACCAGCTCCGGTGAACTGAAGGCCCCGGCAGCACCGCTTTTCCTCGGCAATGCCGGCACCGCCACCCGCTTCCTCACCGCCGCTCTCGCCCTTGGCCACGGTCGCTATGTCGTCGACGGCGACGAGCATATGCGCAAGCGCCCGATCAAGCCGCTGGTCGATGCCCTGAAATCGCTCGGCGTTTCGATCGAAAGCCCGACCGGCTGCCCGCCTGTCACCATCGATGCGACCGGCCGTTTCGAGAAAAACCATGTGGTGATCGATGCGGGCCTCTCCAGCCAGTATGTCTCGGCCCTCCAGATGGCAGCGGCCTGCGGTTCCGAGCCGTTCACCATCGAGCTTGCCGGGGCCGATATCGGCGCCCGTGGCTATATCGACCTGACGATGTCGGCCATGCGTGCCTTCGGTGCCAAGGTGGAGCAGCCGACACCTTCGTCCTGGGTCATCGAGCCGACGGGCTATACCGCGACCGATTTCCACATCGAGCCGGACGCCTCTGCCGCCACCTATCTCTGGGGTGCGGAAGTCCTGACCAAGGGCCAGATCGACATCGGCACGCCGTCAGATGCCTTCACCCAGCCGGATGCCAAGGCCTATGACGTGATCGCGCAGTTCCCCAACATGCCCGCCGTCATCGACGGCAGCCAGATGCAGGATGCGATCCCGACGATTGCCGTGCTTGCCGCCTTCAACGAGACGCCGGTCCGTTTCGTTGGCATCGAGAACCTGCGCGTCAAGGAATGCGACCGCATCCGCGCCGTCTCGACCGGCCTCAACAACATCCGCGAAGGCCTGGCCAAGGAAGAGGACGACGACCTGCTCGTCTTCTCCGACCCATCGCTATCAGGCCAGTCGCTGCCGGCCGAGATCGACACCTTCGCCGATCACCGCATCGCCATGAGCTTTGCGCTGGCGGGCCTGAAGATCCGCGACATCACCATTCTCGACCCCGGCTGCGTGGCCAAGACCTATCCCACCTATTGGGATGCGCTCGCCTCGCTCGGCGTCGATCTCGTCAGGAACGATCCGAAATGACCACGCTCCTCCGCCTGTGCTCCGCCTTCCTTCTTGTTCTGTGGATGGCATGCGGCGCGCAGGCTGAGGAAGTCATCCGCGATTACCACACGGATATCACCGTCTTTCCCGATGCCTCGATGGAGGTGACGGAAACCATCACCGTCAATGCCGAAGGTAACCGGATCCAGCGCGGCATCTTCCGCGATTTTCCGCTCTATGCTGAGGATGCGCGCGGCTTCCGCCAGAAGGTCGATTTTGAGCTGATTTCGGTCGAGCGGGACGGCCAGCCCGAAGCCAATCACACCGAATCCGTGACGGGTGGCATCCGCATCTATGCCGGTTCGGGCGATGTCTTCCTTGAGCCCGGCGAATACACCTACACCATCACCTATCGCACCGGTCGTCAGATCCGCTACTTCGACGATCACGACGAGCTCTACTGGAACGTCACCGGCAATGGCTGGCTCTTCCCGATCGAAGAGGCGAGCGCCACGGTTTCCCTGCCGAACGACACCGCTCCCACCCGAACGACCTTCTACACTGGCCCAATGGGCTCCACTGCCGAGAATGCGCGCGAGGTCCCTGGCTCCAACGGCCTCGAAGTCCAGACCACCCAACCACTCGGACCGAACGAAGGCCTGACCATTGTGCTCGCCTTCGACAAGGGGCTGGTTGCAGCGCCCTCTTCGGAGGAGACCACCTGGTGGTTCATCCGCGACAACCTCAACACCATCATCGGCTTCGGCGGCCTGGCCGTCATCTTCCTCTATTACCTCCGCTCCTGGCTGGTCGCGGGCCGCGATCCGCCGAAGGGCGTCGTCGTCCCCCGCTGGGACCCGCCGGAGGGCATCTCGCCGGCGCTGGTCAACTACATCGACAACAAAGGCTTTTCCGGCGCCGGCTGGACAGCACTCTCGGCCTCGGCGCTTGATCTCGCGGTCAAGGGCTATGTCGAGCTCGACGATCTCGACAGCAGCATCACCATCCGCCGGACGAAAAAACCGGTGGAGGGCAAGCCTCAGGCCGGCGACGCAGCGCTGATGGCCGAGATCCCATCGTCCGGCGATGCGCTCGTCATCGACGAGGCGAACGGCAAGAAGGTGGAAACCGTCGGAAACCGCTTCCGGTCTGCCATCGAGAAGGAGCACCGCGACAAATATTACAAGGCCAATGCCGGTTACATTTCGCTTGGCATCGGCCTGTCCATTGCCGTCGTCGCGTGCCTCTTCATTTTCGGCGACCTGCATGAGGACGTCTACGCGTTGATCTTCGTGCCCACCTTCTTCGCGGTCTTCTTCGGCTCCTTCACCGCGGGCCTGGGGCGCAACCTCCGGCGGGGCCGATCCCTGTTCAGCAAGTTCATCGCGGTCGTGGCGCTCGCCCTCATCGGCTTCGTCGCCCTGTCGACCATGGCGCTGATGCTGATCTCGATGTGGATGGACCTTGAATCCACCCACCAGATCCCGGTGCTCGTCGCCTTCGGCGGCATCCTCCTGGTCAACCTGCTCTTCTTCTACATCATGGGCGCCCCGACCCCGCTCGGCCGCAAGCTGATGGATGGCATCGAGGGCCTGCGCATCTATCTGACGCTGGCCGAAAAGGACCGCATGAACATGGCCGGCGCACCCAAGATGTCGCCCAGCCATTTCGAAAAGCTTCTGCCCTATGCGGTGGCCCTCGGCGTCGAAAAGCCCTGGTCCGAGACCTTCGAAACCTGGCTTGTCACCGCCGCAGCCGGTGCCGCTGCGGCCAACTATAGCCCCGGCTGGTATCACGGCAGCAATCCCGGAGGCTTCGGTGGCCGCATCGGCGGCTTCTCTTCGTCCATGGCCTCGACAATCGCCTCCACCATCCCGACACCGCCTCCTTCCAGCTCCTCGTCCTCCTCAGGCTTTTCCGGCGGCTCCTCCGGCGGCGGCGGTGGCGGTGGTGGCGGGGGAGGGTGGTAGCCACCCACCTCCCCCTTGAGGGGGGAAGTTGCCGCAAAGCGGCGGGTGGGGGTGAGCCCTGGACTACCTTATCCACTGGGGCGGACATTTGGATGTCGCTCCGTCATTTGCCTCTTCGACTGTTCATAGATGAACCGGCCAGGCCGGATCACCCCGCCCCGGAGCTTCGCTCCGACCCTCCCCCTCAAGGGGAGGGTGGTCGAGACGCCGGCGCCGCGCCACCCACCTCCCCCTTGAGGGGGGAGGTCGCCGCGAAGCGGCGGGTGGGGGTGATCCTCGTGGCGACTGACCATTTCCCCCAGATCCTCAGAGTTGCAAAGGTCCGGAATCCATCATTTCATGGAGCTTTACCCGCTTCCGGACCACAGACATGTCCAAGGCACCGACATCGATGGATCGCTTTCGCCGCGCCAATGCCAGGCGCCTGCGTTCGGCGACCACCGATGCCGAGAGAAAACTCTGGCGCCATCTCTGGCGCATTCCGATCGACGACAGCCACTTCCGCCGCCAGGTCCCGATCGGTCCCTACTTTGCCGACTTCGCTTGTCATCAGATCGGGCTGATCATTGAACTGGACGGTTCCCAGCATGCGACGGATGAGGGGCTTGAACGAGATGCCGCGCGCACTGCCTTTCTGGAAGCACAGGGATACAAGGTGATCCGCTTCTGGAACGCAGAAGTTTTGACGGAACTCGAAGCGGTCCTGGATACGATCTATACGACGGTCCGCGAGCGCGAGATGTTCCTTGAACTTCACCGGGATGTCGGACCGCCAGGCAGAGCGGGTCGCCCTCCATCGTTTGACGCGTCCAAAGGTGATAAAAGGTCGCCGTCGGATCACCCCACCCCGGAGCTTTGCTCCGACCCTCCCCCTCAACGGGAGGGTGGTTGAGACGCCTGCGCCGCGCCACCCACCTCCCCCTTGAGGGGGGAGGTCGCGCGGAACGCGCGGGTGGGGGTGACACGCTTTCCGCCGCCTGATCCACCGCCATTTTGCACGTATCCATGGATGACTTTTGCCGCGCGGCTTGCTAAGTCCGCCGCAGCCCCAAGCAACATCTCGAAAAGTCAGACCCGATGCCCGATCTCCTGCTCGAACTCCGCTCCGAAGAAATCCCGGCCCGCATGCAGCGCAAGGCGGCTGGCGATCTGAAGAAGATGGTCACCGATGCGCTTGTCGATGCGGGTCTCACCTATGAGGGCGCGCGCGAATACTGGACGCCGCGGCGCCTGACGCTGGATATCCGCGGCCTCACCGCCCGCTCGGCCGATATCAAGGAAGAGAAGAAGGGCCCGAGCACCTCAGCACCTCAAGGAGCCATCGACGGCTTCCTGCGCGGCGCGGGCCTGACCTCGATCGACCAGGCGATCATCAAGACCGATCCGAAGAAGGGCGATTTCTACGTCGCCTACATGGAAAAGCCCGGTCAGGCTGCGGAAGAGATCATCGCCGATGTCATGCCGGGCATTATCCGCACATTCCCCTGGCCGAAGTCGATGCGATCAGGCTTTGCTTCCATGCCCAAGGGCTCGGGCTATGGCGGCATCGAGGGCAAGGGCATGGAAAGCCTGCGCTGGGTGCGCCCGCTGCAGTCGATCATCTGCACCTTCGGCCCCGAGCATGACGAAGTGCAGGTCATCCCCTTCGAGATCGATGGCATTGTGGCGGGCAACGTCACCTATGGCCACCGTTTCCACGCGCCTGACGCCATCACCGTCCGCCGCTTCGATGACTACGTCTCGAGCCTGGAGCGCGCCAAGGTCATCCTCGATGCCGAGCGCCGCAAGGACATGATCCTGCACGACGCCCGCGACATTGCCTTTGCCAATGGTCTCGACCTGGTCGAGGACGAAGGCCTGCTGGAGGAAGTCTCAGGCCTCGTCGAATGGCCGCAGGTTCTGCTCGGCACGTTTGAAGAGGATTACCTCTCGATCCCGGCCGAGATCATTCGCCTGACGATCAAGACCAACCAGAAGTGTTTTGTCGTGCGCCCGCAGGCCACCCACCTCTCCCTTGAGGAGGGAGGTCGCGCGGAACGCGCGGGTGGGGGTGACGCCTCGACGGCAGTGGGTCACCCCACCCCGGCCCTTCGGTCCGACCCTCCCCCTCAAGGGGAGGGTGTGCTCTCAAATCATTTCATCCTGATCTCCAACATCCAGGCCAGTGATGGCGGCCGCGAGATCATGCATGGCAATGGCAAGGTCGTGCGCGCCCGCCTGTCGGATGCGCTGCATTTCTGGAAGCGCGACCAGGGCGACCTGCCGGACCTCGACACGCTGCAGGCCTCTTTCGCCAAGTTCGATCTCCACCGGGAAAAGCCGCTCGACCAGCGCATGGCGAAGCTCGATGCGCTCAACGTCACCTTCCACGCCAAGCTCGGAACACAGGG
>JARXAK010000234.1 GCA_029865885.1 Rhizobium sp. | reverse complement strand
CGCCAATCCGGAGTTTTTCACCCTGACGGGTTACAAGACGCTGGCCGAGCTTGATGAGGCCGGCGGCCTCGACACGCTGATCCAGCGGCGGGATCTCGAAACACCCGGCGACGAAGCCGGCCAGGTCGTGGCGCTTTGCGCCGACGATCGCCTGCTGCCTGTTACGGCGCGGCTGCAGTCTGTGCGCTTCGAGGATACAAGCGCTCTCATGCTGGCGCTGATCGCACAGCCGGAGGAAGCCGCGCGGCCCGACGCGCCAGCGGAACCGGAGGTCGATACTCCAGCACCGGTCGCAACGCCGGCTCAGGCCGGTGAACTCGCGCGCCTCAAGGTGGAAGTGGACGAGTTGCGCTCGATCCTGGAGACCGCAACCGACGGCGTCGTCATTCTGGATTCCGACGGCGACATTCGCTCGATGAACAGGGCCGCCAGCGCACTGTTCAATTTCGACGACATGGAAACGCGCGGCAAGCCCTTCGTTATGCTGTTTGCCCATGAGAGCCAGAAGTCGATCCTCGACTATCTGAACGGGCTTTCAGGCCATGGCGTGGCCAGCGTGTTGAACGACGGACGCGAAGTCATCGGCCGCGAGGCCTCCGGCGGCTTCCTGCCGCTGTTCATGACCATCGGCAAGCTGAATTCCTCGAATGGCTATTGTGCCGTGATCCGCGACATCACCCAGTGGAAGCGCACCGAGGAAGAACTGCGCAACGCCAAACGCGCGGCCGAGACGGCGAATGCGCACAAGACGGACTTCCTTGCCCGCGTGAGCCACGAGATCCGCACGCCGCTCAATGCGATCATCGGCTTTGCCGACATGATGGCCAACGAGCATTTCGGTCCCGTCGGTCACCCGCGCTACGGCGAATACGCCCATGACATCGTGCGCTCGGGCCGCCACGTGCTCGACATCGTCAACGATCTCCTCGACATCTCGAAGATCGAGGCGGGCGAGATGGAGCTCGACTTTGCCTCCGTCGGGCTAAACGAAATGGTGCAGGCAGCAGTCTCGATCGTGCAGCCGCAGGCGAACGGCCAGCGGGTGATCGTCCGCACGGCGCTGTCGCAGGCCGTGCCGAACGTCGTGGCCGATGGACGGTCGATCAAGCAGATCGTGCTCAACATTCTCGCCAATGCCATCCGTTTCACGCCATCAGGCGGCCAGATCATCGTGTCGACCGCCTATGAGGCGAACGGCAGCGTGGTGCTCAGGATCCGCGACACCGGGATCGGCATGTCACGCAGCGAGCTTGAGCAGGCGATGAAGCCCTTCCGCCAGGTCTCGACCGGTACACCCCGCAACCGTGGCGACGGCACCGGTCTTGGCCTACCGCTGACCAAAGCGATGGTCGACGCGAACCGGGCACAGTTTGCGATCTCGTCGACGCCGAATGAGGGCACGCTGGTCGAGGTGACCTTCCCCTCGCCGAGGGTATTGGCCGACTGAGCCGAACCGGTCTCATGGAAGCTGGCGGCGCGGGCATCCGGCAGACCGCGCCCGAGATTGCCTTGCATGCGACCGCTTGAAGTATGATCGTTCGACGAATAGCGTCGGCGGATCAGAACTGCAGGCAGAAAGCGGGATCGCGGCATGGCAACCTTTGGCATCCTTATCGGCATCATGATTGCGATTGCGATTGGGGCGATGAGCCCGGGGCCAAGCTTCGTACTGGTCTCGCGGGTGTCGATTGCCAATACACGGGTGCACGGGCTTTCGGCAGCGATCGGGATGGGGCTTGGCGGGGCTTTCTTCGCCATTCTGGCACTGGCGGGTCTCGTGACCCTGCTGGAACGGGTGGAATGGCTCTATCTCGTGCTGAAAATCGCGGGCGGGCTTTATCTCGTCTATCTCGGTGTCGTCATCTGGCGCGGTGCGCGCGAGCCGGTCTCCGTGGGCTCAGCCGAGGGGCGTGGCACACTCTCGGTTCCCCGCGCGCTGATGCTCGGCTTCGTCACGCAGGTCAGCAATCCGAAGACTGCCGTGGTCTATGCCAGCATCTTCGCAGCCCTCATGCCGCAGAACCCACCGCCTTTCGTGGTTCTCGCCCTGCCGCCGTTGATCTTCATCATCGAGACCAGCTGGTATGCCGTGGTCGCTGTCGCCTTCTCGGCATCGCGCTCGCAACAGGCCTATCTCGGGGCTAAGCTCTGGGTTGACCGCTTGGCCGGCGCCGTCATCGGTGCGCTCGGGTTGCGGTTGATCGGCGAAAGCCTCGCGCAGCTGCGCCGCTGATGCGATCCGCGACAGCAGGGCCGGTTTTCATTGCGAGCGCTTTCGGCTAGAGGAGAGCCATTCCCGCTTTCGCAAGGGCCGATCGCTTGTCCACACTGCCGCGCACGGGCACTGCCCACTCCGTTCAAGCAAACGGCCCCTATGCCAAGAGACGCATGGGGTCGGCCACGCTTGCAGCACTGATTGCGGCCGCGATCGTGTTCATGCCGATTGCAGCAATCTTCGTCATCGGATTTTCGGCTGAGCCGGAAAACTGGCAGCACATGGTGACCAATGTCATCCCGCGCGCCGGTGTCAGGACCTTCTGGCTCCTGCTCTTCACTGGG
Source organism: Rhizobium sp. (assembly GCA_029865885.1). Lineage (GTDB taxonomy): Bacteria > Pseudomonadota > Alphaproteobacteria > Rhizobiales > Rhizobiaceae > Allorhizobium. The sequence goes on along the minus strand of JARXAK010000234.1, from coordinate 12,306 downwards.
ATAGCCACCGCCATGATCGGGATCGGAACGGCCTGGCTGGTCGCGGCCTGCGAGTTTCCACTCCGGCGGCTCCTGTCGCCTGCCCTTGTCCTGCCGCTTGCGATCCCCTCCTATCTGGCAGCCTATGCCTTTGGCGAGTTTCTGGATTTCACCGGACCGGTGCAGACAGGCTATCGGGCAGTCTTCGGCTTCACCTCGGCACGGGACTACAGCTTCTTCGACGTGAAATCGCTCGCCGGGGCCGTGCTCGTCATGTCGGCGGTGCTTTACCCTTACGTCTATCTCGCCTGCCGCTCGATGTTCCTGATGCAGGGGCGTGCAGCCGCCGATGTCGCCCGTACGCTCGGCTCCAGCCCCTTGCGAGTCTTTGCGCGCATCCAGGTACCGATGGCGCGGCCTGCGATCATGATCGGGCTGACACTGGTCATGATGGAAACGCTGAACGACATCGGCGCCGTCGAATATCTTGGCGTGCAGACGCTCACCTTCTCGGTTTACGACACCTGGCTGAACCGCGGCAGTCTCGCCGGCGCGGCGCAGATTGCCTGCGTGATGCTGGTGATCGTTGCGGGTCTGCTGATCGTCGAGCGCATGGCGCGTCGGCAACAGCGCTTTTCGAGCCACAAGACGACGGCGATCGTTCCTGATGCCATCCGGCTGCGGTTGGCGGGTGCGAGGGCCTGGGCCGCCACGCTCTTCTGCCTCTTCCCGATCCTTGTCGGCTTCCTGGTGCCGGTCTTTGTGCTGGGCGGCTTTGCGCTCAGACGTCTGGAAGACTTCCTGGAGCCGCGCCTGCTCGATGCGCTATGGAACTCGACGCTGGTTTCCTCGGCAGCCGCATTGATCACGGTCCTTCTGGCTTTCGTGCTCTCCTATGCCGCCCGGACGGATCGTTCGCGTCTGGCCAAGGGTGCGGGCCGGCTGGCGGCCCTCGGTTACGGAATTCCGGGCACGGTTCTCGGCATCGGGGTTCTGATCCCGCTTGCGAGCTTCGACAATGCGGTTGACGGGTGGCTGCGCGGGAGCTTCGGGATCTCCACCGGACTTCTTCTATCCGGCACCGGCTTTGCGATCGTCTATGCCTATACCGTCCGCTTCCTGACCATGGCGGAAGGGACGATCGATGCCGGTTTCCAGAAGCTCTCCCCGCATCTCGACATGGCGGCCCGAACGCTCGGACGCTCGGGCCTACAGACGCTCAGGCAGGTTCTGCTGCCCAATCTGCGGCCTGCGGTTCTGACGGCCGCTCTGCTTGTCTTTATCGAGACGCTGAAAGAGCTGTCGGCGACGATCCTGCTTCGACCATTCAACTTCAACACGCTCGCAACCCTTGTGTACGAGGATGCCTCGCGCGGGATGGCACAGGACGCCTCCGTGGCGGCGATGATCATCATCGCGGCGGGATTGATCCCCGTCCTCCTTGTATCTCGCTCGCTCGACGAAAAGCGCTAGTCCGAACCGGCACGGCATAAAAAAAGGGCGGCCGAAGCCGCCCTTAAGTCAATGCTGTCGAACCGGAGCATTCGGGCGATCGACGTTTTGTCCGAGGCTTTAAACCGAAGCCCCACTGCGTCTGATCACGCATCTCCAAGTTGGTGCCAGTGTTGCCGGAGGCCGGTTAAGAGAATCTTACCGCGTCGCGCAGCCAGCTACCCTACATTTGAGGTATTGCCCTGAAATTGCTGCCTTTCAGTACACATTTTTGTCAGGAGCGGAGCTCGGGGAGGTCAGCGAACAGGGCGAGCGCCTCAGGGTTCGCCAGCGCTTCCTTGTTTTTGACCGGGCGTCCATGGACAATTTCCCGCACTGCAAGCTCGACGATCTTGCCGGACTTGGTGCGCGGAATATCCTCCACCTGGATCACCTTTGCCGGCACGTGACGAGGTGAGGCCCCCGTGCGGATCTGCGTCTTGATCTTTTTGTCGAGCGCTTCCGTCAGGGTGACGCCCGGCGCAAGTCGAACGAAGAGGACCACACGGACATCATCCTCCCAGTCCTGACCGATGCAGATCGCCTCGACCACCTCGTCCAACTGCTCGACCTGATTGTAGATCTCGGCGGTGCCAATGCGCACGCCGCCGGGGTTCAGTGTCGCATCCGACCGTCCATGGATGACAATGCCGTCATGCTCTGTCCATTCGGCAAAATCGCCATGGCACCAGGTGTTGTCGAAACGCTCGAAATAGGCGGCGCGATACTTCGCCCCATCAGGATCGTTCCAGAACATCACCGGCATGGAGGGGAAGGCCTTGCTGCAGACGAGCTCGCCCTTCTCACCGCGTACCGGCTTGCCATCATCATCCCAGACGTCCACGGCGAGACCGAGGCCCGCGCCCTGGATCTCGCCGCGCCAGACGGGCTTCAGCGGATTGCCCAGCACGAAGCAGGAGACGATATCTGTGCCCCCGGAAATGGAGGCGAGCTGGATGTCGTCCTTGATGCCTTCATAGACGAAGGAGAAGCCTTCGGGCGACAGAGGCGAGCCGGTCGAGGTCATCAGTCTCAGGCTCGAAAGATCGTGGGAGGTCTTCGGGACAAGGCCGCCCTTGCGGACGGCGTCGATATACTTGGCCGACGTGCCGAAGATCGCGAATTTCTCAGCGGCGGCATAATCGAACAACACGTTGCCATCGGGATAGAAGGGCGAACCGTCATAGAGGCAGAGAGTGGCACCGCAGGCGAGACCGGAAACCAGCCAGTTCCACATCATCCAGCCGCATGTGGTGAAGTAGAAGAGCCGCTCGCCAGCCTCAAGCCCGCAATGGAACCGCTGTTCCTTCAGGTGTTGCAGCAGGGTTCCGCCGGCGGAATGCACGATGCATTTCGGCACGCCCGTCGTCCCGGAGGAAAAGAGAATGTAGATCGGATGCGAGAAGGGCAGCCGGCGGTATTCGATCTCCCTGACCGAGAAATCGGCCATGAACTGCTCGAAGCTGCGGCCATCCGACAGCCGTTCAAGAAGCGCTGGGGTATCACCCGCATAGGGGACAACTAGCACCGGAACATCAAGCTTGGCCGCGACCGCGACGATCTTGTCGGAGACATCCTGGCGCTTGCCGTTATACCAATAGCCATCGCAGGCGACAAAGAGCTTCGGCTCGATCTGCCCGAAACGGTCAAGAACGCCCTGGTCCCCGAAATCGGGCGAGCAGGAGGACCAGATGCCGCCGAGCGACGTGACGGCGAGCATCAGCGCCACCGTCTCGGGCATGTTCGGCATCATTGCCGCGACACGATCTCCCACGCCGATCCCCATGGCCGACAGTGCCTGCTGCAGGCGCGAGACGGTCGCAGTCAGGCGCGACCAGGACCAGCGGTCGGAAACCTTGTTTTCGCCCTGGAAGATCAGCGCATCGCCTTCACCGGCATGGGCGAGGAGATTTTCCGCAAAGTTCAATCTGGCTTCGGGGAAAAAGCGGGCCTTCAGCATGTCATCGCCGTTGATCAGCGGTACAGCGCCCTTGTCACCGACCACGCCGCAATAATCCCACACGGCTGACCAGAAGGAGGCGCGGTCCTCGACGGACCAGCGATGAAAGTCGTCATAATCGGCAAAGCTCCGGCCGAAGCGTTCGGCACACCATTGAATGAACAAGGTAAGCGGCTGTTTTGCCTTGAAAACTTCAGATGGCGTCCAAAGTGCTGACTGTCCGGTCATGCTGATCCTCCTCGCAAGAACATTGTTTCTATAGCATACCGCATTGCAATAAATAGATGCGAATGGCACAGAATGGTCTGTCATTTGCACCGAAGGCCAAATTCCTATATCCGGCCAGAAGTTCATGAAAACTCCAGGACCTTTCAACGGGCATGCGCAATCCAGGACGTGGCGACCATTCCTTACGCCCTTCCTCCAGTTGGCCGCGCGGTCGGCGCGGCGGGCTCATCAAACTCGGCCTGTTGCTACTCGCTCTCGTCATCACCGTTTCGGTAACGCTGCGCCTGAGCGCACCTTATCTTGTCTCAAGCTCGGTGGTGCGGTCGGCCATCGCCTCATCGATCGCCGCCTGGGTCGGCCATGAGGTTTCGATCGATGACGTTGCCGATATAAGCTTCTGGCCACAACCCGAGATCACGCTGACCGGCATCAAGATCAGCCGCAATACGGCTGGCCAACCGAAGATCCTTGGCGAAATCGACCGCCTATCCGCCCGGTTCGGGCTGATTTCGGCGCTGGCGGGACAACCGGACTTCAGCGCGTTTCGCCTAGAGCGACCTCGCATCCGGGTCTCGCGTGGTGCTGATGGCGGGCTCGACTGGAGCGATCAGGGTATGCTGAGCGATGCCGTCCGTGCGGCGGTCGCCGGCGATCCGGGTCTGCAAACGGGGCAGAGCTTCGGGGATGCCGAAGTCGGGTCCGTCGAGATCATCGATGGTGAAGTCCGTCTGACCGATGCCGCAAGTGGCGCCTCCTTCGTGGCGACGGGGATTGGTGCAAACATCGACTGGTCGGGTCTTGCCGCCCCGCTTTCCGGGCAAGGAAGCTTCCGCCTTGGCGACCAAGCCGTCACGATAAACCTGCAGACACCGACGCCTTTGGCGCTGATCGGCGGAGCGGCCAGCCAGGTGGATCTGTCGGCCACGCTTGCCGGCATGAGCGCACAGGTTCAGGGAGTGGTCAGCCTGCGTGAAGCGAGCGCAGACAATGCCGAAGTCAGCATTCGCATCGCCGATGTTCCCCAGACGGCAGCAGCACTCAACTTTCGACTTGCGGGAACCGAACGCTGGCGAAGCGCGGCGCTCAAGGCGCGCGTGACCCGTGCTGCCGAAGAGTGGCGCTTCGAGGATCTCGACTTCGAGATCAATGACAGTCGCGGTGATGGCATCGTGACGCTCAAAAACCGCCCAGGCGACCTATGGCAGCTGGCAAGCACCCTGGCCATAGATCATCTGGAACTGGACGACCTGCTCCAGGCCCTGTCGATCAATGTCGGGGATCGGGCCGATGTCCGGCTGCCGGGCCTGACCCGCTGGGTGGATGTCGATCTGCGTCTTTCGGCGGCCACTGCCGCTTTCGGGGCCTTCCCCCTCACCGACCTTGGAGCCAGCCTCATCGGTCGCGGAGACAAGCTCAATCTGGTGATTGCCGACACGCGCTTTCTCGGCGGCACGATTTCCGCACGGCTGAGCGGAACGGGTGAGGGTTTCGACAAAGGCGCTGACGTTGCCGTGACGATGGAGCGGATCGATCTCGAAGGGCTGATGTCGAGGCTCTCGCTCGATGGTGGCCCGTCACTCAAAGGCGTGGGATCGGCCAGCTTCAATGCAAAACTGGTGGGGACCGGTTGGCAACGCAACATCGAAGCCATGTCCGGACGACTGACCATCGCATCCGACGACGGAGAAATCATCGGCTTCAGTGCCGACGGTGTGCGGCGGCTCGCGACCGACCGCGCCTATTTCCAGCTGAGTGCTGTCGGCAGTGAAAGTTTCGCCTATCAGACGCTGGATGTGGGCGTGCGCTTCGAGAACGGCTCGGCGGAAGTCGAAAAAGCCGAGATCGTCGGCGAAACGCAGACGCTCGACCTGGCGGGCATCATTCCCTATAGCCGCCGCGCGCTGGCTCTGACCGGCGAGCTTTCCGGCAATACGCCGGAGGACAGGACCCTGCCGCCACTCAGCTTCTTCATCGGCGGGGCCTGGAATGATCCGGTGATTTCTCCCATCCCGGTGCAAGCGTCGCCGGAAGAATAAGGTTCAAACCTTCGCCCATCCATAGTTCCATTCGAAAATTCAAATACTAGAATGAACGAATCACGGCTGGGGGGACGGTGAGTGCACACATTGCTGTCGGGCATACTGAAACTGGCGCTGGCATCGCTGCTGGCCGGCAGCTTGTTGTCCGTCGTCGGCATTACCCCAAGATCCGTGCTGGACTTCGTGGGCATCACCGCTGAGGAGCTTCACCATGGCGTTCTCTCCGCCCTTGCCTGGGCGGCACCCCGCATGGTGATGGGGGCCGTCATCATCCTGCCGATCTGGCTGGCCACCTATCTCCTGCTGCCGCCGCGGAGCTGACCGCGCCAGAGCAAGTGCGTGCCAACAAAGAGATCGAGCATTGAAGGCGACACCGTGTTCGCCCGACATGCTCCATCGCCTGCACTGTCAAGCCAGAGTACCGCGCGCGGCAACATGCTCGTCCCTCTGCCGCTGCAGTTCCCGCTGCTTGGTGCCGATCGAGGCGATGATCACGCCGATCGTCACGATCCCGATCAGGATCGTGCAGATGGCGTTGATTTCCGGCGTAACCCCCAGACGAACCTGAGAGTAGATCTTGATCGGCAATGTCGTGGCACCCGGCCCCGTGGTGAAGCTTGCAATGACGAGATCATCAAGCGAGAGCGTGAAGGCCAACATCCAGCCGGAAATCACGGCGGGCAGGATCAGCGGCAGGGTGACCTTGAAGAAGGTCTTGACCGGAGGGCAGCCGAGGTCCTGGGCCGCTTCCTCCAGGCTTGTGTCGAAGGTGAGCAACCGCGACTGCACGACAATCGCGACATAACACATGGTGAAGGTGGTGTGGGCGATAACGACGGTCATCAGCCCGCGGTCGACACCGATCGCGACGAACAGCAAAAGCAGCGACAGACCGGTGATGACTTCCGGCATGACGAGCGGTGCATAGACCATGCCGGAGAAGAGCAGCCTGCCGCGAAAGCGCGTGAAGCGAACAAGGGTGAGGGCTGCGAGCGTCCCGAGAACCGTGCCGAGCGAGGCACTCAGAAGACCGACCTGGAGGGTAACCCAGGCGGCGCTCATCAGGCCGTCATTGCGCCACATCTCGGCGTACCATTTCAGCGAGAAGCCACCCCAGACCGTCACCAGCTTCGATTCATTGAAGGAGTAGATGACCAGGATCAGGATCGGAATGTAGAGAAAGGCAAAGCTGAGGGTCAGGATCGTCGCGTCGAATTTTCCGGGTCTCATCGGTCCGCCCTCACACTTTCTGCTGCTGGTTCTGGAAGATGGCGATGGGCACGACCAGAATGAGGAGCAGCAGAACGGCGACAGCGGAGGCGAGCGGCCAGTCGCGATTGCCGAAGAATTCGGTCCAGAGCGTCTTGCCGATCATCAGGGTATCGGCGCCGCCGAGCAAGTCGGGAATGACGAACTCGCCTGTGATCGGGATGAAGCAGATCATCGAGCCGGCGATCACGCCCGGGATTGAGAGAGGGAAGGTAATCTTCCAGAAGGCCTTCCAGGGCGGGCAGCCGAGATCGCTTGCTGCTTCCAGCAGCGTACCGTCCATCTTTTCGAGCGCCGAATAGAGCGGCAGGACCATGAAGGGCAGATAGGAATAGACGATGCCAATAAACACGGCGATTTCGGTGCGGAAGATCTGCACCTGACTGCCCTCGTCCATCAAGCCGACCGATTGCAAGAGCACCGTCAAAAGGCCTTCCGGCTTCAGGATGCCGATCCAGGCGTAAACGCGGATCAGGAAAGAGGTCCAGAACGGCAGGATGACGAGCATGACAAGCGTCGGGCGGATGGTGACCGAGGCGCGCGCCATGGCAAGCGCCATGGGATACCCGATCAGCAGCAGCAGGAAGGTCGAGATCAGCGCGATCCTGAGCGAGGACAGGTAAGCGTTGACGTAGAGCGGATCCTCGGTGAGGAAGAGGTAGTTTTCGAAATCAAGCTGGCTGATGAAGTCACCGATTGCGGAAAAGCTCTCCAGCACCGGCGTGTAGGGCGGCATGGCGATCGCCGTGTCCGACAGCGAGATCTTCACGATGATCAGGAAGGGCGTCAGAAAGAAGAGCACCATCCAGAGATAGGGAATGAAGACAACCAGCCAGCGGGCTGATCCTGGCTTGGAGGCGACAACTTGATCAGCCATGGTCCCCTCCTCAGCGTGTCAGGACAAGGCCGGCATCGGCCGACCAGGACAACCAGACCATATCGCCGAAGGTGATCGGGCGATCGACGAGACGGGCGACATTGGCTTGCGCTGCGCGGAACATGCGTCCGTCATCAAGGCGGACGATGAAAACCGAGAAGTCACCCAGATAACCGATGTCCCAGACCTCGCCGTGCAGGGCGTTGACGGTCGCGCCCTCCGGCTGGGCCGTGGAGATGCGGATCTTTTCCGGGCGGATGGCAAAGGCGACGTTGTCACCGGCATTCGCTTCGCAGGCCTGCTCGACGACGATCTTTACGCCATCGCTGTCGATGCGCACCAGATCGCCAGCGCCGTGACTTTCCTTTGCCTCAAGCTTGGCTTCGAGAATGTTGATGTCGCCGATGAAGTCCGCGACATAACGCGAATTCGGCGCTTCGTAGATTTCGGCCGGGCTTGCCACCTGGACGAGGATACCCTTGTCCATCACGGCAATGCGGTCGGAGACGGTCATCGCCTCTTCCTGGTCGTGCGTGACGATCAGGAAGGTGAGGCCGAGCTTGGTCTGGATGTCCATGAGCTCGAACTGGGTTTCTTCGCGCAGCTTGCGATCCAAGGCACCCAGCGGCTCGTCGAGCAGCAGGACCTTCGGACGCTTGGCCAGCGAGCGGGCGAGCGCCACGCGCTGGCGCTGACCGCCGGAAAGCTGGTTGGGCTTGCGCTTGGCGAACTGATCGAGCTTGACCAGCTTCAGCATTTCCTGGACGCGGGCGTCGATCTCGGCCTTCGGCAGGTTGTCCTGCTCGAGGCCAAAGGCGATGTTCTTCTCGACGGTCATATGCGGGAAAAGCGCGTAGGACTGGAACATCATATTGGTGGGCCGCTTATAGGGCGGCACGCCAGACAGGTCCTGGCCCTGCAGGAGAATGCGCCCGGATGTCGGCTGCTCGAAGCCGGCCAGCATGCGCATCAGCGTGGTCTTGCCGCAGCCCGACGGCCCAAGCAGCGAGAAGAATTCGCGCTCGTAAATGTCGAGGCTCAGATTGTCGACCGCGACGAAATCACCAAAGCGCTTCGTGACGTTTTCGAAGCGGATGAAAGGAACGGCATCCGGATCGGTCCAAGGAGAGAATTTACGCTTAACAGGCCCCAGTGTCTTCGCCATTACCAACCCAGCCGTTTTTCTTGTTGCCCCTGTCCATAAGAAAATCGCCGGGCGTTTTGGCCGCCCGGCGAGTGGTCTTTTATCAGCTACCGGTCTTGATCTGTGTCCAGACCCGGTTGAGGACGCGTTGTTCGCGTGGGCCATAGGGCGAGATGGTGAATAGCTTGGCCATGACGTCTTCCGGCGGATAGACGGCCGGGTTGTCCTTCACCGCCGGATCGAGCAGATCCTTGGATGCCAGGTTGCCGTTGGCATACTGAACGTAGTTGGAGGCCTTGGCGATGACGTCGGGACGCATCAGGAAGTTGATGAACTCATGCGCCTCGGCAACATTCTTGGCATCTGCCGGGATCGCCATGTTGTCGAACCACATATAGGTGCCTTCCTTCGGGATCACATAGTCGACCTCGACCCCGTTCTTGGCTTCCTCGGCGCGAGCCTTGGCCTGCAGGATGTCACCCGACCAGCCGATCGTCACGCAGACATCGCCATTGGCGAGATCGTCGATATAGGCCGACGAGTTGAAGGTCCGCACAGACGACCGGATCTTCTGGAAGACCTCACCGCCGGCCTCGAGATCGGCCGCTTCCTTGCTGTCCGGATCCTTGCCGATATAGTTCATGGCAATGGCGAAGGTTTCGTCGGAGGCATCGAGGATGTTGATCCCGCAGGCCTTCAGCTTTTCGGCATTCTCCGGCTTGAAGAGCGCGTCCCAGCTGTCGACCTTGAAGTCGGCGCCGAGCGCTTCCTTGACCTTGGCGACGTTGTAGCCGATGCCGGTCGTGCCCCACATGTAATTGACGGCATATTCATTGCCGGGGTCGTATTTCGCCAGACGCTCGGTCACCATGGGCCACAGGTTCGACCAGTTCGGCAGCTTGGACTTGTCAAGCTTCTGGAAGACGCCGGCCTGAATCTGGCGCGCCAGGAACGGGGCTGTGGGAACCACGACATCGTAACCCGAGCCGCCGGCAAGCAGCTTGGTTTCCAGCAATTCGTTGGAATCGAAGACGTCGTAGACGACCTTGATGCCGGTTTCCTTGGTGAATTCTTCGAGAACCGATTCGTCGATATAGTCCGACCAGTTGTAGACGTTGACGACGCGTTCCTGCGCCTGGACAGCCGATGCGATGAAGATCGTCGCGAGGGCTACCGACGCCGTGCGGATGAAATGAGCCTTCATTTTTTCTCCTGTTCCAGCCTTGGGGAGTGATGCTCCCGTTGCCATTCCCGTAGTTTTTTTTAAGAGACTAGAAAGGATTTGGACATGCGACAAGCGAAATTCTTCGCAGTCGCGAATGCTTTATCGGGTGGATCCGACTTATTGAAAATCAAAGGCGGAGAGCCCCGTGACCATTTCGTCGAGGCCGAGGGGACGGGTGAGTGGCGGCTCGGCGCGGGCGAGACAGCCCGATCTTTCGCATAGCCGGCAAGCCGGACCGATGGCGATTGCCGGCATGATCCGATCCGGCAGAGCGGCCGCATAGGCGACATCGTCGCGGCTTGCAGCATCGCAGCCAATCAGGAGCGCCGTCCGCCGGATGCGTTCGCCGAATGCGGCTTGCGGGCCTTCGAGCGTGCGCGAGATTGTCAGGAAGCCACTGCCGTCAGGCATCTCGACCTGCTCGACCAGAACCTGGCCCGGCTGGGCGAAGGCGGCATGCACATTGAGCTTGGGACAGCCACCGCCGAACTTCGAATGCGGGAAGCCGCTTGCACCGGCACGCCGGAAGCGGTTTCCGGCATTGTCGATCTCCATCATGAAGAAGGGAACGCCGGTTGCGCCGGGACGCTGCAGCATGGTCAGCCGATTGGCGGCCTGCTCGAAGGAGACATTGAAGCGGGCACGCAGCACGTCGATATCGTATCGCGCCCGGATCGCAGCCGACAGAAAGGCGCCGTAAGGCATCATCAGGGCGTGGGCGGTGTAGCGGGCAAGTTCGAAGCGCGCGATGCGGCGCGCCTCGCCCGAGGAGAGTTCCAGTGCCTCAAGCTCTGCCTGGACATGTTCGCCGAGCGCCAGCAGCACCACCTCCATCGCCACCTCACGCAACTGGTCGAAGGGCGACAGTCGCTCTGACAGGAAAAGGCGCATGGAGTGCCGGTCATAACGTCGGCGCAGGGACGGCATGGCCTGCACCGGCAGCGCGCGCACCACGATGCCATGGGTCGAACGCAGCCAGGCCTTCAGCGCGACGGCGAGGTCGTCCCCCGGCGCAAGGTTCAAGCCCGCATGGAAGGTTTCGGCGGCTTCGTCGAGGCGTGCAAAGTAGTTCGGCCGACGCTCGAAGACTTCGCGGACCTCGTCGATCGGCAGGCGCGCGCCCGACAGAGAGGTTTCATGCCCCTCGCGGGCAAGAAGATCGGCAAGATCGGAGAGGCGTGCCGCCTGTTCGCGGTATGCTCTGTAGAGCTTGACGATGCCACTCGCCGCATTGGGAGCCGCTTCCGCCACTTCAATCAGCTCCTGATCGCCAGGCAATTCGCCTGACAGCAGCGGATCGGCAAAGACCTCGCGCAACTGGCTGGTCGAGTTGCCGGCCTCACCCTGCAACTCATCCAGATCAACCTTGTAGACAGAGGCAAGCTTCAAGAGCAGCTGGACCGTCAAGGGGCGCTGGTTGCGCTCGATCAGATTGAGATAGGAGGGCGAAATCTCCAAAGCCTCGGCCATGGCCGTCTGGGTCAGGCCGAGGCCGTTCCTGATACGGCGGACTCGCGGGCCCGCAAAAATCTTGCGCTCTGCCAATTTACAGCTCCTTTACAAGATTACACCGACACCGGGCAGGCACGCGCCTTAACAATTTTTACAAATTTACACGCAAATCCTGTCAAAGGCAAGACAGCCTAACCTCTTTCATCTTGTTGATTTATCGAATTTTCTGGCTGAATTTTGCAGTGCGATGTAAATCTAGTCACATCAGAAGCGGCCAAGCACACCCGAAAGACTTCGCTTGGTTCGTGCCTAGCAGTGACAGGGAGACACACAATGACTGAATTTTACAATCTCGTTCCAAATGCACCCAAGGGCCGCTATGACGGCATCGATCGCCCCTACACTGCGGCTGACGTCAAGCGCCTGCGCGGCTCGATCGAGATCAAGTACACGCTTGCCGAAATGGGCGCGAACCGCCTCTGGAAGCTGATCAACGAGGAATCATACATCAACGCGCTCGGCGCGCTCTCCGGCAACCAGGCCATGCAGATGGTTCGTGCAGGACTGAAGGCCATCTACCTCTCGGGCTGGCAGGTTGCTGCCGACGCCAACACGGCCTCTGCCATGTATCCGGACCAGTCG
>JARXAK010000111.1 GCA_029865885.1 Rhizobium sp. | reverse complement strand
TCCACCTGCTCCGGATTGATGTTGTTGAGGCCTGTCAGGTAGAGGATCATGCAATAGGCGGTCTGCGGCCACAGCCCCGCGACGATGATGCCGTAGGTCACGTAGCGCTCATCGGCGAGCACCGCGATCTGCTCGCCCAACTGCTTCTCCGTCAGATTCGCGAACAGGCCGAAATCCGGGGCGTAGAACCAGGTGAACAGCAGGCCGACGACGACCTGGCTGATCACGAAGGGGAAGAAGAACAGCGACTTGTAGAGCCGGATGCCCGTGACTGTCTGGTTGAGGAAAAGTGCCGCCGCCAGACCCGCTGGAATGGACAGGAGATAGAGGACCAGCCAGATCAGGTTGTTGTAAAGCGAGGTGTAGAAGGTGTCGTCATCGATCAGTTCGACATAGTTGCCGAAACCGATCCAGGTCATCGCACCCAGACCGTCCCAATCATGGAAGCTGATCCAGATCGACTCGAAGATCGGAACGAGCACGTAGATCAGAAACATCAGCATGCCGGGCGCCAGGAACAGGAAAGGCGCAAGCGTTTGCTGGTTGCGCTTCCAGAAGCTGGACGACGAAGGAACGGTGTTGCTCATGGCGGCACCTCTGAGAAAACGGGAAACGGCAACCGGATGCCATGGGCCCAGGGAGACCCACAGCACCCGGCGCAGGGAGCTCTAAAGCTTATTTGTGGACGCGGGCGCGGACCTTTTCGAGCCGCTCCAGGATCTTGTCCAGGTTGTCGGGCTTCACCATGAATTCCTGGAAGCCTTCCATGCCGGCCTTTGCCATTTCGGCATTGGCGTCACGATCGTAGAACTGCGCGAGCGCATAGGCGTTCGACAGCATTTCGAAACCGGCATTGAGGAACGGGTCCGACGGCTTCTCGGCCTTGTTGTTGACCGGCAGCTGGCCGAGCGTTGCGTTCATCTTCGACTGGGCTTCCGGCGAAGCGAGGTAGGCGAGGAACTTCTTCGCATCTTCCTTGTTCTTCGCGCCCGACGGGATGTGGAAGGTGTCGGTCGGCGCTTCCTCGGCCATCGGAATGCCCGCGGTGATTTCCGGGAACTGCATGAAGCCGATCTGCTCTTCCTTCAGGCCGCCGTCCTTCATGGTGGCGACAGCGAAGTTGCCCATCAGATACATGGCAGCCTTGCCCTGAACCATCTGCGGGATAGCATCCTGCCAGTCGATCGCGGCATGGTTCTCATTGAAGTAACCAGCCTTGACCAGCTCGCCCCACTTCTCGAACACGGCCTTCACGCGCGGATCCGTGTAGGGAACCTTGCCGGAGGTCAGCTCCATGTGGAACTCGTAGCCGTTGACGCGCAGGTTCAGATAGTCGAACCAGCCGCCCGTCGGCCACAGGGCCTTGGTGCCGATGGTGATCGGGGTAATGCCGGCAGACTTCAGCTTTTCGCAGGCGGCCAGGAATTCAGCCCAGTTCTTCGGCGGGGTGATGCCCTGTTCGGCGAAGATGTCCTTACGGTAGTAGATGCCCCACTGGTAGTAGGTGTAGGGGACGCCCCACTTCTTGCCGTCGATGGTCATCGAGGCGGATGCCGACTTCAGCTGGTCGTTCAGGCCATTGGCTTCCCAGACATCCGTGACATCTTCGAACAGGCCGGCCTTGACGAAGGGCTCCATGCGGTTGCCGGCATACCATGCGGCGACATCGGGAGCGTCAGCGGTCAGGAAGTTGCGGATGGCGGACTTGTAGCCTTCGTGGTCGAAGTTGTTCCACTTGACCGTGATATCCGGGTTTGCCTTCTGGAAATCAGCGATCAACTCTTCCATCGCCTTCTTCGGCGCCGGGTCGGAATGGTCGGAGTTGAGAACGATCTCACCGGCGAACGCGGTGGACGACAGAAGGGCAGCGCCCAGAGCAAGGCTGCTCAGGCTTTTGAAAAAGGTCATGTTTTCCTCCCTATGACCGTTATGCATTGCACATGCGGAGCTTTAGCCCCGGATCCCACCGGAGCGGATTTCTCAGCTCGCCTTGATCATCCGATTCAAACCCGTAATAATCTACCGAGTTTTTGCCGAAGTTTTCCGGGATCCTAAGATTTGGAACATGTAAAGCCCCTGCTGGAAGATGAATCGGTTCCTGTGCACCGCGACCATGACCCGCGACACCCGCTGGTCATCTTCGGCGATCACCGCTTTTGTGCGGGGGAAAGCCTGACGGTTCACCGCATGGCGGGGCCGCATATGCACAGCCAGATCGAACTCAACTTCGTGCTGACGGGCCAGATGACCTATTGGTTCGACGGTCGCGAGCTGACCGTCGACGAGGGGCGGCTCTGCCTGTTCTGGGGCATGATCCCGCACCAGGTCATCGACAGGAAGGAAGGAACGCGCTTCGTCTGCCTTTACGTGCCGATGTCGGTCTTTCTCGGGCTCGCGAACTTGAGCCGCTTCCGCGATGCCGTGTTTCGAGGCGCCATGATCGAAGCGCTCGAAATCCGCTCCTGGGACCTCGACATTTTCCAGCACTGGCGCGAGGAACTTCTGGCCGGCGACGAGAACCTGACCGAGATCGTCCGCAACGAATTGACGGCACGGGTTCTCAGGATCGAGCGCGACGGCTGGCGCGACCTGCGCGAAGAAGGCTCCGCAATCGCAAGCTTCAGCGCCAATGACAGCGAGCGGGTCGAGCATATCGAACGCATGTTGCGCTTCATCGCAGAACACGCGCTGGAAAACATCTCGGCAGAGGAAGTCGGTCGCGCCGTGGCACTGCATCCGAATTACGCGATGTCGATCTTCAAGCGTGCGGTCGGCCACACGATCAACCAGGCGATCGTGCGCCATCGTCTCGACACAGCCCAGTCGCTGCTGATCTCGACCGACCTTTCGATCACCGATGTCGCCTTCGAAAGCGGCTTTGGATCCGTCTCACGCTTCTACGAGGCCTTCAGCGAACGCTTTATGGAGAAGCCGACCGCCTTCCGTCGACGCATGCGCGCAAAAGGGCTGCCGCCAGCCTGAGCAGCCGCGCCGTTATCGACCGGCAATCGCCGACAGCCGTGGCATTGCGACATCAGGACACCAATCCTGGAAACCGATGATGCGTCGGGCGATCTTTTCCGCATGGTTGCCAGCGATATCGCGAAGGCGATGATCCAGATAGGGATTCAGAAAACGCTCGAGCGTGGTCGCGACATAGGCCTCGGCCTCGTCGCCCAGGCCATGCTGGCGAAATCCCGGTACGACCTCTTGCCCGTAGATCCCCTCAAGCTCCGCACGGATCGCGGTATCGGCGAGGATGTGCTTGACGCATTCCGCCTCGGGTCGCCTGTCCTTGAGCCAACGCTCGGCAAGCACCGTATGGCCGAGATTGAGGATATGCAGCTTCAGCCGCTCATAAGGCATCAGGTCATCGACCACCTTGATTGAGGGGTGCTCGCAAGGGATGGTGAGACCCGGCTGCCGCTCGATCGCCCAGATTGCATAGGGCTCTGCAATGGCGCCTGCCGGCTCGATCGGCTCGGAGACGATGCGATCGACCAGCGTATTGCCCCAGATCACCCGTTCGGAAAGCCAGACATCGAAGTCCGGGGCCGCGACGTGTTGTCTGGCAAGATCGGCGATCAGGCGCTTCAGCACATCGCCATTGCGCGAGATCAGCTCGCAGGGAAGGATTGTCAGCGGCCCGCCGCCCGCCTCGTAGCGTGCTTTGAGCAGCGCAAGAAGCTTCATCGGGAAGGACAGCGGAACGCCATCCAGACTGTCGCCATCGACAAGCGCATAGCCCTTGTCGCCGGTGTTCGAGAGAACGACACGCGCCTCTTCAACGAAGATCCTGGTGACCTCGGCCCAGTCCACCACTGTCGACAGCGATCGGGCAACCGAGCGGACCCAAAGTGTGTGCTCGACAGCCACCCCTTTCTCCAGCCCGCGAATGATCACGGGGAAACCCTCCGGAGCCGACAAGGCCCCGATCCGCCCGGCGCGCTTGGCATCGCCGCTCGTCTGCACCACGGTGATCGCTCCCAGTGCCCTTCCCGCCTCCATCGCTTCGCTGACGAAGAGATCGGCATGCGCCTGGAGAAAGCGGCTCGTGCCGAATTGCAGGATGGGCGTGTTCATGGATCAGGCGGTCTCCTGGATGGATTGCAGCAATGTTTCGCGCGCCGATTTCAGATGCTGGCGGCAGGCCTTCTCGATCGCCGAGGCATCGCGGGAGAAAAGCGCCCTGATATAGTCGAGGTGCTCTGCCAGAGCCCGCTGGTTGCGCGCCCGCGCATTCGTCTTGTTCCACTGATAGTGGTAGTGGAAGACGATCGAGATGATGTCGTAGAAGTCGATGATGAAGCGGTTGCTCGACGCCTTCTGGACCAGCAGATGGAAGCGCTCATCGAGCTCGGAAAACTCCATGTAGCGGTTGTCGATATCGGCCAGCAGCGCGTGATGCTGTGCCTCGACCGCCTTGAGTTCCACCCAGGCCGGATGCTCCTCCGCCAGATGCACAAAGCTTGCTGCCGACCGAAGCTCGAACATCTCGCGCACTTCGGTCAGCTCAAGCGCAAACTCGCGGGTAAAGCCCTTTAAGACCCAATGGCTGTTCGGACGCTTCTCGATCAGCCCGAATCGGCTGAAACGGATGAGGAATTCCCGCACGCTGGTGGTGCCGATGCCGATCTCCCGGGCAAGCTCCAGCTCATTGATCTGCATGCCAGGCTGCGCACCGCCGGCCAGAATACGGCGCATGAAGCTGCGCTCGATGATGTCAGAGAGTGAGTTCGTCTCTTCGTCCGGGAAGTAATCACTCTGGAGGGGCCGGCGCAAAACCGTCTTCGAACGCTTGTCCCAGGCGATCAGTCCAACCTCGCCCAGCCGCGTCAGGACGGCACGCACAGTCGTCCGGCTGACACTCAAGAGGCCGCCAAGCTCCGGCTCCGAGGGAAGTGTATCCGTTTCCTCGATCAGCTTCAGCGTACGGTTGTAGGCGTCCTTGAAGACGGTATTCTGCTTTGCCATGGCTCTGCCTGGGTTGAAATGATGCGGGCGGGTCGGTCTTCGCCTCATGGCGCAAGACAGGGCCACGCGCAATGTAAACCACCGATTGCGGCGGCGCTTCCTCCTCTTGGTGTTGGGTCTGGTCCTCCCGCTCCCCGCACCGTTTGGCGTCGGAGCAAATTGTTCTTTATCGATATCATACCCATTGACGAGAAACTGTCTATTGCCGATAAAAGACAAAACACAGGATCCGGTGTCACCGGACGCATGGGAGAAACATCGGGTGTCGAAACCAGCCTGCATCCTGCTTTCGCAGGACGACAATGTTGCCGTGACCACTGTTGCCATCGAGCCCGGGCATGTTTTGCCCGGCGGTTCGGCAGCGTCGGTAAAGATCGACCCCGGCCACAAGGTGGCGGTGCGCGCGATCCACAAGGGCGAACCTGTCGTCAAATATGCCCAGGCGATCGGTCGCGCGACCACGGACATTGCCGCTGGCGATCACGTCCATTCCCACAATCTCGCCTTCGATGAAGACCGCCTCTCGGTCAGCGGGCTTGCCCAGCCCGAAGCCGCAACAGCGGCAGACAAATCCCGTACCTTCATGGGTTATCGCCGCGCCGACGGGCGTGCAGCCACCCGCAACTATATCGGCATTATCGCCAGCGTGAACTGTTCGACCACCGTCTGTCGCGCCATCGCGGATGCCGCCAACCGCACCATCCTGCCCCATTACGAGGGCATCGACGGCTTCGTGCCGATCGTCCACGACCAGGGCTGCGGCATGAGCTCGACCGGCGACGGCATGCGCACGCTGCACAGAACGATAGCCGGCTACACAAGACACGTGAATTTCGGCGGCGTGCTGATGGTCGGTCTCGGCTGCGAGGTCAATCAGCTCACCCTGTACGGCCAGAGCGGCGCCGGCGCCTCCAAGCGCCACTTCAACATCCAGGATGCTGGCGGCTCGCGTCGCGCGGTCGAAAACGCGCTTTCGATCCTGAAAGAGATCGCAGCCGAAGTCGGCACGATGCGCCGCGAGCCGATCTCCGTCAGCGAAATCATCGTCGGCCTGCAATGCGGCGGCTCCGACGGCCTCTCGGGCATCACCGCCAATCCGGCACTTGGCGTTGCCGTCGATATCCTGGCCGGCGCCGGCGGAACCGCGATCCTGTCCGAAACCTCGGAGATCTACGGCGCCGAACACCTGCTGCGCAGCCGTGCCGTCAACGAAGAGGTCGCCGTCAAGCTCGACGGGCTGATCTCCTGGTGGGAGGCCTATGTCGCCCAGCACGGCGCCTCGCTGGACAACAATCCCTCGCCCGGCAACAAGAAAGGTGGCCTCACCACCATTCTGGAAAAGTCGCTCGGTGCCGTCGCCAAGGGCGGGCGCTCGCCGCTGACCGCCGTCTACAACTATGCCGAACGCGTCACCGAACACGGCCTCGTCTTTATGGACACGCCCGGCTACGACCCGGTCTCCGCAACGGGACAGGTTGCAGGCGGCGCGAATGTAATTGCGTTTACCACCGGCCGCGGCTCCTGCTTCGGCTCGCGTCCGGTGCCCTCGATCAAGCTGACGAGCAACACCGCGCTCTACAATGCGATGGAAGAAGACATGGACATCGACTGCGGCGTCATCGCCACGGGAGACGCCAGCGTCTCCGGGCTTGGCCGCGACATCTTCGATCTGATCATCGAGACCGCCTCGGGCCAGAAGACCAAGAGCGAGCTCTTCGGCTACGGCGACAACGAATTCGTGCCGTGGCACCTCGGTGCCACGCTCTGACCTCGACAACAGGGATCCGGATATCCGCATGAAGACGAGACGCATCGGCAAGACCGCCCTGGAAGTGACCGAATACTCCTTCGGCACGGCCCCGCTTGGCGGCCTCTATCGCCCCTGCCCGCGCGATGTCGGGATCGCCACGCTGCAGGCGGCCTGGGATCACGGCATCCGCTATTTCGACACGGCCCCACATTACGGCTTCGGCCAGGCCGAGCGTTATGTCGGCGACTTCCTGCGCGACAAGCCGGAGGACAGCTACGTGCTGTCCACCAAGGTCGGTCGCCTGCTGGCGCCCGTGCCGAAAGACCAGATCCCGAATGTCGGTTTCGTCGACCCGCTGCCCTTCAAGCTGGTCTATGATTACAGCTATGACGGCATCATGCGCTCGGTCGACTTCAGCTATGCGCGCCTCGGCCTGAACCGCATCGACATCCTCTATGTCCATGACATCGGCGTCTACACGCATGGTCGCGAGGTCAACGACCGTTATGTGAAGCAACTGCGTGACGGTGGCTACAAGGCGCTCGACCAGCTGAAATCCTCCGGCGCGATCAAGGCCTTCGGTCTCGGTGTCAACGAGGTGCCTGCCTGCCTGGAGATGATGGCAGACATCGATATCGATGTCATTCTGATGGCCGGTCGCTATTCCCTGCTTGACCGCTCCGCCGTCGAGGAACTGCTTCCGCTCTGCGAAAAACGCGGCACCTCGATCACCGCCGGCGGTGTGTTCAACTCCGGCATTCTCGCGACAGGTGCCGTTCCGAGCGCCCATTTCGACTACACGCCGGCAACCGACGAGGTGCTTGCCAAGGTGCGCGCCATGGAAGGCCTGGCGAAGCAAGCCGGCAAGCCGCTCGCCCAGTTTGCCCTGCAGTTCCCGTTGCACCATCAGGCGGTCGCCTCCGTCATTATCGGCACGGCAAAACCGGAAAGCCTCGACCGCAACATGGCGCTGACGACGGAGGAGCTGCCGGCCGCCGCCTTCGCCCCCTTTGAGGCGCATACACTGGTCGCACCGCCGCTCGGCGATGCCGCAGTTCGGGAATAGGAGCGCGCCATGCTGAAAGGCATCCATCCCCTCCTCGGCCCCGACCTCCTGCACGCCATCGCCACTATGGGCCACGGCGACGAGATCGTGATTGCCGACGGCAATTTTCCAGCGTCGACCATGGGTCCACCGGTGATCCGGGCCGACGGCGTCGGCGCCGTCGAGATCCTGGAGGCGGTCCTGGCGCATATGCCGCTCGACCAGTTTGTCGAGGATGCGGCCTGGCGCATGCAGGTCGTCGGCGACCCCCATGCGGTCCCGGAAATCTGCGCCGAGTTCCAGGCGATGATCACGAAACTCGCGGGTGATTTCCAGCTGCAGAGCCTCGAGCGTTTTGCCTTTTACGAGCGGGCGCAGACGGCGGCCTATATCGTCGCGACCACGGAATTGCGGATTTACGGCAACGTCATCCTGAAGAAGGGCGTCGTTTATCCGGAAGAGGTTCACCGGGTCTGAAAAGGCTCGGAATGCCCTGAAAACTGGGGCGAAAGGGGTTTGGAGGAGCTGCCTTTCGCCTGCTTGCATTCTCCAGAATGCTGGAGTAGCGTGCCTCGATAAAATGTTTTTTATCGATAAAGATCGGACTGGTTGCGTTCTGCGGACCGATCTCACCGGAGGAACAGGACGCGTTGAGAGGAGAACCCACAATGACCATTCTGAAGAGCATGACTCGCCGCGCCCTTATGGGGATCGCCGGCGCTGCAATGATGACGTCGATGATGCCGGCCGCTTCCTTCGCCCAGGACGTGACCATTCCGATCATCGTCAAGGACACCACGTCCTTCTACTGGCAGATCGTGCTCGCCGGCGCCCGCCAGGCTGGCAAGGATCTCGGCGTGACCGTGCCGGAACTGGGCGCCCAGTCCGAGTCCGACATCAACGGCCAGATCAGCATTCTCGAGAACGCTGTTGCCGGCAAGCCGGCCGCCGTCGTCATCTCGCCGACCGAGTTCAAGGCACTCGGCAAGCCGATCGATGAAGCCGCCAAGGCAGTTCCGATCATCGGCATCGACTCGGGCGCCGACTCCAAGGCTTTCACCTCGTTCCTCACCACCGACAACGTCCAGGGCGGTCGTATCGCGGCTGACGGTCTCGCAGCTGCCATCAAGGCAGCGACGGGCAAGGAAGAGGGCGAAGTCGCCATCATCACCAGCCTTCCGGGCGTCGGCTCGCTCGACCAGCGCCGCGAAGGCTTCCTCGACCAGATGAAGACCAAATATCCGGCCATCAAGGTGACGGTTGACCGCTTCGCCGACGGCCAGGCGACCACCGGCCTCAACATGATGACCGACCTGATCACCGCCAACCCGAACATCGTTGGCGTCTTTGCCTCGAACCTGATCATGGCGCAGGGCGTTGGCCAGGCGATCGCTGAAAACAAGCTCGGCGACAAGATCAAGGTCATCGGCTTCGACTCGGATGAAAAGACCGTCGGCTTCCTGAAAGAAGGCGTGCTCGCCGGCCTCGTCGTCCAGGATCCGTATCGCATGGGCTATGACGGCGTGAAGACGGCACTCGCCGTATCCAAGGGCGAGAAGGTCGAGACCTTCGTCGACACCGGTGCAAACCTCGTGACCCAGGCCAACATGGCCGACCCGAAGATCGACGCCCTTCTGAACCCGAAGGTCAACTGATCGAGTTTCCAGCACGCGCGGCATCCGTCGCGCGTGCCGGACCGGAGACGGCGGGCGCGGGAGGCGCCCGTCGATTTCCCTGCGATTTGGGAGGAATGACATGACTTCGCTGCACGATGTAAGCCACCGGCACGACGACCAGCCGGAACTGTTGGTGACCGATCGCATTCCCCCGGGAACGCCGATCCTCGAGCTCATCGGCCTGCAGAAGAAGTATGGCGCCGTCGAGGCCCTGAAGCCTGCGACCGTCACCTTCCTCGCCGGTGAAATCCACGCCATCGTCGGCGAAAACGGCGCCGGCAAATCCACCCTCATCAAGCTTCTGACAGGCGTCATCCCCCGCACCTCGGGCGAAATCCGCTGGTGCGGCAAGCCGGTTGCACTTTCTACGCCGAACGAGGCGATCCAGCGCGGCATCAACGCCGTGCACCAGGAAGTCGTGCTCTGCCCGCATCTCTCCGTCGCTGCCAACATGTTCCTCGGCGACGAGATGTCGTCGGGCGGCATCATGCGCCAGCGCGCCATGACAACGGCTGCGCAGAACGTCCTCGACGATCTCGGCTTCAACCTGCCTGCCGGCGAAATTCTGAGCAATCTGACGATCGGCCAGCAGCAGCTGGTCGCCACCGCCCGCGCTGCGATGCGCGGCATCCGCTTCCTCATCTTCGATGAGCCGACCGCCTACCTGACGCGCCAGGAATCGGCCCAGCTCTTCCGCCTGATCCGCCGGCTGCAGTCGGAAGGCGTGACCATCGTCTATATCAGCCACCGCATGGAAGAGGTCTTCGAGCTCGCGGACCGCGTCTCGGTCCTGCGCGACGGCACCCATGTCGGCACCCGGCTGATCGGCGAGACCAACGATGCCGAACTCATCTCGCTGATGATCAACCGCTCGATCGAGCAGATCTACCACAAGGAAAAACTGCCGATCGGCGCGACGATCGTCGAGACCAAGGGCCTGTCCGGCCCCGGCTTCTCGGATGTCTCGCTGACGGTCCGCTCGGGCGAGATCGTCGGCCTGTACGGCCTGATCGGCGCCGGCCGCAGCGAATTTGCGCTGGGCCTCTATGGCCGCCACAAATGCAGTGCCGGCGACGTCTTCTGGGACGGCAAGAAGGTCGTCATCGATACCGAGCGCAAGGCCATGGATCTCGGCATTGCGCTCGCCCCCGAAAGCCGCCGCGACCAGGGCCTTTGCCTCAACCTGTCGATCGGCCTCAACATCAACCTGCCGGTCTTCGGACGCCTGAGCCGTGGCCTCACCATCAGCCCAAAGCTCGAAGCCGGAAACGCCGACAAGCAGATCAACGACCTGAAGATCAAGACGCCGACCCGGGCGGTTCTGGCGTCTGCCATGTCCGGCGGCAACCAGCAGAAGATCGTCATCGGCAAGTGGCTGAGCCACGGCGCACGCCTGTTCATCTTCGACGAACCGACCGTCGGCGTCGATGTCGGCACGAAGGCGGAAATCTACCGCCTCTTTGCTGAACTCCTGAAACAGGGCGCCGGCATCATCCTGATCTCGTCCTATCTGCCGGAGGTCTACGAGCTGGCCGACCGCCTGCATGTCTTCCGCCAGGGCAGGCTGGTCGCAAGCCACGATTATCGGACCGCCTCGCATGAAGACGTGCTGACCGAGGCGATCGGCGTCTGAGACGAGAGCCCCGCAAACAACGACATGAAAAGACGACTGGGAGGACAAAGATGAGCACCGATACCACCGAGACCAAGGTCGCGCCAAAGAGGGGCATGAGCATCCTCTTCAGCCTCACGCTGCTCGGCCTTTTGCTCTTCCTGTGGCTGATCCTTGGCTTCGCCACCAACAGCTTCTGGACGCCCAACAATATCAGCAACCTGCTACGTCAGGGTGCAATGACGGCAATCCTTGCGGTCGGCCAGACCTTCGTCATCATCACCGCCGGCATTGATCTTTCGGTCGGCGCCGTGGTGGGTTTCGCCAGCGTCATCCTTGCCTGGCTTTTGGCGGCAGGCCTGCCGGTGTGGCTGGCGATCATCCTGACCCTGCTGATGGGTGTTGCCATCGGCATGTTCCATGCCTTCGGCATCGTGCGCATGGGGCTTCCGGCCTTCATCATCACGCTCGCAACGCTCACCTCGCTGCGCGGCATCGGCCTCTTGATCACCAATGGTTCGACCATCTCGATCTCGAACGAGGCCTTCACCAATTTCGCCCGCGCCGACTTTCTCGGTGTGCCCAGCCTGTTCTGGATGGTGATCGTGGTCGCCGTTCCCGCCTATATCTTCCTGCACCTGAGCCGCTGGGGCCGCTACCTCTTTGCGGTCGGTTCCAACAGCGAAGCGGCACGCCTGTCCGGCGTCAACGTCAACCGCACGATCTACATGGCCTATATCCTGTCCTCGACCTGTGCAGCCTTCGTCGGCATCCTGCTCGCCTCGCGCATCGGGATCGGCAATGCCACCCAGGCCGAAGGTTGGGAACTGCAGGCGATCGCCTCCTCGGTCATCGGCGGCACCAGCCTCTTCGGCGCCGTCGGATCGGTGCAAGGCCCGCTGCTCGGCGCCTTTATCCTGGCGACCATCAACAACGGCGCCAATCTGATGAACGTCAACTCGTTCTGGCAGCGCATCATCACCGGTGCCCTGATCATCCTGATCGTCTATTTCGACCAGCTTCGCCGCCGCGGCAGCCGTTGATTTTTCCCAAGGTGGGGATGCCGCGAATGGCATCCCCCTTTTTTTCGTCAAACCTTGCCGGACAGCCGAAAGGAACCAGCATGAAGGCCGCATTGTGTGTTGAACCGGGCCGGTTGGACATCGTCGAGCGCGATCCCGCACCCCGACCCAAGCAGGGCGAAGCCCGTATCGCCATCAGCCATGTCGGCATCTGCGGGACGGATTACCATATCTTCGAAGGCAAGCACCCCTTCCTCGAATATCCGCGCGTCATGGGCCACGAGATCTCGGCAGTGGTCCGCGAAGCCGGCGATGGCGTCGATCTGGCCATCGGCACGAAGGTCATCGTCAATCCCTATATCGCCTGCGGCACCTGCATCGCCTGCCGCAAGGAGAAGCCCAACTGCTGCACCCATATCCGCGTGCTGGGCGTGCACACCGATGGCGCCATGTGCGAGGAAATCACCGTACCCGCAGGCAATCTCTATCCGGCAGACGATCTTTCGCCGGAAGCGGCGGCCACCGTCGAATTCCTGGCGATCGGCGCGCATGCCGTTCGTCGCTCCATGGCACCTTCGGGTTCAAGGACACTGGTGATCGGCGCCGGTCCGATCGGCCTCGGCACGGCGATTTTTGCACGCATCGCCGGCCACGAGGTGACCTTGCTCGACACCAGTCCGGAACGCCTCACCATGGCCTCGGACCGCCTCGGCTTCACGTCGGGCCTGCTCGCCGATGATCGCCTGGACGCAGCCGTCGAGAAATTGACCGGTGGCGACGGCTTCGATGTGGTCTTCGATGCCACGGGCTACCGCCCGTCGATGGAACGTGCCTTCCGCTTTGTCGCCCATGGCGGCGCTCTTGTACTGGTCAGCGTCGTGAAGGAGGAGATCACCTTCTCCGATCCGGAATTCCACAAGCGCGAGATGATGCTGATCGGCAGCCGCAATGCGACCCGCGTCGACTTTGACCATGTGCGCAAGTCGATTGCGGACGGTCTGGTGCCGATCGACCAGCTGATTACCCATCGCACGACGCTGAGCGAGCTGGCGGAAGACCTGCCGCGCTGGGCGCGCGAGAAATCCGGCCTGATCAAGGCCCTCATCCGGATCGGCTGAAATCCGGACACGAAAAGGCCCGAAGCTCTGCCTCGGGCCTTCTCAAGTGGATGTTCCTGATCTCAGGCCTTCTGCAGGAAGGCCGCGATCGCATCGACCTCGCCTTGCGAGACCTCATGCCCGCCCTGATGCAGGAAGGTATCGACCGATGCCCCCTGCGCCTCGAAATAGGAGATCAGACGCTCGGTGAGCGGCAGCGGGCAGATCGGGTCGCGCTGTCCGGCCGTGACAAGCGCTGAGAGGGAGCCAAGCCCCGGCTGTGCCGGCGGATCGAAGGGGATCAGCGGATGCATCAGCACAACGCGGTCAAAGAGATCCAGCGCTTCGAAGAGGACGGAGGCCAGAATGTTGGCGCCGTTCGAATAACCGAGCCCATAGATCGGGCGACCCGGGTTCTGCGCCTTGTGAGCC
>JARXAK010000090.1 GCA_029865885.1 Rhizobium sp. | reverse complement strand
GTCACGCCCCGCGAGCCTCGATCCGGTGCTCGTGATGAGCCACCTTGCCTGCGGCGACGATCCATCCTCGCCGATGAACCGGCAGCAGCTTGAGAAGTTTCAGGCCGTTAGCGCCGCTTTCGAAGGTGTCGAATCCAGTCTGTCGGCCTCAGCCGGCATCTTTCTCGGCTCGGACTACCACTTCGATCTCACCCGCCCCGGCATTGCGCTCTACGGTGGCGAGGCGGTCAACGGTGCGAAAAACCCGATGCAGCCGGTGGTCAAGGCCGAGGCGCGCATCCTGCAGGTGCGCGAGGCCAAAGCCGGTGAAAGCGTCTCTTACGGCGCAACCCATGTGCTTTCCCGCGACAGCCGCCTGGCGATCGCCTCTGTCGGGTATGCGGACGGCTATCTGCGCAATCTCTCCGGCTCGGGCATCCCGCTCCGGCAGACCGGCCTTCCCGGCGCGCAGGGTGTGATTGGCGGGAGGCCGGTTCCGGTCGTCGGCCGCGTGACGATGGACCAGACGGTCTTCGACATGACCGATCTTGCGCCGAATAGCGTTCGCGCCGGCGACTATATCGAACTGATCGGCCCCTCCATGCCGCTCGACGACGTGGCAAGGGCGGGCGGTACGATCGGCTATGAAATGCTGACGGGACTTGGCCTGCGCTATGAGCGGCTCTATCTGGAAGGGGACGAGTAAGGTCTGGCGCGGACCTATTTGTTCTGCTATTGTTCCACGTCTCTTGTGTCAGGTTAGGATAGAGTTCAGACGATGCAGCGCATTCAATTGAGCGCCAACGACGCTGACTTCGTTGAAGAGCAGTTGAAGTCGGGCCTTTACGAAGGCGCTGACGACGTTGTTGCGGCTGGACTGAAACTCCTGCGCGAACGAGAGGAGGCTGAACTTCGTCAGTTCATCCAGGAGGGACTCGACGACGTTGAAGCCGGTCGGGTGATGCACTTCGAGGAATCGGGCGACCTGACCGCCTATGTGATTGCCATGGGGGAAGCCCAAGATGAGGCGACGACGCCTGGTAATGACAAAGACGGCTTTGCGCGATCTTCGCGATCACTATGACTTCATCGTCAGCACCGATCCCGTTGCAGCGAAACGCCTTCTGTTGGATATCGACAGGAAGATCCAATCGATTGCCAAGCTCGGCCTCAGCGGCTCACCTCGCCCTTTCATTCCCGGCTTAAGAGCATATCCCTACAAGAACCGCTGTATCTACTTTGTCGTCAGTGACGACCTGCTCACCGTCCTCCGCGTGAAACACGGCCGCCAGAACATCTCCCCCGACGACTTCCCCGAAAGTGACCTGTAATTCATGGCCAAAGCCAAGACCCAATTCATCTGCCAGAACTGCGGCACCGTACACTCCCGCTGGGCGGGCAAATGCGACGGCTGCGGCGAGTGGAACACCATCGTCGAGGAAGATCCGATGGGCGGGATCGGATCGGGTCCCGGCAAGGCGCCGAAGAAGGGCCGCCCGGTCACGCTTACCTCACTCTCCGGCGAGATCGAGGAGGCGCCGCGCATTCCGACCGGCATGGGCGAACTCGACCGGGCAACCGGTGGCGGCTTCGTGCGCGGCTCGGCAGTGCTGATCGGTGGAGATCCGGGCATCGGCAAGTCGACACTGCTGATGCAGGCCGCAGCGGCGCTTGCACGGCGTGGCCATCGCGTCATCTATGTCTCCGGCGAAGAAGCGGTCGCGCAGGTCCGGCTGCGGGCGCAGCGTCTGGGCGCCGCAGACACGGATGTGCTGCTCGCCGCCGAAACCAATGTCGAGGATATCCTCGCCACCGTCTCGGAAGGCAAGCGCCCCGATCTTGTCATCATCGATTCGATCCAGACGCTGTGGAGCGACACCGCCGACAGCGCCCCCGGTACCGTCACCCAGGTGCGCACCGGCGTGCAGGCGATGATCCGCTATGCCAAGCAGACCGGGGCAACCATGGTTCTCGTCGGCCATGTCACCAAGGAAGGCCAGATCGCCGGCCCCCGGGTGGTCGAACACATGGTCGATGCCGTGCTTTATTTCGAAGGCGATCGGGGACACCACTACCGCATTCTGCGCACGGTCAAGAACCGCTTCGGGCCGACCGACGAAATCGGCGTGTTCGAAATGTCGGACAGGGGCCTGCGCGAGGTGGCCAATCCCTCCGAGCTTTTCCTTGGCGAACGCAACGAGAAAGCCCCTGGTGCCGCGGTCTTCGCCGGCATGGAAGGGACGCGCCCCGTGCTCGTCGAAGTGCAGGCGCTGGTGGCGGCAACCTCGCTTGGCACGCCGCGTCGCGCCGTCGTCGGCTGGGATTCGTCACGCCTCGCCATGATTTTGGCGGTATTGGAAGCGCATTGCGGTGTGCGGCTCGGACAGCATGACGTCTATCTGAACGTTGCCGGCGGCTACCGGATCAGCGAACCGGCAGCCGACATGGCGATCGCTTCGGCTCTGGTTTCATCGCTGGCCGGTCTTGCCCTTCCCGCCGATTGCGTCTATTTCGGCGAAGTCAGCCTGTCGGGGGCGGTGCGGCCTGTGTCGCATACGGCCCAGAGGCTGAAAGAGGCGGAAAAGCTTGGTTTCTCCGCCGCGGTCTTGCCGGCTGCCTCACCGGACCTTCCCAAGGGTTCGAAGGGCAAATGGAGGGAAGTGGACAGCCTTCCCGATCTCGTGGCGCGGATCGCCGGTTCCCGGCTGAAAGCCCCCACGGATCAGGAGGACGGTTGATCCGGTCCGACGCGTGAGCCCACGCGTTCTGCCGGGTTCGCGGTGACATCAATGCCGGCCTTCGCCGGCGGCCTGGGAGTTGGTATTTATGCCCATCACAATTTTTGACGGTATCGTCATCGGCGTCGTCCTGTTTTCGGCGGTGCTGGCGATGGTGCGCGGCTTTTCGCGCGAAGTGCTGTCCATCGCGAGCTGGGCGGGCTCGGTTGCTGCCGCCTACTATCTCTATCCGGTGCTGGTTCCCTATGTGATGAACTACACCAACGATCCCCGGATCGCGATGGCCGGTTCTGCGGGCATCATCTTCCTGATCGCGCTGATCGTGATTTCCTTCATCACCTCGCGCATCGCCGACTTCATCATCGACAGCCGCATCGGCGCGCTCGACCGGACGCTCGGCTTCCTGTTCGGCGCAGCCCGCGGTCTTTTGCTGCTGGTCGTCGCCGTTGCCTTCTGGAACTGGCTGATCGACGTGCGCCAGCGTCCGGACTGGGTCAACAATTCGAAATCCAAGCCGTTCCTCGATGCACTCGTGCTGAAGCTTGAAGCCGTTCTGCCGCAGGATATCGAGCCGCAGATCCGCGAACGCATCCTTGGCCGCGAAGAGCCGGAAGCGGGTGCAGCGGGCGAAACGGCACCGGCCGAACAGGCGCCCGCAGAACAGGCCCCGGCCCCGACCAACTGATCCTCTCGCGGCCTACCGCCGCGTGATTTGAGACACGACAGATGCCGCCGGATCGGGACAGACCGGCGGCTTCCCTGTTCAAAGCGCAGCATCCCAGCGTCTGTCCCCGGAGCAAAGGCCCTCGCCATGAAGCAGATCAGCCCTTCTTACGTCGTCTACGGCAGCCAGGACGACAAGTTCCACGAAGAATGCGGCGTGTTCGGCATTCTCGGCCATCCGGATGCAGCAACGCTGACGGCGCTCGGCCTGCATGCGCTCCAGCATCGCGGCCAGGAAGCGGCCGGTATCGTCTCCTTCGACGGGCGGCAGTTCTACACCGAAAAGCATATGGGCCTCGTCGGTGACCACTACACCAACCCGGCGACGCTCGCGAAGCTGCCCGGTCCGCAGGCCATCGGCCATACCCGCTATTCGACGACAGGCGAAGTGGCGCTGCGCAACGTGCAGCCGCTGTTTGCCGAACTGGAAGAAGGCGGGATCGCCATTGCCCATAACGGCAATTTCACCAACGGTCTGACGCTGCGCCGCCAGATCATCGCGACCGGCGCCATCTGCCAATCGACCTCGGATACCGAAGTCGTGCTGCATCTGATCGCCCGCTCGCGCCATGCCTCGACCACCGACCGCTTCATCGATGCGATCCGCCAGATGGAAGGCGGCTATGCGATGATCGCGCTCACCCGCACCAAGCTGATCGCCGCCCGCGATCC
This sequence comes from Rhizobium sp., assembly GCA_029865885.1. Lineage (GTDB taxonomy): Bacteria > Pseudomonadota > Alphaproteobacteria > Rhizobiales > Rhizobiaceae > Allorhizobium. The sequence continues at coordinate 9,215 of JARXAK010000090.1, read as the reverse complement.
GATCGGCATCCGTCCGCTGGTCATGGGCGACCTCGACGGCAAGCCGATCTTCTGTTCCGAGACCTGTGCGCTCGACATCATCGGCGCCAAGTTCGTGCGTGACGTGAAAAACGGCGAAGTGGTGATCTGCGAAACGCAGGCCGACGGCTCTGTGACGATCGAATCCCGCATGCCGGCGCGTCCGCAGCCGGAGCGCGTTTGCCTGTTCGAATATGTGTACTTCGCCCGTCCGGACTCGGTTGTTGCCGGCCGCAACGTCTACACCACCCGCAAGAATGCCGGGATGAACCTTGCCAAGGAAGCGCCTGTTGAAGCCGACGTGATCGTGCCCGTGCCGGATGGTGGCACACCGGCGGCACTCGGATATGCGCAACAGAGCGGCATTCCCTTCGAATACGGCATCATCCGCAACCACTATGTCGGTCGGACCTTCATCGAGCCGACGCAGCAGATCCGCGCCTTCGGTGTGAAGCTCAAGCATTCGGCCAACCGGGCGATGATCGAAGGCAAGCGCGTCGTGCTGGTGGACGATTCCATCGTGCGCGGCACGACCTCGCTGAAGATCGTCCAGATGATCCGCGATGCCGGCGCCAAGGAGGTGCATATCCGCGTCGCCTCCCCGATGATCTTCCATCCGGACTTCTACGGCATCGACACGCCGGATCGGGACAAGCTGCTGGCCAACCAGTATGCCGGCGACGAGGCGATGGCGAAGTATATCGGCGCGGACTCGCTCGCCTTCTTGTCGATCGACGGCCTCTACAGAGCCGTTGGCGGCGCGCCGCGCGATCCGGCCAATCCGCAATTCACCGACCATTATTTCACCGGCGACTATCCGACGCGTCTCGTCGACAAGGAAAGCGAAAAGCCGGGCCGCAAGGAAAGCATGCTCGCCGCCAACGGCTGAGCTTAAGAGCACAGGACAGACCATGACCATCGACCTCAAGGGGCGGATTGCGCTCGTCACCGGCGCCTCGCGCGGCATCGGCTATTTCACCGCAATCGAACTGGCCAAGGCCGGCGCTCATGTGATCGCCTGTGCCCGGACCGTCGGCGGCCTGGAAGAGCTTGACGACGCCATCAAGGCGGTCGGCGGTACGGCGACGCTGGTCCCCTTCGATCTCTCGGATATGGCGGCGATCGACCAGCTCGGCGGCCATATCTTCGAGCGCTGGGGCAAGCTCGACATTGCCGTGCTGAATGCCGGCGTGCTCGGTGTCATCGCACCCATCGGCCATGTCGAGGCCAAGATCTTCGACAAGGTCATGACGATCAACGTGACGGCCACATGGCGCCTGATCCGCTCGCTGGAACCACTGCTGGTCAAATCAGACCAGGGGCGCGCGCTGATCCTGTCCTCGGGTGCGGCCCACAAGTGCAAGCCCTTCTGGGGCCCCTACTCTGCGTCCAAGGCCGCAGTCGAGGCACTCGCCCGCACATGGGCCGCCGAAACCCAGCGCCTGCCGCTGCGCGTCCTTTCCGTTGATCCCGGCGCCACCCGCACCGCCATGCGCGCGCAGGCCATGCCGGGCGAAGATCCGGCGACCCTGCCGCATCCCTCCGAAATTGCCAGCAAGCTCCTGCCGCTTGTCGGCCCGGAGCAAACGGAAACCGGCAAGCTCTATCAGGTGCGTGAGGGCAAGATCGTAGACTACCGGATGCCGGAGTAAGCAGCACTGGCGGCAACAGCGCGCTTCGACTATATTGAAGCGTGTTGGAGTGAGTGAAAACCATGGCAAAGTCTAAAGCACAGCATGTGGTGCCGCGATCGGGCAAGTGGGGCGTTCTGAGCGCAGGTGCGACGCGTGCAAGCAGCCTTCATCCGACACAAGGCGAAGCTATCGAGACCGCGCGGGAAATCGCCCGATCCCACCGGACCGAACTTTACATCCATGGGAAAGACGGTCGCATTCGCGAACGCAGCAGCTTCGGAAACGATCCCGTTCCACCCAAGGGTTGACGGACGGGCCCATGTTCGAACGCTCGGTATTCATCAATTGCCCGTTCGATGACGACTATTCCCCCCTTCTCCAGGCGATCGCTTTCTGTGTGACCTTTCTCGGATTCATGCCTCGCTTGGCGCCGCAGAATGGTGACAATGCACTCAATCGACTGAACCGGATTGACGACATCATCCGGACGTCGAAATACGGAATCCACGACCTCAGCCGGAACCGGGCAAAAGTCCAAGACGAGTTTGCACGCATGAACATGCCGTTCGAGCTTGGTATCGACTACGGCTGCAAGACCTTCGGTTCACCACCGCTGTCCAGCAAGTGCATCCTGGTTCTGGAAGAGCGTCGCTACGACTACCAGAAGTGTCTGTCCGATATTGCAGGCTGGGACATTGAGGCGCATGGCGGCGACTACCAGATGGCCATTCGCAAAGTGCGCGGATGGCTCGTCCGACAGGCAGCGGCGCCCCCAAAAGGCGCCAGTCTGATCGAGAGCAGATACGCCGTTTTTCAGCAGTGGTATTGGGCTCGGGAACTCGCTGCTGGCGCTTCTGAAGACGATATCCGGCAATACCCCACTGTGGACGTGGTGGACGCCATGCAGCAGTGGATGGACGTCGGACAGCCGGAGTGACGGCTTTATGCCGCGACAAACGAGGCGTATGAGGGCAAATCCGCTTTCCACTGGAATCGATTGCCTCCCATGTCCCCCAGAGATTTCGCCGCCTATGCCTATCTGTCTCTGGCCTGGGGGCTCTCCTTCCTGCTGCTTCTGCACGTGGTCGATGCCTTCGGCTGGATCGGTGCCGTCACGTTTCGATGCTTCATTGCCGGCGCCCTGCTCTACGCCATCGCCCGTGCTTTGCGGCGCAGGCTTGATTTCTCGGCGGGATGGCTGCCGTTTGCGATCGTCGGCGCCAGCACCGTGGCGGGCCAGCTCATCGGTCTCTCCTATGCGACGCCACTGATCGGCACGGCGATGGCCGCAATCTTCGTCGCTTCGATCCCGCTCTTCTCCATGGTGATCGCGCAAGTCTGGGGCCTGGAGCGGATTACGCCGATGCGCGTGCTCGGCCTTGCGCTGGGGACCATCGGCATCGTCATGCTGGTGGGCTTTCCGGCCGTGCCCGTCACCGGCGCATTCCTCCTCGGTTGTTTCGCGATGGTGGGTTCGACCTTCTCAGCCGCCTTCGGCAGCAATTATGCGAGCCGCTATCTTTCCGGCACCGGACCCTGGGAGGTGACGATCGGCTCCTTCATCGCCGGCGGCATCCTGACGCTGCCGCTCTTGTGGTTCGTGCCGGTTCCCGGAACGCCTCAGCCCCTGGACTATGTCTATCTCGTCGCCCTTGCCGCCCTGATGAGCGCGCTCACCTATGTGCTCTATTTCGGGCTGGTCAAAAGCATTGGTGCCACAGCTGCGATCAGCGTCGAATTTGTCGTGACGGTCGTCGCAGTTCTGGTCGGGGCACTGGTGCTCGATGAGCCGCTGACAGTGCTGCAACTCTGCGGTGGCGTGGTGATCATCGTCGGATGTGCGCTGGTGCTCGGCCTCACACGCCTGCCACGGGCGGCTGCCTGATCATTCCCCGCGCGGACGCAGGCGGACGACCGAGCGGCGCTGTTCACCGGCCGCAAGGGCGAGCGTAGCGGCCGTTTCCTCCAACAGGATGACGGGCTCGCAGAAACGGACGCAGTTTCGGCCATCCGCCTTGGCTCTGTAGAGCGCGGCATCGGCGCTGGCGAGGAGTGTGTCGAGCTCCACGCCCCGAGCGCTGGCCTCGCTGACGCCAATGCTGACAGTGACCTGCAGGGGAGATGGCACGGGTATCACCATCTCGGCCACCGCACGGCGCAGATTTTCGGCGACAGAGACCGCTTTCTGGGCACTCATGCGCGGCATCAGGCAGGCAAATTCCTCGCCGCCAATGCGGGCGAAAAGCCAGCCTTTCGGCATGCGCTGTTCGATGACGCGCGAGAAGGCAAGCAGCACCTGGTCGCCGGCGGCATGACCATGGGTGTCGTTGACAGTCTTGAAATGGTCGATGTCGAGCAGCAGCAGACTTGCGCCGCCCTGCTCCTGCATCAGGACCTGATTGGCGCTCGCCACGAAGGTGCGGCGGTTGGCGAGGTTGGTCAGCGGATCGCGTTCGGAGGCCAGGCGATATCGATACTCATCGCGCTCCTTCGCCAGCATCAGCAGAGCAACCAGCGACAAAACGATCATCATCGAATTGGCCAGCACGATGAAGGCGAACCAAGGCGCGGTCGTGCCGTCTGCCGCATATGCCGGCGCGCTGAAGATCGAGAGCGGCGTCGGCGCAAGCCAGACCACGCCGCGAATGACATTGGAAAAAGCTGCGATCGAGCGGGAGGGCAGCGGCTCCTGCTTGGACTTGCGAAGGATTTCGAACGCCGTGAGAAAGCAGTATCCGGCGACCAGCAGACCCAGGATGATGGTGCGGGCGGCCATCGACTGATGGAAGACCGGTGTCAGCCAGAGCGCCGTCCAGATAACGATGCCGACCGAAGCCTTGACCAGGGACACCTTTCCGCCTTCGAAGGCAACGACCGCCTGCCAATAGAAACCGACGGCGAGCACGCCGAGCCCCAGCCCCACGCCGGAGGACAAAAACAGCGGCAATGTATTTCGCGCGGAATGCAGCAGCATGGCCGCGCAGGCGGCAATTCCGGCGGCAACCAGCAGCGGCAGAATTCGACTGCCCCTGGCGCGCAACCACATATAGATCGTTACCACCGTCGAAATGCATGTAATCAACGCATGGACGATCATGATGGTGGGCAAATGCAGGATGTGGTCCATTCCGAAGATCATCTCCGAGGGCAGTGAAGGCCTCACCAGAATTGGGGGAGTTATCTTGAAAAAGACTTAACCCGAAGGGCGACTATCCACAGCTGGTCTATCACGAATGTGCGCATTTGGCACTGCGCCATGCGCCCTTGACCAAAATCGCGACGCGCGCCATAACAGCGCCCATGAAAACGAGCCTCTGCATCATTTGCGGGACCATTATTCGCTAGCGCTTCGCTGGCCTGGCCGTTTTCGTCTCCTGCATAGCCCCAGATGACAAACGACCCGGTCCAGCCGGGTAACATTCGTTCTGGGAGACTGACATGGCCGGCGGCCTCAAGCTTTACAACACGCTCACACGCGACAAGGTCGATTTCGAACCGATCGACGATCAGAATGTGCGCCTGTATGTCTGCGGCCCGACCGTCTATGACTTTGCCCATATCGGCAATGCGCGCCCCGTCATCGTCTTCGACGTGCTCTACCGGCTGCTCCGGCATGTTTACGGCGCGGACAAGGTCACCTATGTCCGCAACATCACCGACGTCGACGACAAGATCAACGCACGCGCGCTTCGCGATTTCGGCGACCGGATCGCCGACGGATCGATGAGCCTCAATGAGGCCATCCGGGCTGTGACCGGCAAGACGGAGAGCCAGTTCCACGAGGACGTGGCAACACTCGGCTGCCTCAAGCCGACCCACGAGCCGCGCGCGACCGACAACATTCCCCAGATGATCGTGATCATCCAGCGGCTGCTCGACATGGGCCATGCCTATGTCGCCAGTGGTTCCGAGGGGCATGAGGTGCTGTTTTCCACCGCCTCGATGGCGGATTACGGCATGCTGTCGAAGCGCAGGCTGGAGGACCAGCAGGCGGGTGCCCGCGTCGCGGTCGAAAGCCACAAGATGAACCCGGCAGACTTCGTGCTCTGGAAGCAGTCGGCCGATACGGAACCCGGCTGGCCGGCGCATTTCAGCTTCGAGGGCAAGGCGCATCCGATCTTCGGCCGTCCCGGCTGGCATATCGAATGCTCGGCCATGTCCGACCGCTATCTCTGGGAAGAGATCAAGGATCGCTTGTCCCCCAAGGCAAAGGCCAAGCCGCACCAGTTCGACATCCATGGCGGCGGGCTGGACCTGATCTTCCCGCACCACGAAAACGAGATCGCCCAATCCTGCTGCGCCTTCGACAACGACCTGATGGCGACCGTGTGGATGCATAACGGCTTCCTGCAGGTCGAGGGCCGCAAGATGTCGAAGTCGGAGGGCAATTTCGTCACGATCAACGAGCTCTTGGCGACGGAGAAGTTCGGCGGCCGCCAGTGGCCGGGCGAAGTGCTGCGGCTCGCCATGCTGATGACGCATTACCGCGAGCCGATCGACTTTTCGGTCAAGCGGCTGGAGGAGGCGGAGCGTCTGCTGGCAAAATGGCCAGCGGGTGATGCCGGCGATATGGCCCCGGATGCATCCGTCCTCGAAGCGCTCACCGACGACCTGAACACGGTTACTGCCGTTCAGGCGGTTCATGCACTCGCCCAGGCGGCAAATGCGGATCCGTCAAAGCTGCCGCTGTTCGTCGCCTCGGCTGCCCTTCTCGGTGTTGCGCCGAAGAAGGCCGAAGTCAGCGACGACCTCTCCGCCGCCGTCCAGGCCCTCGTCGATCTCAGGCTCGAAATGCTGAAGTCGAAAAACTTCGCCGAGGCCGACCGCATCCGCGATGAGCTTGCGGAGAAGGGCATCCAGCTCAAGGACGGCAAAGACAAGGAGACCGGCGAGCGGGTAACGACCTGGGAGGTCAAGCGGTAGTTGTTTAAGAGAAACGGGTGGCATATGCTTGACATATGCCACGAACGGAGGCGCGAATGGAACTGGAAAGGCATGTCCGTATCTTCAAGAACGGTCGCAACCGCGCCGTCCGCATCCCTGTGGAGTTCGACTTTCCCGGTGACGAGGTGATCATGCGCAAGGAAGGCGACAAAATCACCATGGAACCCGTCCAGACAAAGAAGGAAAGCCTGATCGACTGGCTGCGCAGGCAGGAGCCTATCGATGAAGACTGCGACTTCGATCTTCGTGAACCGCCAGCGCGAGACGTCGACCTGTGAACACGCCCCGCTACATGCTCGACACCAACATCGTTTCGGACCTCATCCGGAATCCGCACGGCACTGCTGCGGCGATGGTGGAGCGTGCCGGCGATGAGCAGATCTCGATCAGTGCGATCGTTGCGTCGGAACTGCGCTTTGGCATCCTCAAACGGAATTCCGAGCGACTGACCTATTTGGTCGAGGCCATTCTCGATCGGATCACAATCCTGCCCTACGAAGACAAGGAAGCGCTGCATTTCGCGGAAATCCGCCACGATCTGGAGCGCAGCGGACAGCCGATCGGCACCACCGATCTTTTCATCGCCGCCCATGCGCGCTCCCTCGATGTAACCCTGGTGACCGGCAATGTCCGCGAGTTCGGTCGGGTGCCGGGCCTTAAGGTTGAGAACTGGTTGGAGGCTACCCCATGACCTCCAAGCTCACCCACGCCGGTGGCTGCCAGTGTGGCGCCGTGCGGTTCCGTATGGAAGGCCAACCGAAAGATGTTTCCGTCTGCCATTGCCGGATGTGCCAGAAGGCCTTCGGAGCTTACTATGCGCCGCTTGTTGCCGCCGGCGATGCTGAGGTCAGCTGGACTAGGGGGCAGCCGAAGCGTTTTGCCTCGTCGAACTTCGTGAAACGCGGTTTCTGTGGCGATTGCGGCACGCCGCTCACCTATGAGGCACCGGACGGGCTGTCGCTGGCGGCGGGCGCCTTCGATGATCCGTCGCGGCTGCCGCCGACCATCCAGTTCGGGGTCGAATGCAAACTCGCCTTCGTCGACGCCATCACTGCCCTTCCGGAGCGCGCAACGCTTGATGATCTCGAGGACGCGCCCTTCCTCACCGACGTCGTGTCCTACCAGCATCCGGACCGGGACACGGAGCAGTGGCCGGAGGCAAGGTCGTGACCCAGCCAAACCCGAACACAAAGATGCCGAAATGGCTGCTTTACGGGCTGATCGCCAAGGGCGCCCTGATTGCAGTTGTCATCATTGGCGTCACGATTTTCATGACGATACGATAAGGAGAGAGGCGTGAGCGAAGTTCATTCCGGTGGCTGCCAATGTGGCGCAATCCGGTTCCAGGCGTCGAAGCTTGGGCGGCCGTCGATCTGCCACTGCCGCATGTGCCAGAAGCATTTCGGCTCCTTCTTCGGCGCCCTTGTCAGTGCCGACCAGGCGCATCTGACCTGGACGCGCGGGCAGCCGATGCTTTACCGCTCGTCGTCCAAGGTGAAACGCGGTTTCTGCGCCAAGTGTGGAACGCCGCTCTCCTATCACCACCCCAACGGCGTGGAACTGGCGATCGGCGCCTTCGACCATCCGGAGCGCTTCGAGCCGCAGGTTCAGGTCAACCATCACCTGCGACTGCCGTGGATTGATACGCTGTTTCAGAAACCTACGACAGCACAGGCGCTCGACGATACTGAACTCGTATCCTTCCAACACCCCGACCACGACACGGCTGAGTGGCCGCCGGAGGATGATCAATGACCCGTCAGGTGCATTCCGGCGGCTGCCAGTGCGGCGCGATCCGCTACAAGGTGGCCGGCGAACTCGGCTATCCGCATATCTGTCACTGCCGCATGTGCCAGAAGGCCAGCGGCAATCTCTTCATGGCGCTGGCCGGCTCCCGCCAGGAGGATTTCCTGCTGATGCGCGGCGAACCCAGTTGGTACCAGTCGTCTGATCCGTGCGGGCGCGGCTTCTGCAAGGATTGCGGCACGCCGCTTTTCTTCCGCACCAAGGGCTCGCCCTATATCAGCGTGACGATCGGCAGCCTCGACAAGCCGGAGCTTGCCGAGCCCATCTCGCAGGATGGGGTCGAAAGCCGAATGCCCTGGTTCGACAGACTTTTCGGCCTCCCCGAAAAGCAGACAGACCGTTCGGATCTTCCGGCCGGCAATGCCAGGATCGCCGCCACCTCGCGGCAGCATCCCGATCACGATACGGTGGCCTGGCCACCGAAGAGGACATAATATGACAACGGAATTGCGCGGCTTTTATCCCGACATCGAACCCTTCGAGACCGGCATGCTCGATGTCGGCGACGGGCATCAGATCTATTGGGAGCGTTTCGGCACGAAGGGGGCGAAGCCCGCCGTCTTCCTGCATGGCGGCCCGGGCGGTGCGACCAGCCCGTCGCATCGCCGCCTCTTCGATCCCGCGCTTTACGACGTGATCCTGTTCGACCAGCGCGGTTGTGGCAAATCCACGCCGCATGCCTCGATCGAAGCCAACACCACCTGGCATCTCGTCGCTGATATCGAGCGGCTGCGTCAGATGATCGGTGCCGAAAACTGGCTCGTCTTCGGCGGCTCCTGGGGCTCGACGCTGGCGCTTGCCTATGCCGAAACC
>JARXAK010000005.1 GCA_029865885.1 Rhizobium sp. | reverse complement strand
TTCTTGCGCTCTTCCCCTTCCTGATTTTCGGCACGGCGCTTGCGAGCTTCCTCGGAGCAGACCAGTTCGCCGAAACGGCCGTACACCTGATCTTCGACACCTGGCCGGAAACGATCGCGAAACCCCTGTCCGACCAGGTGGTGCAGGTGCTGACCATTCCGCGCGGCGGGTTGCTGACGATCTCGGTGCTGGCGGCAGCCTACTTTGCCTCGAATGGCGTCGAGGCGCTGCGCGTCTCGCTCAACCGCGCCTACCGGGTCGCCGAGACGCGTCCCTGGTACCTCACGAGACTGCTCAGCCTCGGTTTCGTGCTTGCGGCGGTCGTGGTGCTGGCGGCGATCAGCGCTTTGCTTGTTGCCGTTCCCGTGGCGCTCGCCTTTGCGGAAAAGCTCTTTCCCTTCCTCAAGGAATTTCTGGCGACCGTCGCCAACTGGCGCGTTTACGGCACGGTTGCCTTCCTGATCGTCACGCTGCTGGTCTTTCACCTCGGCCTGCCGGCAGGCCGCCGGCGGCTGATCGACGTGCTGCCGGGCGTGATGCTCACGCTTGCCCTCTGGCTCATCGGCGCGCTGCTTTTCGCCTACTACCTCGCCTCGTTTGCCAATTATGCCGCGACCTATGCCGGTCTCGCCTCGATCATGATCGTGCTGGTCTTCCTCTACATGGTCGGCGCGATCTTCATCATCGGAGCGGAATTCAATGCGGCGCTGATGAAGTTCCGGGTGGTGCCGATCAAGGGCGAGCCTGATGTCGGGATCTCAAATCCCGACCATGGCGCGGATATCTGACGGAGTTTTCCCCTCCGTGCGAAGTGCGGCCAGCGCCGTGTCGCCAAGGCTTTTCGACAGCTTGCGCCCGTCTGGCCCCAGGATCAGCCGGTGGTGGTGGTAGACGGGTTCCGGCAGGCCGAGCAGGGTCTGCAGCAGGCGGTGGACCGATGTGGCGTGGAAGAGGTCGAGGCCGCGCACGACATGGCTTACCCCTTGCGCGGCATCGTCCACGGTGACGGCGAGATGGTAGCTCGCGGGGGCGTCCGAACGCCAGAGCACGACATCGCCCCAGGCGGCCGGATCGGCCTTGATTTCGCCTTGCGGCCCGTCGCCGGTTTCCTGCCAAGTGAGCGGTTCGCCAACCAGGGCCCGCGCCTTGTCGATATCGAGCCGAAAGGCGTGGCGCTCGGCGGTTGCCAGCTTCTCCGCCCTTTCGGCCTCGCCAAGCGAGCGCTCCTCCGTCGGATAAAGCGGTGCGCCATCCGGGTCGCGTGGCCAGAGGCCGCCCGCGCGTTCGAAGGCCGAGACGCGGGCCTTCACCTCACCGCGGGTCAGGAAGGCAGGATAGACCAGACCCATTTCCTTCAGCCGGTCGAGGGCTTCGCGGTAAACCGGGAAATGTTCCGACTGGCGGCGGACGGGCTGTTCGAAGGTGATCCCGAGCCAGGTGAGATCGTCGATGACGGCCTGTTCGAGTTCCGGACGGCAGCGGGTGAGATCGATATCCTCGATGCGCAGCAGCAGACGTCCGCCCGTGCTTGAAGCCATGTCCGCGTTGAGAAGGGCAGAGAGCGCATGGCCGAGATGCAGCCTTCCATTGGGGCTTGGCGCGAAGCGAAAGACGGGGGCATCTTGGCTTGCGGTTTGACGAGGACGTTCGGTCATGCTCTTCCTTCGCATGAGAGTGGCATGAGGAAAAGGGGACGGATTTGACGACGATCCGATGCGAGGCCGATCTCGCTGCGGGACTTTCCCTTTTGCTGACGCGCGATCCCCGGCTCTGTCCGATCGCCGAGGCTTGCCAGCCGCTGCCGCTTCGACTTTCCGCACCCGGCTTTGCGGGGCTCGCCTCGATCATCGTGTCGCAGATGGTGTCGCGGGCAAGTGCGGACGCGATCTGGCGGCGGATGACGGCGGTCCTCGGAAACCGCCCGCTCTCGGAGGATTTTCTGGCGTTGGGTCCCGAACTGATCGGCACCTTCGGCCTGTCGCGTGGCAAGGCGCAGGCGCTGGAAGCCGCCGCCAAGGCCGATCTCGGCGGCCCCTTCCGGCTCGACGAACTGGCGGAGATGCCGGCAGATGCCGCCATTGCGGCGCTGACGGGCTTGAAGGGCGTCGGCCCCTGGACAGCCGAGGTTTACCTGATGTTCTGCGGTGGCCATCCCGATATCTTTCCGGTCGGCGACGTGGCGCTCAGGATCTCCGTGGGCGACGTGTTTTTCGCCGGCGAGCGGCCCGCGCCAGAGCTTGTGGCCGAACTGGCCGAGGCCTGGGCGCCGGTGCGCTCGGTCGCGGCCCGGCTGTTCTGGGCGCATTATGCCCACAGGACCGGACGCGTCGCGCTGCCCCGCTGAGGGCCGCGCGAAGAGGTCGCGGGCTCACCTGAAAATTCAGGCTTCACAATGCTGTAACAACAGACCTAATATAGAAGGGCAGATGCCGAATCGATCAGGAGTACGCCTTGACGATTGCAGTTTCTCCCCAGGCCCTGCCGGCGCTCGTCCTGAATGCCGACTACCGGCCACTGAGTTATTATCCCTTGTCGCTCTGGTCCTGGCAGGACGCGATCAAGGCGGTCTTCCTCGACCGTGTGAACATCATCGCTGAGTATGATCATTCGGTCTGCTCGCCGAGTTTCTCGATGCGGCTGCCAAGCGTGGTCAGCCTCAAGACCTATGTTCAGCCGACCCGGAACCCGGCCTTTACGCGCTTCAATGTCTTCCTGCGCGACAAGTTCGAGTGCCAGTATTGCGGCTCGCCCGACGACCTGACCTTCGACCACGTCATCCCGCGCGCCCATGGCGGCGAGACGACCTGGGAGAATGTTGTCGCCGCCTGCTCGCCCTGCAATCTGCGCAAGGGATCGAAACTCCCCAAGCAGGCCGGCATGCATCCGCACCAGGCACCCTACAGGCCGACGGTGCAGGACCTGCACAACAATGGCCGGTCGTTCCCGCCGAACTACCTGCATGAAAGCTGGATGGACTATCTCTACTGGGATACCGAACTGCAGCCGTAAGGCGGCAGTTCTGCCTCAGGTGGTCGCTCCCGTCCGGGAGGGTTGCCCGCCTCAGACGGCGGGCTTGCGGAGCGCGCCCCAGAAGGCGATGGCGGCCAGTGCCGCACTTGTCAGCACGTTCCAGCCGGCAAACGAGAGGCCCAGCACCCGAAGCGTCGCTTCGGTGCAGGAGGGCGCCTTGGTGGCGTTCAGCGCATCGAGCACGTTGACCGGCGTATCGCCGCCGGTGGCGCCGATCGTGCAGGTGGACGGACCTTCCCAGAACTTCCACTCGACGCCGGAATGATAGATGCCCAGCCCCATGCCAACGAGCATCAGGATGGCAACCGCGATCAGAAGCGTCTTCGTGACGATGGGCGGCAGGCGGAAGACGGCAGACAGCACGGCCAGGAAACCGACGCCGATGCCGATGTAATAGGGATTGCGCTGCATCAGGCAGAGCGCGCAAGGGATATAGCCGCCGATATGCTCGAAACCGAGCGCGGAGCCGACGACGATCGCCATGCCGAAGGTGACGAAAACGGCCGCAGCGCGGTCGGGGTGGCGGTTGAGAATTGCGAGCATAGGATCTGGCCTGCGGCTGATTGCACATCGCCGGCGTCGGGGCCGGACAGGCCGCGTTTTATTGCGTTTGCGAAGATGTGTAAATCCGCGTTGCTCGGGGGCCCCGGCGCACGACTGCGTGATGAATTGACGAATGCGAAGAAAAGAGATGGTGCCCCATGCCGGAATCGAACCAGCACTCCTTTCGGAACTCGATTTTGAGTCGAGCGCGTCTACCAGTTCCGCCAATGGGGCACGGTCTGGACGTTGGCGACTTACCATGGGCTGCGGCGGGCTTGCAAGGGGTGTGGCATGTCGATTCTCGCCGGATTTGACATGCGCTCTGCCGGACGTGTTCCACTGGGGGCGGTTGCCAAGCGTGTTGAAGCTGCCTTGCCGGAATGCTAGGGAATGGCCGATCCACAGGCGCAGTCGTGTGGGGCGGTCCGGCCTGTCGCCTGGGCCATTTCACCAGTTCTGAAAGCAAGACCCATGACATCCTCGGCCAAGAAGATCCGTATCGCGCAGCCCGTCCAGCAGGTGGTGATGGATGCGGCGCTTTTGCCGAAGGCGCCGGTTCAGTCTGTGGCCGGGAAAGGCAAGGGCAAGGGCAAGGGCAAGGTTGCCGCCCCTGTGGTTGCGGCACCTGCCGCTGCCGAAGACGGCAAGGCGAAGGTCAATATCGTTGCACCGGTCGCGCCTCAGGTGGCGGCGATGCGGCAAAAGCTGAAGCAGCAGTCGGTGCAGTCTGAGATCGCGCGTATCGATGCGGCGATCGAGGCGGGCACGGTGTCGCCAGTGGATGCCAAGGCCCTGGTGCTGGCGCTCGCCGTCAAGCGGCTCGGCGCGAAGGAGATGGCCGAGAAATGGTATCGCAGCCAGAAGCTTGAGGCTTTTGCGGGTCGGACGCCAGCGCAAATGGTGCGGGCCGGCGAGCTCAAGGCGCTGGTTGCGCTGATGCGGGCCGAGGCTGCCCAGGCCAAGGGCTGAACAGATCATTGGTGTTCGCCGGTTATCGGCAGGGCGTGGCTTTCTGGTGCTGCACCCTGTGATCAGCGCAGCGGCGCCGGCAGGTTGCCACTCCCTTGGCCTGTTTGCTGCTCGTTTACGGTCAATTTAGCCGGTTATTGTGCATCTGCGAGATGAGTGTTAGCAGAGACAGCATGACGATCCGGAACCTCAGCCATGCTGCTTGAGCCGCGCGACACCTTCGAGGCGCTTCGCCACAATTTCCGTTGGGATATCCCCGCCGATTTCAACATCGGGCGCGTGGTGGCAGACGACTGGGCGCTCAAGGCGCCGGAGCAGGTCTGCCTTCAACACTTCTCGCCGGATGGTGATCATCTTTCGATGACCTATGCCGAGCTTGCCGCACAGTCTTCCGCGCTGGCGCATGGACTGAGCGAACTCGGTGTCACCAGGGGTGACCGGGTGGCGCTGCTTCTGCCGCAGTGCTTCGAGACGGTGATCGCCCATGTTGCGATCTACAAGATGGGTGCGATTGCTCTGCCGCTCGCCCTGCTGTTCGGCGAAGAGGCGCTGGAATACCGGCTGCGGGATGCGGGTGCCCGCGTGATCGTGACCAATGCGTTCGGGCTGCAGCGGCTGAAAGCGATCAAGGCTCGCCTGCCGGCGCTTGCAAGCGTGATCTCGATCGATGGAGCCGGACCGGATGTGACCGGTTTCCGCGGCCTGATCGAGGGGCGGCCCTCGGTCTTCGAGATCGCTGAAAGCGGGCCGGATACACCGGCGCTGATGATCTATACCTCGGGCACGACAGGTCCGCCGAAGGGCGCCTTGCACGGGCATCGGGTTCTCGCCGGGCATATCCCGGGTTTCCAGCTGGCGCATGACTATCTGCCGCAGCCGGGCGACAAGGTCTGGACGCCGTCCGACTGGGCCTGGGCGGGCGGGCTCTTGAATGCGCTTCTGCCGGCGCTGATGCTCGGGGTGCCTGTCGTCTCGTCGCCGTCGCAAAAGTTTGATCCGCGAATGGCGTTCCAGATCATGGCCGAGATGAAGGTGCGCAATGCCTTCATCCCGCCCACGGCGCTTCGGCTCCTGAAGGCGGTGGAGAACCCGCGCCAGACCTATGATCTCGTGCTGCGCAGCATCGGTTCGGCGGGCGAATCGCTCGGGCGTGAAACCTATGAATGGGTGAAATCCGCGCTCGGCATCGTGCCGAATGAATTCTACGGCCAGACGGAATGCAATTTCGTGCTGTCGTCGGCCGCGCATCTGGGCATCACCAAGGGCGGCTTTATCGGCAAGGCCGTGCCGGGGCATGATGTCGCGATCATCGATGCAGAGGGGCGTGAGGTGCCTGTCGGCGAAACCGGGCAGGTGGCGATCCGCAGGCCGGACCCGGTGATGTTCCTGGGGTATTGGAACAATGACAGGGCGACGCAGGAGAAGTTCGTCGGCGACTGGATGAAGACGGGCGATCTCGGCCGCCAGGACGAGGATGGCTATGTGCAGTTCTTCGGTCGCGACGATGACGTGATCACCTCCTCGGGTTACCGGATCGGGCCGGCGGAGATCGAGGACTGCCTGATCGGGCATCCGGCGGTGCGGCTCGCGGCCGTCATCGGCAAGCCGGACGTGCTGAGGACCGAAATCGTCAAGGCCTTCGTCGTTCTGCAGGACGGCTACACGGGGAATTCGACGCTCGCCACGGAAATCCGCGACTGGGTGAAAAACCGGCTGTCGATGCACGAATATCCGCGCGAGGTGGAGTTCGTCACGGAACTGCCGCTGACGACCAGCGGCAAGGTGATCCGGCGGCTGTTGCGGGATCAGGAGATTGCCAGGGCGAGCTGATCAGCCGTGGATCGCCTTGCGCTGCTCGCCGATGATCAGCTGCCGAAGCGGCGGTTCAGGACCTTGTCGCGCAGAATGCGGGCAATGTTGCGGGTGTTGCGATACATATGCAACTGCGCGCCGACCTGGCGGACATCCCGGTCGGCGTTCGGCTTCAGGCCGATCACCAGGGTTCCCATCGCTTCGCGCTCCTTCCAGAAGCGGCTCATGATCGGGTGATCGGGGACAGCGCAGCTGTCGGTGCGCTCGATGTTGGCGTCATCCAGATGCCATTCGGTCAGGTCGGCCATCAGCAGCTTGCCGGGCGAGAAACGCGCATAGCGCTCGTCATAGGCCGTTTTCCAGGTATAGGCCTCCCCGGCCATGATGAAGACCACCATGGACGCGATCGCCTGGCCATCGAGATCGAGCGTATGGATACGCACGGCATCGGCCTCGGCGAGATTGGTGATCGCCTCGCGGGCAAAGGCGGCGCGCAGACGGTCGTTGACCATGGCCGAGCGCTTGCGACCCTTCCAGCCGCTGGCTTCGAGGGCGAGAAACTCCTCCATCCGGAGCCGGATTTCCCCCGGCTGGCGGGCGACGTTGTAGTTCAGCACGCCCATGGCCGAGAGCAGCTTCGCCTGACGCCGCATCTCGCGCAGATGGCCCTTGCTCAGCGTCGAGTGAAGATAGGCGGGGCCATCCTCGTAGCTCTGCAGCATGGGCCGCTGATATTCGTTGGTGATGGTGAGCGGCAGATCGCGGGCGAGCGCCACGGCGCGCGCCAGCTGGGCAAAACGCCCGTCAAGGCGAAGATCCGGGATGACCAGCAGGTTTGGCAGGCGGGCTTCCGGCCGGATCAGGGCCTCGAGCAGATTGTCGATCGTCTCGGCAGCCCCTTCGGCATCGACCAGCGGCGTGCCGAGCGGCCCGAAGGGATTGGCCCAGACGCGAATGATCGATGGGCCGATGGAAAAGCCCGGCTTTTCGATCGAGAAGGGGAAAAGAAGGCGAAGACGCGAGCGTTGCTCGTCCTCGTCGCGGATCACGGCGAAGCGGACCTGACGCTCTTCCAGCCGCGGCATGGCGGGCGCAAGGAAGCGTGGGGCGAAGAAGACATTGGTCTCCATCACCCGGTAAGTCAGATATTCAAGCTCGTCCTGGAGTTCGTAGCCCATCTGGCTCGGATAGACACTGAGCCTGCGGCCCGGGCGACCGACCGAAACTTCCGTCTCCGCCACCGGTTTCGGGCGGGCACCTGCGAGACTGCCAACCAGGCGGTTGGCACCGCTGTTCATGCTTTCATTGTAGATGTTGTCGGTCATGGGCGGACGACCTCCTTGCGGGGCGTCAGGGCATGCGGATCGGCAAACGCGAAGACGACGATCCCGAGCGCGCGGCGGACGGCGACATGCAGGAGTAGGGCTTCGACAGCCATGGCCGTGGCTGTCGCTGTCGCAGCACCGGCAAGACCCCAGGCGGGAATGAGCGTGATGTTGAGGCCGATATTGCAGGCCAGCGCGACCGCATAGACGACGACACACAGCTGCTGGCGGCCGGCCATGGTCAGCAGCATTTCCGCCGGGCCGACCAGAGCTTTCGCCATGTTGCCGGCAAATAGGATCACCATCAGCATGTAGCCTGCGGTGAAGGCGGGGCCGAACAGCCCGAGCAGCAGTTCGCCGAGCATCAGAACGACGATGCCGACGGCAAGCGACGGCCAGAAACTCCAGCGCGCGGCGGTGCCGGCGAAACTGGCAAGCCCGTGGCGGTCACCCTCGGCCATCAGGGCGGAGAAACGCGGTGTTGCGCCAGCCTTGACGGCGAAGAAGACGAATTGCACCAGCGCCATGGTCTTGGCGGCGGCGAAATAGACGGCGACCTGGTCCGGCGGCAGATAGAGGCCGACGACGATGACGTCGGAATTGGTCAAGAGGAAGCCGAAGCCCTCGATGAAGAAGATCGGCAGGGCGACCTTGATCCAGGCGGCAAAGTCGATCTTGCGGGCGCCCTTGTCATAGCGGTTCAAGAGGCGGCGGTCGACGAGCAGGAACTGGCCAAGCGTCGTGACATAGGTGGCGGCGAGCGCCGCCTGCATGGCGGTAACTGCGGTTGCCGGCCTGCCGCTCGCCACCGCGATCAGCATGAAGGCGAGGATCAGGGTGGGGCGGATGATGTAGGTGGGGCTCAGACCCAGCACGGCCCAGCGATTGGCACGGGCGGTCCCGTCCAGCACATCGCCAAGTGCTATCATCGGCAGCGCAAAGACGGCGAGGAAGAGGGGCACGAGGTAATAGGACTCGATGCTGTCGCCGAAGAGATGCAGGGCCGAAATGCCGATCAGCGCCAGAATGCTGGCGCTCGTCATGGCAAACAGGCGGGCGGTGGAGGTCAGGCCGCGGATCTCGGCTTGCGCCTTTTCGAGGTCGTATTGCGGCAGGAAGCGGATGATCGCGGTGTGGAAGCCGAGGCAGGAGAAATTGCCGGCGAGGACCACGAGCACCCAGACGAAGACGAAGATGCCGTATTCGAACTCGCCCATCAGGCGGGCCTGGATGATCTGCGAGGCGAAGGCGATGCCGGCACTGACCACACGGATGGCAAAGGCGATCGCGGCCATGCGCTGGGCGCGGGCCGTGTCGTCTTGCGCACGAAGCGCGCGCACCAGACGCGGGCCTGCGGGCAACCATTTCTCCGCTGCTTCCAGAACAGTCATCGGTACGGACGCAATACTTCTCGCTGGGTCGGATGTGGTTTTCAGTGATGACAGATCAGGGTTAACGAAGTGTGGTGACCGGGCTTTGCGGCCTGTCGATATCCCGGGGATTGCGACGCATGGGGACACCGTTGAACAGGAAAAGCGCCAGTGGCGAACGGCGGATCAGCCGGTGGATGCCATAGGACAGGACGAGGGTCGCGAGGCACACCAGCAGGAACTCCATGACCGGCGGCCAGCCCACAAGAACGAACAGGGTCGAGAGGGCGAAGATCAGGGGATGATGCAGCAGGTAGATGCTGAAGGCGGCATCGACGATGCGATCAACGCGTGGATCGGGACGGTTCCAGAAGCGCTCGGCGATGCCGATCAAAACCAGGCTCAAGAGGATGGCGGCTGCGGCGTCGAACGCAGTGTGGGCGATACCGAGAGCTGCTGTGTCGCGACCGCGCAGCAGCGAGGCGAGGATGGCGGTTGCGAGGCCAAACGCCGGCAGTGCCCAGCCCTTCTGCCAGACAAGGGCGCTGCGGAGGTTCGGGGCGGACCTCAAGGCAACGCCGACGAAAAAGAAGGGCAGGTAGCGCAGATAGGGGTCGACGCCATGGGCGAGGAGAAAAGGGAGGGAGCCCTCGCTCGCCAGCAGGCTTCTGTGGGAGAGGTAGAGCCCGACTTCCCAGGCGGCGACCACCAGCACGAGCGCCAGAAGCGCCAGCCGTTTCTGCGTGAGGCAGAAGGACTGAGCGCGTCGCAGGATCGCCGCCAGGGGGGCGGTCCGCGCCTGCGGCAACAGCATGGCGAGCAAGAGGCTGTAGGCGAGGAGGGCCGGCAGGAACCAGAGATGGGCGATCCAGCTGAAGCTGGGCTGGGTGACGTCCTTTGCCGCATGATGGAGGGCTGCCATCAGCGGGACGGCGCTTGTGAATGCGGCATTGAGATCGATCAGGACGACCTGGACCGGAGCGAGCAGCACGAACCCGGTCAGGAAGGGGATGCCGAGGCGAAGGAAACGACCGCCAAGCCAGGCGCCGGGCGCTCGCCGCTCGAGCATCATCGCGGCGAAATAGCCGGCGACGATGAAGAAGGCCGGCATGCGGAACGTCACGAGTACACCGCTCAGGAAGGTCAGCGCCTCGCTTCGTTCGGGCGACTGGATGTCCCAGAGGACGCGGGCATTGTAGACCATGGCGGCGTGATAGGGGATGCCGAGGAGCATCAGGAAAGCGCGCAGCGAATCCCAATGATGTTCCCGTGCTGACACAGCCGACATCATGCCCTCCAAAGGAAAAGGGGAACCGGGCCGGTTGGCTCGGTTCCCCTTGATCGCTCAGAGGCTAAGGACGAAAGATTGAGAAAGACTCAAGCCTTCAATCTTAAACTTCATACTTCGAGCGCGCCATGGCAGTGCTTGTACTTCTTGCCGGAGCCGCAGGGGCAAGGCTCGTTGCGGCCGATGGGGCCCCAGGTCTTCGGGTCCTGCGGGTCGCGATCGCTGGCTTGAACGACCGAGCCTTCGCCGACATCGTCCTCGCCGGTCGTGGCATCGATATGATGGGCCTGCATCGGCGGCGGGGTCGGGGCCGGCGGCGCTTCGCGGACCAGTTCGACGCGCGACATCTGCATGGTCACGGCATCGCGCAGGTTGGCGAGCAGCGCCTGGAAGAGTTCGAAGGCTTCTGCCTTGTATTCCTGCAGCGGGTCGCGCTGGGCGTAACCACGGAAACCGACGACCGAGCGCAGGTGATCGAGGTTGACGATGTGCTCGCGCCAGAGGTTGTCGATCGTCTGAAGGACGACGGAGCGCTCAACATAGGCCATCAGTTCTGCGCCGAAACGCTCGGCCTTGTCGGCGGCGGCCTTGTCGGCGGCTTCCATGATGCGATTGTAGATATCGTCTTCGGCGATGCCTTCTTCCGCCGCCCAGGCCTCGATCGGCAGATCGAGGTTCAGGGTGGTGGCGACCTTCTGCTTGAGGCCGGCGACATCCCACTGCTCGACGTAAGCCGTTTCCGGGATGTGGATGCCGACCATGGTCTCGATGACTTCGTGGCGCATGTCGGTGATGGTTGAGGACACGTCGGTCGCGTCCATCAACTCGATGCGCTGCTCGAAGATGACCTTGCGCTGGTCGTTGATAACGTCGTCATACTTCAGAAGGTTCTTGCGGATGTCGAAGTTGCGGGCTTCGACCTTCTTCTGGGCGCGCTCAAGCGCCTTGTTGATCCAGGGGTGGACGATCGCCTCGCCGTCCTTGAGGCCGAGCTTCTGCAGCATGCCGTCCATGCGGTCCGAGCCAAAGATGCGCATCAGGTCGTCCTGGAGCGACAGATAGAACTTCGAGCGGCCCGGGTCGCCCTGACGGCCGGAACGACCGCGCAGCTGGTTATCGATACGACGGCTTTCGTGGCGTTCGGTGGCGATGACGTAGAGACCGCCGGCTTCGAGCGCCTTCTGCTTGAGGGCTGCGATTTCCGCCTTGATCGCGTCGGTCTTCGCATCGCGCTCCGGACCCGGCTCCATCTCGGCCAGTTCGTGCTCGAGACGCATTTCGAGATTGCCGCCGAGCTGGATGTCGGTACCGCGGCCGGCCATGTTGGTGGCAATGGTCACGGCGCCGGGAACGCCGGCCTGGGACACGATATAGGCTTCCTGCTCGTGATAGCGGGCGTTCAGGACCTTGAAGTCCTTGAAGCCGGACTGGCTCAGCATGTTGGCGAGCAGTTCGGACTTTTCGATCGAGGTCGTGCCGACCAGAACCGGCTGGTTGCGTTCGCTGGCGGCCTTGATCTCGTCGATGATCGCCTTGAACTTCTCTTCGACCGTCCGATAGACCTCGTCATCCTCGTCGATACGCTTGATCGGCAGGTTGGTCGGCACTTCGACCACTTCAAGGCCGTAGATATTGGCGAATTCTTCCGCTTCGGTTGCCGCCGTACCGGTCATGCCGGCCAGCTTCTTGTACATGCGGAAATAGTTCTGGAAGGTGATCGAGGCGAGCGTCTGGTTCTCGGGCTGGATCTGCACCTTTTCCTTGGCTTCGAGCGCCTGGTGCTGGCCTTCCGAATAACGGCGGCCCGGCATCATACGGCCGGTGAATTCGTCGATGATGACGATTTCATCGTTGCGGACGATGTAGTCCTTGTCGCGGGTGAAGAGCTTGTGGGCCTTCAGGGCGTTGTTGATATGGTGGACGATGGCGACGTTTTCGACATCGTAGAGCGATTCCCCCTTCAAGAGGTTTGCTGCCCGCAGCAGGTTTTCGAGCTTTTCCGTGCCGACTTCAGAGAAATTGGCGGAGCGCTGCTTTTCATCGATCTCGTAGTCTTCTTCCGACAGGAGCGGAATATAGGCGTCGATCGTGTTGTAGAGGTCCGAGCGGTCGTCGAGCGGGCCCGAAATGATCAGCGGGGTGCGGGCTTCATCGACCAGGATCGAGTCCACTTCGTCGACGATCGCGAAATTGTGGCCGCGCTGAACCATCTGGGCGCGCTCGTACTTCATGTTGTCGCGCAGATAGTCGAAGCCGAGTTCGTTGTTCGTCGCATAGGTGATGTCGCAGGCATAGGCCGCGCGGCGCTCGTCGTCGGAGAGACCATGCACGATGACGCCGGTGGAGAGGCCGAGGAAGCCATACATCTTGGCCATGGTGGCGGCGTCGCGGCGGGCGAGGTAGTCGTTGACGGTGACGACATGCACGCCCTTGCCGGCCAGCGCGTTCAGGTAGACGGCCAGCGTCGCAACCAGCGTCTTGCCTTCGCCGGTCTTCATTTCGGCGATCGAATTGTCGTTGAGGATCATCGCGCCGATCAGCTGTACGTCAAAAGGACGCATGCCAAGCGCGCGGCGCGCTCCTTCGCGGGCGACGGCGAAGGCAGGAACCAGGATATCGTCCAGCGTCTTGCCAGCGGCCAGCTCTGCCCGGAACTCGGCGGTCTTCGCCGCCAGCTGTTCGTCGGTCAGCGCCTTTACCTTTTCCTCAAGGGCTGCGATCTGCGCAACGCGTGGGCCATAGGATTTAACGCGGCGCTCGTTCGACGAGCCGAAGATTTTGCGCGCAAGTCCACCAAGACTGACCATATCGATGGTCCTTTCTGACCTTCGTCATATCGTTGACGTACCCATCGGACCACTATTAGGGCGGGCGAATAGGCACAATGCGTCCTGAAACTACTCTGGACGCGAGGTTGCGTGACAGATAAGAGGGGGGTCGAATGATGTCAACGGCGCAGGCTGGTGCCAAATCCCCTCGGTCGCCGGGCATCTGACAATCTTTTGCCCGATTCGAACGGTCTTCAAACGGTTCACCATCCGAAAGGTCTTTCATGCTTCGCCTCAATAAAATCGTGCTTGCCGCCTGCGTTTCCCTCTCGGCCCTGACCGGTGCGGCTTTTGCCCAGGACGCAACCGTCGTCGCCAAGGTCGGTGATCTCGAGATCACCCAGTCCGAGCTGGACCTGGCCATTGCCAACCTCGATCCGCAGCTGGCCCAGCTTCCCGACGAACAGAAGAAGGTCGCAGCCCTGTCCGGCGCGATCGACGTGAAGCTGCTTGCCGCCAACGCCACTGCCGCTGGCCTTCAGGACGATCCGGAATACAAGCGCCGCCTGGCCTTTATCGCCGAGCGCGAGCTGCACAATGCTTTCTTCAAGAAGAACGTTGTCGATGCCGTGACCGAAGACGAGGTCAAGGCACGCTATGAGAAGGAAGTCGCAGCCCTTCCCAAGCAGGAAGAAGTGCGCGCCCGCCACATTCTGGTGAAGACCGAGGAAGAGGCCAAGCAGATCATCGCCGACCTCGACGCCGGCAAGGACTTCATCGAGATCGCCAAGGAAAAGTCGACCGATCCGAACAAGACGGAAGGCGGCGACCTCGGCTACTTCACCAAGGGACGCATGGTTCCGGAATTCGAAGAAGCGGCCTTTGCGCTTGAAAAGGGCGCCTATACCAAGACCCCGGTCAAGACGCAGTTCGGCTTCCACGTCATCCGCCTCGAAGACAAGCGTGACGCTCCGCCGCCGGCTTTCGAGGCCGTCGAACAGCAGGTTCGTCAGCTCGTGATGCGCGACAAGTATCTTGCGCTCATTGAAAAGGCGAAGACCGAGCAGAAGATCGAGATCGTCGACGAGGCGCTCCGCAAGGGCTACGAAGAGGCGAACAAGGCAGAGCAGCAGTAAGCTCTCCCTCATTGTTGTTTTTCCCAAGGCCCGCAGTTTGCGGGCCTTCCATTACGGGCCGTGCCATGTCTTCCAGTATTTCTCCCCTCGCTCCTAAAACCTATGCCGAGATGCCTGTTGTCCGCGGTGTGCGGATGGCAACCGCTGCGGCGGGCATCAAGTACAAGAACCGCACCGACGTGCTCCTGATGGCCTTTGATCAGCCGGCAGCCGTCGCAGGCGTGTTCACCAAGTCGAAATGCCCCTCGGCGCCGGTCGATTTCTGCCGCCAGAACCTGGCGCATGGCGTGGCGCGCGGCGTCGTCGTCAATTCGGGCAATGCCAATGCGTTTACCGGCGTGAAGGGCAAGGCCGCGACGGAACTGACCGCGAAATCGGCGGCTGCGGCTCTCGGCTGCGCAGAGAACGAAATCTATCTCGCGTCGACCGGGGTGATCGGCGAGCCGCTGGATGCCACCAAGTTTTCCGGCGTGCTGGACCAGATGGCCAGCGGCGCAACGGGTGACTTCTGGTTCGAGGCGGCCAAGGCGATCATGACCACGGATACCTATCCGAAGGTCGCGACGCGCAGCGCTGAAATCGACGGCGTCACCGTTGTCATCAACGGGATCGCCAAGGGCGCCGGCATGATCGCGCCTGACATGGCGACGATGCTGTCCTTTGTGGTGACGGATGCCAATATCGCGCCTGCCGCCCTGCAGGGACTGCTTTCGGCCGGCGTCGAGCCGAGCTTCAACGCGATCACCGTCGACAGCGACACCTCGACCTCCGACACGCTGATGCTGTTTGCAACGGGGGCTGCGGCTGCCGACGGCCAGGCGAAGGTCGATGAGGCGGGCGATCCGCGTCTTGAAGGGTTCAAGGCGGCGCTGAACGACCTTCTGAAGGATCTCGCGCTGCAGGTCGTGCGCGACGGCGAAGGTGCGCGCAAGATGGTGGAGATCACCGTCAAGGGTGCGGAAAGCGACCTTGCCGCGAAGAAAATCGCGATGTCGATCGCCAATTCGCCTCTGGTGAAAACGGCGGTTGCCGGCGAAGACGCCAATTGGGGCCGTATCGTCATGGCCGTCGGCAAGTCCGGCGAGATGGCCGATCGTGATCGGCTGGCGATCTGGTTCGGCGATGTGCGCGTAGCGGTCAATGGCGAGCGCGATCCGGCCTATTCGGAAGAGGCGACGACGGCCGTGATGGAGCGGGAAGACATTCCGGTCACCGTCGATATCGGTCTCGGCTCCGGCACCGCGACGGTCTGGACCTGCGACCTGACGAAGGAATATGTCGCCATCAACGGCGACTATCGGTGCTGACGCCCGAAAGCATGCAATGGTAAGTGATCCCAACCTGCCGCTCGTCCGGCGTCTCGAAGCGGTCGGTTTCAGGGCCTGGCCGGCGAGCAGCGTCGTGTATGACGGAAGCTGGCAGGTCCGTCTGACCGGCGGGCATCCGGGCAAGCGGCTGAATTGTGTCGTGCCGCTCGATCCCTCCGACAGCCGGGACATCGTGCTGCGGATCGAAAAGGCGGCCAAGCGTTTCGAGACACACGGGCGAGAGCTGCTGGTGCGCGAAACGCCGCTGTCGCCGAGGCCGCTGATCGACTTCCTCGCCGGGGAAGGCTGGGAGCGTTTCGACGAGGTCGTCACGATGACCGGCGATCTCGGCCAGATGGTTTTTCCCGATACGCTGGACCACCTGCCGACCCATGACGTCGGTCGCTATGTGGATGCCGATATCGCCGTGCATGGCAGCGATCCGGCCCTCAAGCCGGCGCTGGCGGAGATCATCACCGCCATCAAGCCGACTGCGGGTCTTTTCCTGATCGAGCATGCCGACAAGGGGCCGCTTGCCGTTGCGCTCTGCGTTCAGGACAATGATCTTGCCGGGATCATGTCGCTTGCGGTGCGCGCCGATCATCGTCGCCAAGGCCTCGGTATCGAGATCCTCAGTTCGGCGCTGCGCTGGGCGCGGATGCGCGGTGCGCGAACCGCCTGGCTGCAGGTCGTCGCCGAGAACAAGGAAGCGATGCCGCTCTACAGCAAGATGGGCTTCGAGGAAGCCTATCGTTATGCCTATTGGCGAAAGGCTTCCCAGTGAGCGACGTGAAGAAGCCGATCCTTCTGGTGGCCGCCTGTGCGCTGGTCGATACGGACAACCGCATCCTGCTCGCCCAGCGCCCGGAGGGCAAATCGCTTGCCGGGCTCTGGGAGTTTCCAGGCGGCAAGGTCGAGGCTGGCGAAACGCCAGAGGAGACGCTGGTGCGCGAGCTCGAGGAAGAGCTCGGCATCAAGACCAAGGTCGCCTGCCTCGCGCCGCTGACCTTTGCAAGCCATACCTATGAGACATTCCATCTGCTGATGCCGCTCTACATCTGCCGGCGATACGAGGGCATCCCGCAAGGGCGGGAAGGCCAGGCGATCAAGTGGGTGAAGGCCAAGGCGCTTCGCGACTATCCGATGCCGCCGGCGGATGAACCGCTCATTCCGGTTCTCCAGGATCTTCTCTGATCAAAAGCTCAATTACGCCGCGTCGTTAATCAAAAGTTTATACCCCGCACCGCAATATGCGCTCTGTTCATGCGTCGGATACGTGTGTGGAGCGTAATATGGTAAACGAGGATTTCTGGAAGGCCGCACGGTCCAGAGAGCGGTCTTCGATCAAGACAGGCCGGACCGGGGTTCTGAATATCGCATTGCTGTTCGGCACGGCGGCGATCGCGCTTTCGCTTGTCCTGACGCCCATGCTCGCCTCCAAGACCGATCGCAAGACGCTGGCCTTCCAGCCGGACGAATTCGACATGATCACCACCGGTTCCATCCCCAAGGACGACAGCGGCAAGCGGTACACCATCCGCCGCAGCGTGCTTCAGGAGACGCCGGGTTCCGTCTGCATCATCGACGGCTACGGCTCCGGCCAGGCCTGCTAACGCAAATCAGCCGGGGCGGGGGCAACCATCTCGGGTCCAGTCTTTCAGGAGCGAGAATGCGTCTTTTACGCCAGCTGATGTCTGATCTGCGTGGTGCGACCGCGATCGAATACGGTTTGATCGCGGCCATTATGAGCATCGCTCTGATTTCCGGTTACGGAGCGTTTACGGGCTCGCTGCTCGGCACGCTCAACAACGTCGAAAGCCACATCAGCAACTCGACCAACTGACGTTCGTTTTCACGGCTGTTCGGCACGTTTCGTCGGATCGAGCGCATCGGCGAGGCGCATCTTCGCCGAGCCCGGCTTCAGTGGCTTCTGCTGGCTCTCATGCGGGGCCCATCCCGAGATGAAAATGACTGAAAAGGTCGCGCGGATGCGGCCATCGGGATCCGAGAAACGTTCGGCATAGAGTTCGGCTGCCCTGAGGAAGAAGCGGCGGGAGACCGGGCGGCGGCTGCGTCCGAGAAGCGGATTTGCCATGCCCATGGCCTTCAGGTCCCGCATCAGCGCAAAGATGTGGTCATAGCGGACCGTGAAGCTCTCTTCGTCGATGACGGGAAGCGCAAAGCCGGCGCGCTGCAACAGCGAACCCACGTCTCTGATATCGGCGAAGGGAACCACGCGCGGGCTTGCGCCGCCGTAAATCTCCGTTTCTGCCGCAAGCAGGACCTCGCGCAATTCGGTCAGCGTGCCGGCGCCGGGAATGGCAGCCAGCAACAAACCGTCCGGCTTCAGCGCACGGCGCATCTGGATGAGCATGCCGGGCGTGTCATTGGTCAGATGCAGCGACAGCGGCGAAAGGATCAGGTTCACGGACTGCGGATCGAGCGGCACGCTTTCGTAGTTGCTGACCGTGACCTTCCGGTCAGCCTCGCTGAAAGCAGTATCGGTCTCCATGCGCTGCAGCGCGCCGATCTTGCCGGTGGCGAGCGCTGCCTTCGCGGTGAGGCCCGTGCCCCCGAAGAGTTCGACCGCGTCCTCAAAGCGTCGCTCCACCAGAGACAGGCGGTCGGCCAGTTCGCGGGCGGTCAGCTCAAGCAGGAAATCGCTGCCCGGTGCGTTGCGGGCCAGCGCGCGGGCGCGGTTGCGGGCGATCAGGGCTTCGTCGAAAAGCTCGTTCATGCGGGATTTCCTGGGTTCCGGCCTCGTTTCCGGCATTGGCCGAACGCCGCTTGCGGCGTAAGGTCGATGCATGTGGGCTCATTTAGTGCAGAAAAGCGCATCCGTCAGCCGGCATCATGCCGGAACGATGCTGCGTGGGCTGTTTCATCTCCTCTATCCGCCCGCCTGTGCCCATTGCCATCAGCGCCTTGCCGGGCATCATGCCCTGTGCGCGCGCTGCTGGGGCGATCTGCGGCTGATCGAGAAGCCCTATTGCCCAATCCTCGGTCTGCCCTTTGCCCATGATCCCGGCGAAGGCATGGTGTCGCCCCAGGCCATCGCCCATCCGCCGGTCTTCGACCGCCTGCGGTCGGTTGCGCTGCACGAGGGCGTGGCCCGGCATCTGGTGCATGACCTGAAGTATCGCGACCGTGCGGATCTCGCGCCGATGATGGCCAGCTGGATGGTTCGCGCAGGATCGGCGGAAATTGCTGCGGCGGATGCCATCCTTTGCGTGCCGCTGCATCGGATGCGGATGTTCAGCCGCATGTTCAACCAGTCGGCGGAGCTTGCGCGGCATGTGGCACGGCAATCCGGCAAGCCGTTTCTCGGCGGAGCGCTGGTGCGCAGGAAACGGACCCAGCAGCAGGTGGGTCTGACAGCGAACCAGCGGTCGCTGAATGTGCGCGGCGCCTTCCTGGTGCCGGAGGGATGCGAGGATCTTGTGTTCGGCAAGCGGCTGGTTCTGATCGATGACGTCTATACGACGGGGGCGACGGTGAGTGCGGCGACCTCTGCCCTGAAAAAGGCAGGGGCGACTGATGTCACTGTTTTGACCTTTGCAAGGGCGCTTGCCGGGCCTATATGAGGGGTCCATTTTCCTTGTCCACCGAAGCTTCCGGCGGAGACCCCATGGCTGACGTCACGATCTATACACGGCAATTCTGCGGCTACTGTGCCAGCGCCAAGTCGCTGCTCGACAACAAGGGTGTGACCTATGTCGAGCATGATGCGACGGGCAAGCCTGACCTGCGCGAGGAAATGATCGCGAAGTCGGGCCGCAACACCTTTCCGCAGATCTTCATCGGCAGCCAGCATGTCGGCGGTTGCGACGATCTGCATGCGCTCGACCGGGCCGGCAAGCTCGATCCGCTTCTCGCAAGTTAAGGACTGACGGGTCATGGTGTTCAAGGCTGCTGCCGTCCAGATGTGTTCCGGGGTCGATCCGGAGAAGAATGCCGAGAGCATGGCAAGGCTCGTGCGCGAGGCCGCCCGCCGCGGTGCTATCTATGTGCAGACGCCGGAGATGACCGGTGCCGTGCAGAAGGATCGTCCGGGGCTGATGGCGGTGTTGCGCGACGAAGAGACGGATCTGATCGTCAAAAAGGCGTCTGAGCTTGCCAAGGAACTTGGCATTCATCTGCATGTCGGCTCGACCGCCATCAAGCTCGCCGATGGCAAGATCGCCAACCGGGCCTTTCTGTTCGGGCCGGATGGCCACAAGATCACCTCCTATGACAAGATCCACATGTTCGATGTCGACCTCGACAATGGCGAGAGCTGGCGCGAGAGCGCGGTTTATCGCCCGGGCGAACGGGCCGTGGTCGCGGATCTGCCCTTCGGCAAGCTCGGCTTTGGCGTCTGCTACGACGTGCGTTTCCCGCATCTCTTCCGGGCCGAGGCCATGGCGGGCGCGCAGATCCTGACGACGCCGGCGGCCTTTACCAAGCAGACCGGTGAGGCGCATTGGGAAATCCTCTTGCGCGCACGGGCGATCGAGAATGGCGCCTATGTCATCTCTGCCGCTCAGGCGGGCGTGCATGAGGACGGCCGCGAGACCTTCGGCCACTCGATGATCATTGGCCCCTGGGGCAAGGTCCTGGCCTCTGCCGGCGGGACGGGCGAGGACGTGGTCGTGGCCGAAATCGATCTGGAAGCGGTGAAGGCCTGCCGGGCGAAGATCCCGAACCTGAAGAATGGCCGCGACTTCTCGCTCGATATCGCCCCTGATCTGGCCAAGGGAGGCGTCACGGTTTGATCCGTTATTCCCTCAGCTGCGACAAGGCGCATGAATTCGAGGGCTGGTTCTCGGAAAGTGCTGATTTCGATCGGCAGAAGGCGTCGGGTTTCCTGACCTGCCCGGTCTGCGGATCGCCCGAGGTGTCCAAGGTGCTGATGGCGCCTGCGGTCTCCACGGCACGGCAGAAGGATGAGACCCAGGCGCTTGCGGTGTCGGAAGCGCAGAAGCAGGCCTTCGTGAAGCTCAAGGAAGCGGTGCGCGAGATCCGCGCGAGCAGTGAGGATGTCGGCGAGAAATTTCCCGAGGAAGCGCGCAAGATCCATTACGGAGAAGCGGAAGCACGCGGGATCATCGGCCAGGCTTCACCCGTCGAGGTGAAATCACTGATCGAAGAGGGCATCGAGATCGCGCCGCTGCCGGTCCTGCCGGATGATGTGAATTGACAGCTGCCGGCCATCATCTTGCGATCTACAATTTCGGCATTCACGTCGAAACCTATGACACGGCTTCCGTTCAAGGATTTGCACTGCGCGAACCGTTCAATTTCGAAGCGTCTGAGCGGGCCGTCGGGTTTGTCGGTCGATCTGGCTATGACGGCGAGCCGGGGCCGGAGAGCTGGGGTGAACACGTTGTTCCGCGAGCTTGTGGGGATCTCAGCGGGCATTCCACGGTTTCATCCTTATCGCTCTGGGCGGATATCGAGAGCCTGATGGCGTTCACCTATTCCGGCGTTCATGCCGATGCGCTGAAGCATGCACGGGCATGGAACGTCAAACAAGACTGGCCACCGCTGGTGCTGTTCTGGGTTTCCGCCACCGACAGACCGAGCTGGTCCCATGCCGTGGAGCGGTTCGAGAGCCTGATGCGAAATGGCCCCGCGCCGGATCATTTCTCGTTCAAGCAAGCCTTCGCTGCCAATGGAGAGCCGTATCAGCTCGATCGTGCCAGGGTGAAACAGCTGTCTGGCGCCAACAGGATCGCGCAGCAAGACCTGCTGGCCATCGTCAAATCGCTGCCTGTCTGACCGTCAGCCCTTGAAGCCGTCGGCGTCGAGATAGGCCTGTTCTTCCGCCGTCGTCTCGCGGCCAAGGGCTGCGTTGCGATGAGGGAAACGTCCGAAGCGTTCGATCAGCTCCAGATGGACTATCGCCCATTTCAGCGGCTCGGCATCCCCGGTCTCGTCGCGGTGCTTTTCGAACAGCGAGATGCTGTAGCGCTGGTCCTCGATATCTTCCGAATGCTCGAAGGGCAGATAGAAGAAGGGGCGCAGGATCGGCTCGACCTTGACGTCGAAGCCTTTGGCGAGAGCCCTCAGGGCCGTGGTGCGGGCGAGCGGGTCGGTCGCATAGGAATGGCCGCTGCCGCGAAAGAGATTGCGCGGGAACTGGTCGAGCAGGAGAAGCAAAGCGAGCGTGCCCTCCGGTGTCTCCTCCCAGGCCGACAATTCGCAGCGCGATGCCTGGAAATGCAGGTCGGCATAGTCCGCCTGGATTTCGGCATCGAGGGCTTCGTTGCGGGAGAACCAGGCTGGCGGCCCGTGGCGGAGCCAGCAGTCGATGACGACCTCGGGCGACGTCATGCCGTCTGACCCGGGCGGCTTGCCAGCATCATGTAGTTCACGTCGATGTCGGCCGAGAGGTTCCACTGGTTCTGCAGCGGATTGAAGAAGACCCCCTTTGTCTCGAGGATCTGCATGCCGTTGGCGGACAAGGGGCGCTCGATTTCTTCGGGACGCACCAGCTTCTCATACTGATGCGTGCCGCGCGGGAGCCAGCGCAGCACATATTCGGCACCGACGATCGCAAGCGCTGCCGCTTTCAGGGTGCGGTTGATGGTGGAGACCAGCATCAGGCCGCCAGGGCGCACCATGGAGGCGCAGGTCGAGAGGAAGAAGTCGACATCGGCGACGTGCTCGACCACTTCCATGTTGAGCACGATGTCGAAGGTTTCGCCCTGGGCGGCGAGCGCTTCGGCGGTCACGGCACGATAATCGACGTTCACACCGCTCTGGGCGGAATGGGTCATGGCGATCTTGATGTTCTTTTCGGACGCGTCAGCACCGAGCACGCTTGCGCCCATGCGGGCGACGGGTTCCGACAGAAGGCCGCCGCCGCAACCGATGTCGAGCACACGCAGGCCTTCCAGCGGGCGGGCGCTCTTCGGATCGCGGCCATAATGCTCGATCACCTTCTCGCGGATATAGGCCAGGCGCACCGGATTGATCTTGTGCAGCGGCTTGAACTTGCCGGTCGGGTCCCACCATTCCGCCGCCATCGCGGAAAAGCGGTCGACTTCGGACTGATCGATGGTGGTGCGTGCCTCTGCACTCATGACGGAACCTCCTGCGGCGATTGGCCATGAAGTCGTCCCGATGGCCTTCAAAGTCAAGGGTAGGGACGTCGCAGGTGGCGGAGCGACGACGGATTGGCAGGCCTCAAGTGTTCTTGCCGTCGTTCGCGCAAGGTCGTGTTGTCCTGCGGACGATCAACGGGACGTCCGTTTGTCCAGTCCGTCGAGAATGCGTTTGGCAAGGGCGGGATAGTCGCCGTCAAAGTGGTGGCCGCCCTTGATGCCGATCGTCTCGATCGGGCCGCCGACGAGATCCTTGCAGGCGTCGTCGTCTTCGTCCGTTCCATACATGCATTGAACCAGGGCGGGATCGATCCTGGCGACTTCCGTCAGGGGATCTGCCCCGCCGCTTCCGCCGCTGCCCAGCCAGCCGGAGACGGACACCTCGTAATCGGCCTCGTGGGACAGCGCGAGCAGGCTCACGAGGGAGACCCGTGACTTCAGCTTGTCGGGCAGCCCGTTATAGGCGGCCGGCAGGATGTCGGCGCCGAAGGAATAGCCGATCAGCATCACATGCTTCACCTTCCAGCGCTTCTCGTAGGTGTGGATGATGGTGGCGAGATCCTCGCTGGTCTGTTCCGGGGTCTTCTTCGACCAGAAGTAACGCAGCGAATCCACGCCGACGACGGGAATGCCGGCGGCCTGCAGATTGGTGCCGACCTGGCTGTCGAGGTCGCGCCAGCCGCCATCGCCGGAATAGATGACCGCCATGGTGTCGCGGGACGGCGTAGCGTCGAGAATGGTCAGCGGCATGCCGAGCGGGGTTTCCGCAGCATTGGTCGCCGCGACCAGTTCGTCGATCGTGTCGGAAAAGGCCTTGCTCGTATCCGCATCGATGTCGCGCTGGTCGATATCAGGATGGCTTGCGACGAGATCGGTCACATGAGCGCGGGCCTCAGGCGTGGCTGAGGGGCTGAAGAGCACGGTCGCAGGATCGGGCAGGTCGCCCGCTGTCAGGCCATAGATCATGCGGTCACCGACGACCTTCTTCTCGGCCGGCGTGCAGAACTGTTTGGTGAGCGGGATGCCGGCTTCCGGGTCGAGGGCCAGCGTCTGGCCAATGGTGGCCTTCGGGGTCTGGGCAAGGATGGTGAGCGCCAGTGCCCCGCCTTCGCCGCGGCCCGCGACAACAGGCGGCAGGAAATTAGCATTGCCTGCCTTGCGCTGCAACTGGCGTCCAAGCGCCTCGATATCGGAGACGGTGTAGATGCAATCGCCTTTGTCCTGTGCAAGCGAGGCAATGTATTTCGGTGTGTCGATGCCGACGACAATCGCGCCGTTTGCCTGCAGGCGCTCGGCCTCCTTCTGGTCGGTATCCTGCCAACCCGGCGCGTCCGACAGCAGCACGACGAGCGATTGCGGATCTCCATCGGGCAACAATGTGACCGGCGAGGGGATCATGCCGGTGTCGAGCGGCGGGTCTTCGGCATGGGCCAGACCGGGCGTGATTGTCGGCGAGAGCAAGGCGAGGAGGGGAAGTGCGAGCAGGGTCGCGCGGAGGGAGGTCTTCATTTTTTCACCACGCCTTTCAGGCCGCCGCCGATCAGAAGCGTTGCATCGAGCAGGGCCAGTACGGGATTGAGACCGCCGGCGACCGCGAGATAACGCGGCTGCCAGTCGGGGTGGAACTTGGACTTGAAGGCGCGCAGGCCCTTGAAATTGTAATAGCGTTCGCCGTGTTCATAGAAAGTGTTGGCGACGCGATCCCAGACGGGAGCCACCTCGCGGCGTGACAGGCCCGACAGTGGTGCCATGCCGAGGTTGAAATGGCGGTAGCCCTGGTCGCGGAGTGTCGTCATCAGGCGCACGAACAAGAAATCCATCGCGCCTTTCGGGGCGTCGGGGGCGAAGCGCATGAGGTCGATCGAGGCCTCCTCGCGAGTGTCCGTCAGCAGAATGTCGGCGAAGGCGACGATCCGGCCCCCGTGGCGCAGGATGGCGACCGGTTGGGCTGTCATGTAGGTCTCGGTAAAGGCGCCCAGCGAGAAGCCCTTTTCCTTCGCCCTGTGGTGGTCGAGCCAGGCATCGGAGATGTGGCGCAAGTCGTTAAGGATGGCAGCGACGTTTTCCGTCGGGATGATCTCGAAGGTGAGGCCGTCGCGCTCGCCCTTGGCGGCGGACTGGCGCAGGCCCGCCCATGTGCCGCCCTTCAGGTCGAAGCGTTCGAGATCGACCACCGCCATCTCGCCAAGCTTGAAGGCCTTCATGCCGGCATCGGCGATCACAGGCAGGATGGCGGGCGAGGCCTGGTAGAAGACGGCGCGGCATCCGCTCGCACGTGCCGCTTCGACGAATTGCCAGACGAGCTCGTCACGCGAGGCTTTCGGCCCGACGGGATCGAGGAAGGCAATCAGGGAACGGCCCTGGCGGCCATACATCAGGAATGCCTCGCCATCGGGTGAGACCATCACGGACTTGTCGCCGGTGCGCACGAGATTGGCGTCGGCCACATCGTGGCGGTCGAGAATGGCGATGGCTTTGGCCAGTTCCTCCTCGCCTGCCGGACGGATCGCCGGGGCTGCCGGGCGCATGAGGCTGAAGAGGCAGACCCCCATGGCGACGACGGTGAGACCGAGCATGGCGCGAAGCGAGCGCGGCGCCTCGGCATCGAAGGCGAACTGCCACCAGAGCGCATGGCTGTATTCGACATCGCGATAGACGAAGAGGAGGACGATGACCGCGCCGCCGATCAGGACTGCGACGGCGAGTAGCCAGGAGGAGGTGAGCGCCTGGCCGAGGGATGCCCTGCGGTGAAAAAGGCGGCGGCTGGGGAGGAGGCCGATGACGAGAATGGCGAGCAGGGCCGCTTCGTAGATGGCGACAGCCTTGGCGAGCGACAGGACGAGGGCGAGCAGGGCGACAAGCAGCGTGCCCCACCAGGCGCCGTCGAGACGCTGGGCCAGGCCGCGGGCGACGACGACGAGCATCAGGCCGAGGATGCTGGCGAGGAAATGGGCGCCTTCGACCACGGGGAGCGGCAGGAAAC
>JARXAK010000224.1 GCA_029865885.1 Rhizobium sp. | reverse complement strand
CTACACGGCCGACCAGATCGACAACTGATCCTTCGGGTCACTCTCGGGTCCGCGAGTTATCGCGGACCCATTTTCTATACGCATTGAAGGAGCTCGCGCCTTTGGCTGGACACTCGTCGCCAAAGGCTGCCGGAATTCTGCACATGGACAACATCATTCTCGAGATGCGCGGCATCACAAAGACATTCCCCGGCGTCAAGGCGCTGGACAATGTCAGCTTCAAGGTGCGCGAGGGCGAGATCCACGCGCTGGTCGGCGAAAACGGCGCCGGCAAGTCCACGCTGATGAAGGTTCTGAGCGGCGTCTATCCCGCCGGTACCTATGACGGCGATATCTCCTTTGACGGCGAAGTCCGTCGCTTTGGCCGGATTTCCGACAGCGAAGAACTCGGTATCATCATCATTCACCAGGAATTGGCGCTGGTGCCGCTCCTGTCGATCGCAGAGAACATCTTCCTTGGCAATGAAATCGCCCAGAAAGGCGTGATCCACTGGCCCCAGACCTTTGCGCGGACGAAAGAGCTGCTGGCAAAGGTGGGCCTGAAGGATTCGCCATCGACGCGCATCACCGACATCGGCGTCGGCAAGCAGCAGCTGGTCGAAATCGCCAAGGCGCTTTCCAAGAAGGTTCGACTGCTGATCCTGGACGAGCCGACGGCCTCGCTGAACGAAACGGATTCGGACGCGCTGCTGACGCTGCTCATGGAGTTCCGCAAGCAGGGGATGACCTCGATCATCATCTCCCACAAGCTCAATGAAATTCGCAAGGTTGCCGACCAGATCACCATCCTGCGCGATGGCGGCACGGTTGAGACGCTTGACTGTCACACGCAGGAAATCACGGAAGACCGCATCATCAAGGGCATGGTCGGCCGTGACATGGAAGACCGTTACCCGAAGCGCGAGCCGAAGATCGGTGACGTTCTGCTGGAGGTGAAGAACTGGAACGTCTTCCACCAGAACCACCGCGATCGCCAGTTCCTGCACGATGTGGCGTTCAACGTTCGCGCAGGCGAAGTGGTTGGTATCGCGGGCCTGATGGGTGCGGGACGCACCGAGACGGCGATGAGCATTTTCGGCAAGTCCTGGGGTCACAAGATCACCGGTGACGTCCTGATGCGCGGCAAGTCCGTCGATGTCTCGACAATTCCGAAGGCGATCGATGCCGGTCTCGCCTATGTGACCGAAGACCGCAAACATCTCGGTCTTGTCCTGCAGAACAACATCAAGGAAAACACCACGCTCGCCAATCTCAATGGCGTGTCCAGCGGCACCGTCATCGACGATCGCAAGGAAGCCAAGGTCGCTGCCGACTACCGGCAGAAGCTCAGGATCCGCTCGCACTCGATCTATCAGGAAGCCGTCAATCTGTCGGGCGGCAACCAGCAGAAGGTCGTGCTGTCGAAGTGGCTGTTCACCGACCCCGAGATCCTGATCCTCGACGAACCGACCCGCGGCATCGACGTGGGCGCGAAATTCGAAATCTACACCATCATCAACCAGCTTGCCGCCGAAGGTAAGGGCATTCTGATGATCTCGTCGGAAATGCCCGAACTGCTCGGCACCTGCGACCGCATCTACGTCATGAACGAAGGGCGCATCGTCGCGGAACTGTCCAAGGAAGAAGCAAGCCAAGAGTCCATCATGCGTGCCATCATGCGCTCTGGGGAGAAACACTAATGGCCATCGACACAAGAACCGAAACCCCCAAGGTCTCCGTGGGCGACTATCTGCGCAACAACATCCGTGAATACGGCCTGCTGCTCGCACTCGTCGTCATCATGCTGCTTTTCCAGGTCCTGACCGACGGCGTTCTCTTCCGTCCTGTCAACATCACCAACCTGGTGCTGCAGAACTCGTTCATCGTCATCATGGCGCTCGGCATGTTGCTGATCATTGTGGCGGGGCATATCGACCTTTCGGTCGGCTCGATCGTCGCCTTTATCGGCGGCATTTCGGCGATCATGCTGGTCAAATGGGGTTGGCATTTCTCGTTGGTGGTTCCGCTGTGTCTGGTCCTCGGCGGCCTGATGGGTGCGGCCCAGGGGTACTGGGTTGCCTATCAGAAGATCCCGTCCTTCATTGTTACGCTCGCTGGCATGCTGGTCTTCCGCGGCCTGACCTATGTCGTGCTTGACGGTCGCCCGATCGGTCCGTTCCCGAAGGAATTCACGCTGCTCTCGACGGGTTTCATCCCGGATTTCCTGTCTTTCACCGATCCCGCGACGAGCCTGATCAAGAATTATGTTGCACTGATCGTCATCCTGGCGCTGGTTGCGCTTTCCATCTATTCCGGCATGAAGAACCGCCGGCTGAATGAAGAACACGGCACCGAGAACGAGCCTTTTGTGTTCTTCGCGATGCAGATGGGCATCATCAGCGTCGTGGCCATCTTCCTCGGCTATCAGCTCGCCACCTATCGCGGCCTGCCGAACGTGCTCGTCGTCATGGGCGTCCTGATCGCGCTCTATTCCTTCGTGACCACCCGCACGACCATCGGCCGTCGCATCTATGCGCTGGGCGGTAACGAGAAGGCTGCGAAGCTTTCGGGCATCAACACCGAGAAGCTGGTCTTCCTCACCTTCGTCAACATGGGTGTACTCGCGGCACTTGCCGGCATGATCATCGCGGCGCGCCTGAATTCGGCAACGCCGAAGGCTGGCGTCGGCTTCGAACTCGACGTCATCGCGGCCTGCTTCATCGGCGGTGCCTCGGCTTCGGGTGGCGTTGGCAAGATCACCGGTGCAGTCATCGGCGCCTTCATCATGGGCGTCATGAACAATGGCATGTCGATCATGGGTATCGGCATCGACTACCAGCAGCTCATCAAGGGCCTCGTGCTTTTGGCTGCTGTCTTCTTCGACGTCTACAACAAGAACAAAGCAGTCTAAGGATAGGCTTATGTTTCTCTCGCAATTGAAGGCTGGCGGCATCATTTGCCGCCAGGGTGAGGCCGCGCGCCTTGTCCCAGGATTTGAAACGACCTACGACCTCGCCAAAGCGGCGATTGCCGCGGGCACCACGGTCGCAGCCCTGATCGAAAAGCAGGGTGCGGGCGACAGCGTCGACCTCTTGGCTCTTGCAGCCGAGGGCAAGCTCGACTGCCCGGTCCGCCACCCGGATCCGGCTCACATGTATCTCACCGGGACCGGTCTGACGCATACGGGTTCGGCCTCTGCGCGTGACAACATGCATGCCGATACGGCCGGCATGAGCGACTCGATGAAGATGTTCCGCATGGGTCTGGAAGGCGGCAAGCCGAAGCCCGGCGAAACCGGTGTTCAGCCCGAGTGGTTCTACAAGGGCAACGGCTTCAACGCAGTCGCCCCGGGCGAAGACCTCGTCTCGCCCTCCTTCGCGCTCGATGGTGGTGAAGAGCCCGAGATGGCCGGCTATTACATCATCGGCGAGGACGGAACCGCGCATCGTCTCGGTTTCTCGGTCGCCAACGAGTTCTCCGACCACGTGACGGAGAAGATCAACTACTTGTTCCTTGCGCACTCGAAACTGCGCCCGGCCTCCTTCGGTCCGGAGCTGCGCGTCGGCGCCCTGCCAGACCACGTCGAAGGCACGTCGCGTATCATCCGTGGTGGCCAGACCGTGTGGGAGAAGCCGTTCCTTTCGGGTGAGGCCAACATGTCCCATACGATCGCAAACCTGGAATATCACCACTTCAAGTATGCGCTGTTCTGCCAGCCGGGCGATCTGCATGTGCACATGTATGGCACGGCGACGCTCTCGGTCGCGGACGGTTTTGTCACGGAAGAAGGTGACGTTTTCGAAATCGTGTCCCCGCAATTCGGTCTTCCGCTGCGCAACCGCCTGTCCAAGGCTGCAGCCGAGACCGTCAAGGTGAAGATGCTCTGAGCGGATCGGTCTTCCGACCCGCCCATTTCCCAGAGACAGGACGAAAGCCATGAGCAAGTTCAAACCGGCGGCCTGGCCGCGCCAACTGAGATCCCAGCACTGGTATGGCGGTACATCCCGCGACACGATCTATCATCGTGGCTGGATGAAGAACCAGGGCCACCCGCACGACCTGTTCGATGGCCGCCCGGTCATCGGCATCCTCAATACCTGGTCGGACCTCACGCCCTGCAACGGCCATCTGCGTGAACTGGCCGAAAAGGTGAAGGCGGGTGTGTGGGAAGCCGGTGGTTTCCCGGTCGAAATCCCGGTGTTTTCAGCGTCGGAAAACACCTTCCGCCCGACGGCCATGATGTATCGCAACCTGGCGGCGCTTGCCGTTGAGGAGACCATGCGTGCTCAGCCCATCGATGGTGCGGTGCTGCTTGTCGGCTGTGACAAGACCACCCCGTCGCTGGTGATGGCGGCAGCCTCCACCGACATCCCCTCGATCGTCGTGACGGGCGGTCCGATGCTGAACGGCTATTTCCGCGGCGAGCGCGTCGGCTCCGGCACGCATCTCTGGAAGTTCTCGGAAGCCGTGAAGGCTGGCGAGATGACCCAGGAAGAATTCGTCGAAGCCGAAGCCTCGATGTCCCGCTCCAGCGGCACCTGCAACACCATGGGTACTGCATCGACGATGGCCTCCATGGTCGAAGCCCTCGGCATGGCGCTGTCCGGCAATGCCGCGATCCCGGCTGTCGACAGCCGCCGCAAGGTGATGGCGCAGCTTTCCGGCCGTCGTATCGTGCAGATGGTCAAGGACGACCTGAAGCCCTCCGACATCATGACCAAGGACGCCTTCGAAAACGCGATCCGCGTCAACGGTGCGATCGGTGGCTCGACCAATGCGGTCGTGCATATCCTCGCCATGGCCGGCCGCGTCGGCGTTGATCTCACTCTCGACGACTGGGATCGCCTCGGTCGTGACATCCCGACGATCGTCAACCTGATGCCATCAGGCAAGTACCTGATGGAAGAGTTCTTCTATGCAGGCGGTCTGCCGGTCGTCATCAAGATGCTCGGCGAAGCCGGCAAGCTGCACAAGGATGCGCTGACCGTTTCCGGCGAGACCATCTGGGACGAGGTCAAGGATGTCCGCAACTGGAACGACGATGTCATCCTCCCGGTCGACAAGGCGCTGACCCAGCAGGGTGGTATCGTCGTTCTGCGCGGCAATCTCGCGCCGAAGGGCTGCGTCCTGAAGCCGTCGGCCGCCTCCGCGCACCTGATGAAGCATCGTGGCCGCGCTGTCGTGTTCGAGGACATCGACGACTACAAGGCGAAGATCAACGACGAAGCGCTCGATATCGACGAAACCTGCGTCATGGTGCTGAAGTACTGTGGTCCGCGCGGGTATCCGGGCATGGCCGAAGTCGGCAACATGGGCCTTCCGCCAAAGGTGCTGCGCAAGGGCATCACCGACAT
Organism: Rhizobium sp.; assembly: GCA_029865885.1. Classification (GTDB taxonomy): domain Bacteria; phylum Pseudomonadota; class Alphaproteobacteria; order Rhizobiales; family Rhizobiaceae; genus Allorhizobium. The sequence goes on along the minus strand of JARXAK010000224.1, from coordinate 19,184 downwards.
GGTCCGCATCTCCGATGCCCGCATGTCCGGCACGGCCTATGGTACGGTTCTCCTGCACACCTCGCCGGAAGCCGCGCGCGGCGGACCGCTCGCGATCGTCAAGAACGGCGACTTCATCGAAGTCGACGTCGAAGCCCGTCGCGTGCACCTCGATATCTCCGACGAGGAAATGCAGCGTCGTCTGGCCGAATGGCGTCCGCCGGTCGAGCCGCCGGCAAGCGGTTATGCGAAACTCTTCCACGATCACGTCGAGGGTGCCGATACCGGTGCTGACTTCGACTTCCTGAAGGGCTGCCGCGGTTCGCCGGTCGGCAAGGATGCACACTGAGGAGCCGGGTCATGGCAGATCGTATCCCGCTCGCGCTTGTCGGCATCGGCAAGATTGCCCGCGACCAGCACATCCCGTCGATCGCTGGCGGTGACGACTTTGTCGTCGCTGCCGGCGTCAGCCGTCACGGCAAGGTCGAGGGTGCCGAGAACTTCACCGACTTCGATGCATTCCTGGCTGCACGGCCGGATATCAAGGTCGTGTCGCTCTGCACGCCGCCTGAAGTGCGGTTCGACATGGCAAAGGCTGCGATCGCAGCCGGTCGCCACGTGCTGATGGAAAAGCCGCCGGCAACCACGCTCGGCGAGGCGGAAGCCTTGTCCGAGCTCGCTGCCAAGGCCGGCGTGACGCTGTTTGCCACCTGGCATTCCCGCTTTGCGCTTGGTGTCGAGCCTGCTCGCCAGTGGCTCTCGGACAAGGTCATCCAGTCGATTTCGATCGTCTGGAAGGAAGACGTCCGCCGCTGGCATCCGGGCCAGGCCTGGATCTGGGAGCCGGGTGGCTTCGGCGTCTTTGATCCCGGCATCAATGCGCTGTCCATCCTCACCGAGATCGTTCCCGGCCATATCATGGTCGAGACGTCGGTTCTTGAGTTCCCGGAAAACAAGAAGCAGCCGATCGCCGCTTCCATCGCCATGCGGACCGTCGAAGGCGCGCCTGTGACGGCCGAATTCGACTGGCGACAGGAAGGCCCGCAGACGTGGGACATCACAGTCCAGACGAATGCCGGCGAGTTGCGTCTTTCAAAGGGCGGCTCGGAACTCTATATCGGGGGTAAGGAACAAGCGTCCGGTCCGGACCGCGAATATGCGGGCATCTACGAACGCTTTGCCAAGCTTATCCGCTCCCGCCAGAGCGACACCGACTATCAGCCGCTGCGCATCGTGGCGGACTCGTTCCTCTGCGGGGAACGAAAAGTCGTCGCTCACTTCGAAGACTGAGATCAAAAGGAGGCCCCCCATGGCCTATACACCGACTGGAAAACACCTGATCGCCGGCAACTGGGTTGCCAGCACGGATACCTTCGCCTCGTCGCCCGCTACCGGTTCCTCGCATACCTTCTCGAAGGGTACCCCTGCCCTGGTCGATCAGGCCGTCAAGGCCGCGGAAGAGGCTTTCGAGACCTATGCCTATTCGACCCGCGAAGAACGTGCCGCTTTCCTCGACGCGATTGCCGAAGAGATTGATGCGCGTGGTGATGCGATCACTGAGATCGGCTCCCAGGAAACCGGTCTGCCGGAAGCCCGCCTGATCGGCGAGCGTGGCCGTACCGTCGGCCAGCTCCGCCTGTTTGCGGCGCATATCCGCAAGGGTGACTATCTCGATCGTCGCCATGACGAGGCCCTGCCCGACCGCAAGCCGCTGCCGCGTTCCGACCTCAGGATGGTCCAGCGCCCGATCGGCCCTGTTGCCGTTTTCGGCGCCTCGAACTTCCCGCTCGCCTTCTCGACGGCTGGTGGTGATACGGCTGCAGCTCTTGCTGCCGGCTGCCCGGTCGTGGTCAAGGCCCATGACGCCCATCCGGGCACGGGCGAAATCGTCGCCTCGGCCATTGATGCTGCCATCAAGCGCTGCGGCGTGCATCCGGGCGTGTTTTCGCTCGTCCATGGCGGCAGCCGTGACGTCGGCCAGGCGCTTGTCCAGCATCCGCTGATCAAGGCTGTCGGTTTCACGGGTTCGCTCGGCGGTGGACGGTCCCTCTTCGATCTCTGCGCCCAGCGGCCCGAGCCCATCCCGTTCTTCGGCGAGCTCGGCTCCGTCAACCCGATGTTCATGCTGCCCAAGGCCGTCGCCACCCGTGGCGAAACGATTGCCAAGGGCTGGGTCGGTTCGCTCACCATGGGCGCCGGACAGTTCTGCACCAATCCGGGCATTGTGGTCCTCTTGAAGGGCGCAGATGCAGACAAGTATGTCGAGACGGCAACAGAAGCCCTCTCGGCTGTTGGCCCGCAGACCATGCTGACCAACGGTATCGCCGATGCCTATCGCAAGGGTGCGACGCGGATCGCCGGCACGGAAGGCGTACGTTCGCTGCTGACCTCGACCTGCGACCTGCGCAATGCCACGCCGTACTTGTTCCAGACGACGGCGAAGGATTGGCTCGACAACCATGTGCTCGGCGAGGAAGTCTTCGGTCCGCTCGGCCTGATCGTCATCGCTGATAGCGAAGACGAAATGGTCGCGATGGCTCGCAGTCTTTCAGGTCAGCTGACGGCTTCGATCCATCTCGCCGAGGGTGACGAGACGCTTGGAAAGCGACTGATGCCGATTCTGGAGCGCAAGGCCGGTCGCGTGCTTGCCAACGGTTTCCCGACAGGTGTCGAAGTGGCTGACTCCATGGTCCATGGTGGTCCCTACCCGGCTTCCACGAACTTTGGCGCCACCTCGGTCGGTACGCTGTCGATCCGTCGTTTCCTGCGGCCGGTCTGCTTCCAGGATATCCCGGCGGCGCTGTTGCCGATTGATCTCGCCTGAGGACCTGCCGTGACTGCATCACCGTTTGCCGCGCTCGTCGACTGGGGCACCAGCAATCTCCGTATCTGGCTCGTCGACAGCCAGGGCACGGTCATCGGTGAGAGGCAATCCGCTGAGGGCATGGGCAGCCTTGATAAGGCTGCCTATCCCGCCGTTCTGGAAGGCCATCTGACAGCCCTCGGTGCGACATCCGACCTGCCGGTCGTCATTGCCGGCATGGCCGGCGCGCGGACCGGCTGGCGGGAAGCGCCTTATGTCCAGACACCGGCCCCCCTGGTCGGCCTCTTCCAGCATGCCGTCCAGCCTGAGGGCGTGAGCCGGCCTGTCTACATCCTCCCGGGCGTGTGCCAGCGCGAGGGTGGTGCCTATGACGTGATGCGCGGCGAGGAAACACAGCTTGCCGGCGCGCTCGAACAGGGGCTGGACAACGCCCTGTTTTGCCTTCCGGGAACGCATTCCAAATGGGCACTGGTCGAAGACGGGCAAGTTCGCCGTTTCTCGACGGTGATGACCGGCGAATTGTTCAATCTCATTAGCCGGCAATCGATCTTGCGTCTGTCCGTGCCGGAAGACGGCGATGCGGAAGCTGATCCCGAGATCTTTGACGCGGCGGTCGCGCAGGCGCTCGAGCCCGGATTTGCCCTGACATCCGTGCTTTTCTCGATCCGCGCGGAGGGGCTGCTTGCCCAGCAGGGCTCCAAGGTTAATCCGGCCGCGCGTCTGTCTGGTCTTCTGATCGGGGCCGAGATTGCAGCGATCCGGGACGATCTGAAACGCCACGGGAAGGCCTATCTGATCGGAACAGGCAAGCTGACCCGTCTCTATGCCCGTGCCATCACCAAGGCCGGCGGTGAGCCTGTCATGCTCGATGGCGGCCTGCTCGTGCGCCGTGGTCTTCTCGCCTCGGCACTTTCGCTTTTCGACCACGAATTCAAGGACTGAATGATGACCGCTTCCGTTGCCTGGCCTGAACTCCGCCGCAACCTCGTCGCCATCCTGCGCGGCATCAAGCCGACCGAGATCGAGGCGACCGTTGACGCTCTCGTCGAAGCCGGGTTCGAAGCCATCGAAGTTCCGCTCAATTCGCCGGATCCCTTTCTCTCGATTGAAAAGGCGCGTAAGCGCGCGCCAGCAAATGTCCTGATCGGTGCCGGCACGGTCCTTGAGGTGGCTCAGGTTGATCGTCTGCACGATGTCGGCGGAAACCTTCTTGTGACGCCCAATGTCGAACCCGATGTCATCCGCCGCGCTGTTGCCCATGGCATGGTGGCTATGCCGGGCGTGTTTACGCCAACCGAAGCCCTGCTTGCTGCCAAGTGCGGTGCGGCAGCTCTGAAGTTCTTCCCGGCCAGCGTTCTTGGCCCGGGCGGGATCTCGGCGATCAAGGCCATCCTGCCGCCCCATCTGCCGCTCGGTGCGGTTGGCGGTGTTTCGGATGCCAATTTTGCCGACTACTGGAATGTCGGCGTGCGTGCCTTCGGCCTCGGCTCAAGCCTCTACAAGCCTGGGGACGATGCCAAGCTTATCGGCGAGCGTGCTGTCCGCAGCGTTCAGGCCTACGACGCCTTGCAGGGCTGAGCCTGAACTCACCATGTCCAAAGAGGGTCTGTCCGGCACGCCGGGCAGGCCTTTTTCGTTAGAGATACCGGTTGGCGCTTGTGACAATAATCACGCTTCAAAACAGATAAATGCGCCGGTGCCCAAATTTGAACATACGTGCGCCGTTTTTTGCGATAGAGTATAACTACCTTGGTTGGCGCGGTGCGCCAAACGGTCCGGTCTGGCGCATTGACCCCTTACCCCCAGCCCCCCAATGCTTCCGGGCCGGACCACACCAGGTTTCCCCTAGAGTGTTTTCGGCTTTTCCATCATCACCGTCGCGCCGACGATGTGGGAAGGATTGCCGCCGCCATCGGCAGCCTGCAGGAGCACTGCGCAGCCGTCGCTCTTGTCGTCGCCCATGCGCTTTGCCGGAAGCGTGATGTCGAGGGGCTTGCCCTCCCACATGCCGACTGTCTGCACATCGGTCACGCTGTGCCAGTAATCCAGACTTTGGCCGACATTCTCGCCCTTCAGAACCTCGACCGTCTGGTGCTGGCGGAAATAGACCACGACCACATTCGCCTTGCCCTGGCCTGCACCAACGGAGATCGTCAGTTGGTCGTCATGGCGGGAGGCTCGAATGGGTACCAGGAGACCCTGACCTGCGGCCTGAAGCCGCTCAAGGCGCTGGCCGATATCGCTCGCGTCCGTACCCTTCAGATGCTCCCGGCCGTTCAGCACGGCTTGCGGCGTGTAAACGCCACTTCGGCCGAAGGCTTTTGAATAGGCATATTGCCGCTCGGTATTCTCCGGGGAAGCGAGCGTGTCGGCCCAGCCGAGATAATTCCAGTAGTCGACATGATAGGAGAGCGCCACGACATCGCCCTGACGCACCAGTTGCTCAAATGCACGATCAGCCGGGGGGCAGGAGCGGCAGCCTTGCGAGGTGAAGAGTTCGACAACACCCTTCGGCTCGACGAATTCCTCAGCAGACGTCTCTTTGGAGAAGGCGATAAGGCTGAGCGCAGCGAGGACCACCATCGTCCCTGTCGCGAGCCATCCTGCCGTTTTTCTATCGATCGTGTGCCGCATGCTGTCGAGATGCCTTCACCTGAGTGCAGCACTGATAACGCCAACAGCGTCCTGCGGGAAGTCACGATGGGGTGAAACTTCGGCATCAGATTGGGCCCATCGCCCCCATAGAAAAAGGCCGCCGGTTGCCCGGCGACCTTTCGCTGTCAATTTCGTGCCAATCAGGCGGCGAGGTCGCGCAGAACGGTCTGCAGGATGCCGCCGTTGTTCATGTAGGTGACTTCGTCAAGCGTATCGATGCGGCAGAGCAGCGGTACGTCCTTCACGGTGCCGTCGGCGTAGGTGATCTTGGCGACCTTCTTCTCGCGCGGCTTGATCTCGCCTTCAAGGCCTTCGATCGTGACGATCTCGTCGCCCTTCAGGTTCAGCGAAGCCCAGGTGGTGCCTTCTTCGAAGGTGAAGGGCACGATGCCCATGCCGACGAGGTTCGAGCGGTGGATACGCTCGAAGGACTGCGCGATGACTGCCTTGACGCCGAGAAGATTGGTGCCCTTGGCAGCCCAGTCACGCGACGAACCGTTGCCGTATTCGACGCCGGCGAAGATGACCAGCGGAACGCCCTCTTCCTTGTACATCATGGCCGCGTCGTAGATCGACAGCTCGTCCTTGGACGGATAGTGGATGGTGTAGCCACCTTCCTTGCCGTTCGGGCCGAGCATGTGATTGCGGATGCGGATGTTGGCGAAGGTGCCGCGCATCATGACTTCGTGGTTGCCACGGCGCGTGCCGTACTGGTTGAAGTCGGCGACAGCCACGCCGTTGTTCGTCAGATAGGCGCCTGCCGGGGATGCCGCCTTGATCGAACCGGCCGGAGAGATGTGGTCGGTGGTGATCTTGTCGCCGAAGAGACCGAGGACGCGGGCGCCCTTGATGTCCTTCAGGCCCGAACCGGTCTTGCCCATTCCGACGAAGTAGGGCGGGTTCTGGACATAGGTCGACTTGTCGTCCCAGGCATAGGTCTGGCCTTCCGGAACCTGGACAGCCTGCCAGTTTTCGTCGCCCTTGAAGACGTCGGCATACTTCGATTCGAAGAGTGCGCGGGTGACATACTTCTGGATGAATTCCTGCACTTCGGCAGAGGTCGGCCAGATGTCCTTGAGGTAGACCGGATTGCCGTCGCGGTCTTCGCCGAGCGGTTCAGTGGTCAGGTCCTTCTGGACCGTACCGGCGAGTGCATAGGCGACGACGAGCGGCGGCGAGGCCAGGTAGTTGGCTTGGACGTCAGGCGAGATACGGCCTTCGAAGTTACGGTTGCCCGAGAGCACGCCGGCAGCGATGACGCCCTTGTCGTTGATCGTCTTCGAGATCGGACCCGGCAGCGGGCCGGAATTGCCGATGCAGGTCGTGCAGCCGAAGCCGACGAGGTTGAAGCCGAGTGCGTCGAGTTCCTTCTGCAGGCCCGACTTTTCGAGGTATTCGCCAACGACCTGGGATCCCGGTGCGAGCGAGGTCTTGACCCACGGCTTGGTCTTCAGGCCCTTGGCCACGGCATTGCGTGCCAGGAGACCGGCTGCGATCAGCACGCTCGGGTTCGAGGTGTTGGTGCAGGAGGTGATGGCGGCGATCGCCACGTCACCATGGCCGAGGTCGTAGTCGGTGCCTTCGACGGCCCAGCGCTGGGTCAGCTGGCCCGGCTTCTTGTAGTCGCCTTCGAGAGCGGAAGCGAAGTTCGGTGCGATGGTTTCGAGCGGCAGACGGCCTTCCGGACGCTTCGGGCCGGCCATCGACGGGACGACGTCGCCGAGGTCGAGCTCGAGCGTGTCGGTGAACACGAGCTGTGCGCCGTCATTGTCGCGCCACATCCCTTGAGCCTTCGAATAGGCTTCGACCAGTGCGATGCGGTCCTTGGAGCGGCCCGACATGTCGAGATAGCCAACGGTGGCCAGATCGACCGGGAAGAAGCCGCAGGTCGCGCCGTATTCCGGACCCATGTTGCCGATCGTTGCGCGGTCTGCGACCGGCAGCGTGTCGAGGCCCGAGCCGTAGAATTCGACGAACTTGGAGACGACGCCCTTCTTGCGGAGCATCTGAACGACGGTCAGCACGAGGTCGGTCGCGGTGACGCCTTCCTTCAGCGTGCCGGTCAGCTTGAAGCCGATGACTTCAGGCAGAAGCATGGATACCGGCTGGCCGAGCATGGCGGCTTCAGCTTCGATACCGCCAACGCCCCAGCCCAGAACGCCGAGACCGTTGATCATCGTGGTGTGGCTGTCGGTGCCGACGCAGGTGTCGGGATAGGCGATCGTCTCGCCGTCCTCGTCCTTCGTCCAGACGGTTTGGCCGAGATATTCGAAATTCACCTGGTGACAGATGCCGGTGCCCGGGGGAACGACGCGGAAGTTCTTGAATGCCTGCTGGCCCCACTTCAGGAAGCGGTAGCGCTCGCCGTTGCGCTGGTATTCCAGCTCGACGTTGCGGGCAAAGGCCTGGGGCGTGCCGAACTCGTCGACGATAACAGAGTGGTCGATGACGAGGTCGACGGGAACCAGCGGGTTGATCTTTTCCGGATCGCCGCCGAGGTTCTTGATGCCGTCACGCATGGCAGCGAGGTCGACAACGGCGGGAACGCCGGTGAAGTCCTGCATCAGGACGCGCGCCGGACGATAAGCGATCTCGGCTTCAGTCAGGCCCTTGTTGACGAGCCAGGCGGCGCAGGCTTCGATGTCTGCCTTGCTGACGGAACGACCGTCCTCGTTGCGCAGCAGGTTCTCGAGGAGCACCTTCATCGAGTAGGGTAGCTTCGATACACCGGCAAGGCCGTTCGCTTCGGCCTTCGGAATGCTGTAGTAGACATAGTCCTTGCCGTCGACGGTCAAGACCGACCGGCAATTGAAGCTGTCGAGAGATTTAGCCACGGATAGAACCCCGCTTGAAACTGATAGCCAACACAATCGTGCGGACGCCCATGCACTTCATGCACATCAGGATGCGGGTACGACCATTTCCGCTGTCCGCGCGTGAAACCGCTCCTCGCGGTGTTCAAGTTCGGCACAAGGATGAACTTCACGCCGGCCGCTGGCGTGGTTGCAGGTCTTATAGATAATTTCTAAGAAAGGCGCCAGACCGACGAAGGGCGAAATCGGATTTTTTTATGAGGCAGGCCTCATCCTGCCAGAAGGCGACCATGATCAGGCTTGAAGCCGAAAATCTCTCAGCGCGCCGTGGCGAGGATCTGATTTTCGTTAATGTTTCCTTTACGTTGACTGCGGGAGAGGCGCTGGTTTTGACGGGCCGAAACGGCTCTGGTAAGTCGACGCTCTTGCGTGTCGTTGCCGGATTGCTTCGTCCGGAAAGTGGCCGCGCGGTCTGCCTTTCCGGCCTGGATTCGGAGATCCGGCCGGCTGGCGAATTCAGCCACTATCTCGGCCACCGCAACGGGATGAAGCGGGAGCTGACGGTCGCCGAGAATCTTGCGTTCTGGAAGTCCTTTCTCGGCGATATCGATGGCGGGCAGAGCCTGGATGTCGAGGAGGCTGCTGCGGCCGTCGAGCTCACCGGCATTACCCACCTGCCCTATGGTTACCTCTCCGCCGGACAGCAGCGCCGATTCGCCATGGCGCGGCTCCTCGTCGCCTATCGGCCCATCTGGATCCTGGACGAGCCGACCGCCGCTCTCGATCGGCGAGCCGATGCCATGTTTGAAGACCTTGTGCAGCGCCATCGCCAAGCGGGCGGCATCGTGCTTGCCGCGACGCATCAGCCCCTCGGTCTCGACGGCGCGCACAGTCTTGAGATGCTCGGTTTTGATGGTGTCGACATGGAGTATTCCGCATGATGGCTCTCTTCCTGCGAGATATGAAACTCTCCGTTCGTGCTGGCGGCGGTGCGCTCATTGGCGTCCTGTTCTTCACCACCGTCGTTGCCGTCATACCCTTTGGCGTTGGGCCGGATCTCAATCTCTTGTCGCGTATCGGCCCGGCTATCGTCTGGATCGGGGCGCTGCTTTCCGCCCTGCTCGGGCTTGACCGGCTGTTTCAGGCAGAACGCGACGACGGCTCACTCGATGTTCTCCTGATGCAGGAAACACCGCTGGTGCTGACGGTGCTTGTCAAATGCCTCGCCCATTGGGTGGCGACGGGACTTCCACTCGTCATTGCCTCACCATTGCTCGGTCTCTTCATGAATATGGACGAAGTCGCCATCGGCGCCGTGATGCTGACGCTTCTGGTGGGATCGCCGGCGATCACCTTCATCGGTGCTGCCGGTGCTGCGGTTGCGGTCGCCCTGCCCCGCGGCGGTTTGCTGGTCTCCATCCTCGTGCTTCCGCTCGCTGTTCCGATCCTGATCTTCGGCGTCAGTGCCTCCTATGCGGCGGTCGAAGATCCCGCCCCGTTCCTGCCGCCGTTCATGTTCCTGTCGGCCATCACACTTCTCTTTGCCGTGATCGGACCCGTTGGTGCGGCGGCGGCCCTGCGCAGTTCGGCTGACTGAGACATTTCGGCTTGACCAGGATCAATTGCAGGCGGGATTGAGACAGGATAGAACGGGTTATGACCGACAATAGCCTCGCCGTGACCAAAATCATCGACCTCGCCAATCCGACGCGATTCCTCGCTTTTGTCGAGAGAGTCCTGCCGTGGTTTGCCGGATTAACCGTGCTCCTCTTCGTTGTGGGGCTCTATCTCGGCTTCATGTCGGAGACGGATTACCAGCAGGGCGACACGGTGCGCATCATGTATGTGCATGTGCCTGCCGCCTGGCTCTCGATGATGTGTTATTCCGTGATGGCCCTTTCGGCGATTGGTACGCTGGTGTGGCGTCATCCGCTGGCGGATGTCAGCCACAAGGCCGCAGCCCCGCTTGGTGCGGCCTTTACCCTCATCGCGCTGGTCACCGGTTCCCTCTGGGGCAAGCCGATGTGGGGTACGTGGTGGGTCTGGGATGCGCGTCTCACCTCGGTCTTCGTGCTGTTCCTGATGTATCTCGGCCTGATTGCGCTCAATCGCGCCATGGATGACCCATCCAAGGCCGCGCGTGTCAGTGCCGTTTTGATCCTCGTCGGTTTCGTCAACATCCCGATCATCAAGTTCTCGGTCGACTGGTGGAACACGCTGCATCAGCCGGCAAGTGTCATGCGGCTCGACGGGCCGACGATCCATCCCGAGTTCCTCTGGCCGCTGCTGGTCATGGCGTTCGCCTTCACGCTTCTCTTCTTCACGCTTCACCTGATGGCGATGCGCAACGAGATCTGGCGCCGGCGCGTCGGTGCCCAGCGTCGCCTGGCGGCGCGCCAGGCCGGTCGGGAGCATCAGGCATGACCCACGCCTTCTATGTCATCGGTTCCTATGTGCTGACGGCGGGGATCTGTCTCAGCCTGACCGTCTGGATCTATCTCGACGGTCGGGCGCGCCAGAACGAACTGAAGACGCTCGAATCCCAAGGCATTCGCCGGCGTTCGACAGCGTCGCCGCAGGACACAAAGGCATGATCGAGAATGGCGATAGCAATGCTGCGTCCGCCGCCAAAGGGCGTGGGCGCTTTGTCATCGCAGCCCTGCCGCTCGTCCTGTTCGCCGGCCTCGCGACCGTCTTCATGACCCAGCTGCAATCGGGTCGGGATGTCTCCGAGATCCCGTCTGCTCTGCTCGGCACAAAGGCGCCGATGCTTAAGCTTGCTGCCCTTGATGGCTCCGAGCGCCCGGCGCTGACGACGGCTGCCATTTCGGGCAAGCTGACGCTGGTTAATGTGTTTGCCTCGTGGTGCGTGCCCTGCCGCCAGGAACACCCGATGCTTCTGGAGCTCTCCAAGGATCCTCGCGTCAATGTCGTCGGGATCAATTACAAGGACCGGAATGACAATGCGCTGAGGTTCCTGGGCGAACTCGGCAACCCTTACGCGGCCATCGGTGTCGATCCGAATGGCAAGGCGGCGATCGACTGGGGTGTCTATGGTATTCCGGAAAGCTATCTCGTCGGTCCTGATGGCACGATCCTCTACAAGAAGGTCGGGCCCTTCGATCCAGAGAGTTTTCAGACGCAGCTGATGCCGGCGATCGAAAAGGCGCTGACCAAGGGTTGAGGCGTCTCGGTCAGAGCGCTCCCTGCCAGGTCTTCACGGCCTCGACCGGCCAGACGAGCATCAGGACATTGAGGGTCAGATTGTCCCGTATGACGAATGCCGTCAGAACCTCGAAGCCGAGCGCGATCACAACAGTCAGCCATACGGGCATGCGGGCGGCGAAGAAGAAGCCGGCGATCATCGCCAGCATGTCCATGCCTGAATTCAGGATGCTGTCGCCGGTATAGCCGATCGCCATGGTCGCGGTGCGATAGCGATCGATGACAATAGGCGAATTCTCGAGGATCTCCCAGGCTGCCTCGATCAGGGCTCCGAGCGCCAGCTTCGCGGTGATCGGCTGCTTGCGCATCACCAGCCAGCCCAGGCCATAAAACAGGAAACCATGGATGATGTGGGACGGCGTGTACCAGTCGAAGAGATGCTGCGAATTGCCGGGTGTGTTCACGCCGGCTTCGAAGAGCTTCACATAGCCGCATTCGCAGATCCAGATGCGGCCCATGAGGTACTGGGAGACGACCTGAACCAGGATGATGACGAAGGTCAGAGCCAACCAGAAACGCGTTGTGGCGTTTTCTCTGCCCTGGCTGGTCATGCCGTTCATGTCTCTTCCTTGTCTTCCAGCGAGTGCTTCATGATCAGCGGCATCTGCGCCAGCGTGAACAGGATGGTGATGGGCATGGTGCCCCAGACCTTGAAGCTGACCCAGACATCATCGGAGAAGTTGCGCCAGACAACCTCGTTCAAGACCGCCAGGAAGAGGAAGAAGATGCCCCAGCGCAGCGTCAGCTTGCGCCAACCTTCCGCGTCCAGCTGGAAGGCGGCGTTGAACACGTAGCCCAGCAGCGAGGTGCCGAAGGCAAGGCCACCCAGCAGAGTGACGCCGAAGAGCGTGTTGACGATCGTCGGCTTCATCTTGATGAAGGTTTCGTCCTGCAGCCAGATCGACAACCCGCCGAAGACCAGAACGACAAGGCCCGAGACAAAGGGCATGACCGGCAGGTGTTTGAAGACGATCTTCGAGATAACAAGCGAAAGGACTGTCGCGACCATGAAAAGGGCGGTCGCGATCAAGAGCGGGCCGCCGATTGCGGTCAGCTCCGGAAATGTCCTGGCCAGCCACTCGCCGCGCAGGTTTCCGAAAAAGAAGATCAGGAGCGGCCCGAGTTCGAGCGCCATCTTCAGGACGGGGTTTTGCTTTTCGGCCTTGGAGGCCTGGGTATCGGTGGATGTATCCGACATGATGTCGTTCCCTAAAGTTTCCGGCGCTCAGCGCGCGATGCCGGCAATGGCGCTGGCGAAGTCTTCGGCCTCGAAGGGTTCGAGGTCGTCGATGCCTTCGCCGACGCCGATGAAATAAACCGGCAGCTTGTGTTTGGCGGCGATCGCAACAAGGATGCCGCCGCGCGCCGTGCCGTCGAGTTTGGTCATGATCAGGCCGTTGACGCCCGCGACATTGCGGAAGATCTCGACCTGCTGCAGGGCATTCTGGCCTGTCGTGGCATCCAGCGTCTGCAGCACGGTATGCGGCGCATCCGGATCGAGCTTGCCGAGCACGCGGACGATCTTTTCGAGTTCAGCCATCAGTTCCGCCTTGTTCTGCAGGCGGCCGGCGGTGTCGATGATCAGCACGTCGGCTTTCTCGGCCTTGGCGCGTTCGAAGGCTTCATAGGCAAGGCCTGCGGCATCGGCGCCAAGCTTTGTGCCGATGAAGGTCGAGCCGGTACGGTCGGCCCAGATCTTCAGCTGCTCGATGGCGGCTGCGCGGAAGGTGTCGCCGGCTGCGAGCATAATCTTGAGACCCGAGCCCGAGAGTTTCGCCGCGAGCTTGCCGATCGTGGTCGTCTTGCCGGTGCCGTTGACGCCAACGACGAGAATGACATGCGGCTTGTGGCTGAGATCAAGGGCTAGCGGCTTGGCGACCGGCTTCAGCACCTTGACGATTTCGGTCGCCATGATCTTGGTCACGTCCTCGCCGGTCACATCCTTGCCGTAACGCTCGGAGGCCAGCGTGTCGGTGACGCGAAGGGCCGTTTCGACGCCGAGGTCGGCCTGGATGAGCAGATCTTCCAGCTCCTCCAGCGTCTCGTCATCCAGCTTGCGCTTGGTGAAGAGCGCGGTGATCTGGCTCGTCAGCTGCGAGGAGGTGCGGAAGAGGCCGGCTTTCAGGCGCTGGAACCAGCTCAGTTTCTCTGCCGGGGCAGGGGCTTCGGGTTCTGGCGCCCTGGTCTCAGCGGTGGCGAAACCCTTGGGCAGAACGGGGACAACGGGTTCCGATGCAAGATCCGAGACGGCCGCGGCTTGACCTTCTGCTTCCGGCTCGTCGGCTTTCTCTTCCTCGGCTTCCGCCTCGAGCAAGTCTAGCGGCACCATGGAGAGATCTTCTGGCGAAAGATCATCCGCCGGTCCGCCGGCCGTTTCCATTTCCTCGGCGAGAACCGGATCCTCTGCTAGGGGAAGGTCTTCGTCGCGACCCTTCGGCTCGCTTTCCGCCGAAATCGCAGCCTTTTCCTCGGCCGTCAGCTCCGCCGGCGCTGCAGGCGTTTCTGCCGGCTTCTCCTTGCCGAAGGTGAAGACTTTCTTGATGAAGCCGAGGGCCATGGTCACTCTAATCCGTCTGTCAGGCAGCCGCGTCAGCCGCTGCCGATGCAATCGTCAGATGGCGGCCGGTGTGGCCGCCGATCGAGACCTCGATTAGGCTGCCGGGTTTCATGCCGGGCGCTGCAACGAGGGTGAAGTCTTCCGTATGCGCCATTTCATTGCGCTCGACCAGCAGCTTCTGGCGTGTGCCGACATGCGATGCCAGATGCACAGCCTGCAATCTTTCGGCCACCGCGCGAAGGTCTGCCGCACGTGCCTTCACGAGTGCCCGGTCGAGTTGCGGCATGCGAGCCGCCGGCGTGCCGGGGCGGGGGCTGTAGGGAAAGACATGCAGATGCGCGATGCCGATCTCCTCGGCAAGACGCGCGGAGTTTGCCGCCATCTCCTCGGTCTCCGTCGGGAAACCGGCGATCATGTCGGCGCCAAAGGCAAAACCGGGGCGCAGCCGCCGGACCTGCCCTGCAAAGGCAAGCGCATCGGCGCGCGAATGCCGCCGCTTCATACGCTTCAGGATCATGTCGTCGCCATGCTGCAGCGAGAGGTGCAGATGCGGCATGAAACGCGGCTCGTCGGCAATCAGGTCGAAGAGGTGGCTGTCGGCCTCGATGCTGTCGATCGAAGAGAGGCGCAGGCGCAGGATATCCGGCACCTGTTTCAGCAGTGTCTTGGCGAGAAGGCCGAGCGTCGGATTGCCGGGCAGGTCCGCGCCATAACTCGTTGCATCCACTCCGGTCAGCACCACCTCGCGATAGCCGTTTTCGACGAGCTTGCGCGCCTGCTCGACGACGGCGCCCATCGGCACGGAGCGCGAATTGCCGCGGCCATAGGGGATGATGCAGAAGGTGCAGCGGTGATCGCAGCCATTCTGCACCTGCAGGAAACCGCGCACATGGCCGTCGATATGGGCCACCATCTGCGGTGCCGTCTCGGTCACGCTCATGATGTCGTTGACGGCAACCTTTTCTTCTGCCGAGACACCGAAATCCGGCAGGCGGCGGTAGTGCTCGGCCTTGAGCTTTTCCTCGTTACCGAGGACAGCGTCGACCTCGGGCATATCAGCGAAGTTTTGCGCTTCCGTCTGGGCCGCGCAACCGGTGACGATGATGCGGGCCTCAGGGTTCTCCCGGCGTGCCCGGCGGATCGCCTGGCGGGCCTGGCGCACGGCCTCGGAGGTGACCGCACAGGTGTTGACGAGGATGGCGTTGTCGAGGCCGGCCTTGGCGGCCTCGGCTTTCATAACCTCGGATTCATAGGTGTTCAGGCGACAGCCGAAGGTGATGACCTCGACAGAACCCTTTTGCACGGAAGTCACGGGGTGGCGGCCTCTGCATCGGCGCTCATATCGCGCTGCCAGCCGCCGGTCACCGGATCAACCGTGCCGGACCATTCCCATTCGGCGGGACCGGTCATCACGACCTTGTCGTCTGGCCGCCAGTCGATGGTCAGCGTGCCGCGATTGGGGCTCGACGCCACCGTAATCGTCACCTTGCGTTCGGTGCGGCCGGTGCGCGCAGCAGACACGCCAGCGGCGCAGGCGGCAGAGCCGCAGGCAAGCGTCAGGCCAGCGCCGCGCTCCCAGGTGCGCGTGATCATGGTCGTCTTCGAGGTGACATGGGCCAGCGTGATATTGGCCTTTTCCGGGAAGATCGGATGGTTTTCCAGAAGCGGACCGAAGCGTTCCAGATCATAGGTCATCGGATCGCGATCGACCCAGAAGACGGCATGCGGATTGCCCATCGACATGGCCGAGGGTGAATGCAGGATCGGCGCGTCGATCGGGCCGATCTGCAACTCGATGCGGCTGGTGTCGTGGAATTCTTCCGAGAGCGGGATCTTGTCCCAGGCAAAGACCGGCTTGCCCATGTCGACGGAGATCGTCCCATCCGCATGTTCAACGGCGTTCAGGATGCCGGCAATGGTCTGGAAGGTGAAGCTCTTGCGGCCGGTTTCGCTGGCGAGCGCCTGCACCACGCAGCGGGTGCCATTGCCACAGGCCTGCGCCTTCGAGCCATCGCAGTTCAGGATGTCGATATAGGCGTCGGTGCCGTCGAGTTTCGGATCGTGGATCGCCATGATCTGGTCGAAGGCAGTCGCCGGGTCAGCGGCGAGTGCAACGGCGGCAGCCGGTGTTACCCGGTCGGTGCGACCGCGCATGTCGACGACCAGGATCTTGTTTCCAAGCCCGTTCATCCTAGCGAATTCGACCCGATCCGACATCGTCACTCCAGAAAGCTGCGTTTCCAGCCTATATGGCGGAAATACAGCCAAATTACCAGTAGAGCGACCAAAACCGCGCGTGCATGGTCAACGCCATGGCTCGGTCACTTCAAGCCATTCCCGGGTTCGCGCCTCCGGATCGGCATTGAGCGTGATGTCGGTGACCACCGCCGCACTGTCGCCACCTGCTGCAAAGACACCGGGAAGCCGGTCAGGACGCAGCCCGCCGATCGCGACCAGGGGCAGGGGGGCGATCTTTTCTTTCCACATGGTCAGCCGTTCCAGGCCCTGCGGGGCCCAGGGCATCTTTTTCAGGATCGTCGGATAGACGGGGCCGAGGGCAACATAATCAGGCTTGGCGGCGAGCGCGGTTTCGAGTTCGGCCTCATCATGCGTCGAGAGGCCGAGCTTCAGGCCCGCGCTGCGGATCGCTGCGAGATCGGCCGTTGCCAGATCCTCCTGGCCGAGATGGACGAAGTCGCAGGCCTCGTCGATGGCGATCTGCCAGAAGTCGTTGACGATGAGCTGGCAGCCATGATCGGCACAGCATTGCCGGGCGCGGCGGATGTGCTGGCGAAGCACGCTTTCCTCGACGTCCTTCATCCGCAGCTGCACCAGTTTGATCCCCAGCGGCACAAGCCGCTCGATCCAGTCTGCGCTGTCGACGATGAGGTAGAAGGGATCGAGCTTCATGCGAAGCCCCCCTTGCCGATGACAGGGGTGGATGGCACGGCCATATCGCGCGGTTCCAGCATGCCGGCTTCATGCGCGATATGTCCTGCCTCGATCGCCTTGGCAAAAGCCTCTGCCATATCAGCCGGATCGCCGGCGCTGGCGACGGCGGTGTTGAGCAGCACGGCGTCATAGCCGAGTTCCATCACCGCTGTCGCGTGGGAGGGACGCCCGATGCCGGCATCGACGATCAGCGGCACGTCGGGAAATTCCGCCCGCATGGATTTGAGTGCCGGCAGATTCTGCGGCCCCATGGCGCTGCCGATCGGGGCGCACCAGGGCATCAGCACGCGGCAGCCTGCGGCGAGCAGCTTCTCGCCGACCACCAGATCGTCTGTCGTGTAGGGGAAAACCTCGAATCCCTCGGCAACAAGGATCTTCGCCGCTTCCACCAGCTCGAAAACATCCGGCTGCAGCGTGTCGTGATGGCCGATCACCTCGAGCTTGATCCAGCTGGTGCCAAAGACCTCGCGCGCCATCTTTGCCGTCAGCACCGCTTCGCGGGCGCTGTGGCAGCCGGCGGTGTTGGGCAGCACATTCACGCCGAGATCGCGGATCAGCTGGAAGAAGGCCCCGCCCGCCTTGCCGCCTGCGGTTTCCCGGCGCAGAGAGACGGTGACGATTTCGGTTTTCGATCGCCGCACGGCCTTGGCCAGGATCGCTGGCGAGGGGTAGCGTGCGGTGCCGAGGAGCAGGCGCGAGGAGACTGTCTTGCCGTAGAGTTCGAGTGTCATCTCAACCTCCCTGCATGGGCGAGAGGATCTCGATCCGGTCGCCCTCCTTCAAGGGATGGACGGCGCGTTCCTCGCGATGGACGAGGTCGCCATTGACGGCGGTTGCCAGCCAGTCGCCCTCATAGTCGAGCTTGGCCAGCAGATCGGCGAGGTTGCCGGCATCAAGCTCCAGGGCTTCTCCGTTGACGGTGAGCTTCATGCGCTCCTCCTTCTCTCTGATGTACGGATGGTCGTCAGCCTGTCTGCCGCTTTTCGCGCAAGTGCTGGAGCCAGCAGAAAACCGTGGCGATGCATGCCGGCGACTGCCAGTCCCTCGGATGTTTCGATGAGGCGGGGTACATTGTCCGGGAAAGCCGGTCGGATGCCGGTGCCCGTTTCCACGATGCGCGCCTCGGCAAAGGCCGGGTGCAGCGCATAGGCGGTGTTGAGCAGTTCCATCATCGAACGCGCGGTGATCGGTCCGTCATCCTCAGTCTCGATCATGGTCGCGCCCAGCATGAACAGCCCGTTGCCGCGCGGCACGATATAGAGGGGGTGGCGGGGATGCAGGAGGCGCACCGGACGGGAGAGGCTGACCTCACCCGTCTCCAGATAAAGCATCTCGCCGCGCACGCCGCGCAATCCGTCGATCCCACCGATCGCCTGCGGCCCCCGGCAATCCACGACGCTCGCATAGCCTCCCGCATCGCCGGCCTCTTCCCCGAAGCGGAAGGAGACACCGAGTTGGCGTGCCGCCTGATACAGACCCCGCAACGCCTTGCGCGGATCGAGGTGGGCCTCCTCTGCAAAGAAGAGGCCACTGCCGAAACGCCCTCTGAGATCCTGCTCAAGCTCTGCGATCTCGTCCTCGCCCAGCCAGCGATGGCCGCGCGTGCGGGTCGCAAAGCGCTTGAGGTCGGCGAGATCACGCGGGTTGGCCAGCACCAGCGTGCCCCGGCGCTGGACAAGACCGGGCATGGCCTCGTCCCACCAGTCGGCAGCGGAAAGGCCCGATGTCAGCACGATCTCTTCCGCCGCCTCCCGCTCGCAATAGGGGGCGAGCATACCGCCCGCCCAATGGGAGGCGCCAAGCCCGATATCGGCCCGGCGCTCCACGACTTCGACAGGGATACCCCTGCGCGCCAGTTCCAAGGCCGTCGCCAGCCCCGCGACACCGGCGCCTTTCACGAGGATGGTCATGGCCGCTCTCCCGCCCCAAGTGCCGCGATCTCCTCTGCCGTCATGTAGAGATCGCCGCCGGCGCGGTATTTTTCCGCCATGGCAGTCAGACCCTCCTTCTGGGCCTCGGCGCGGATGTCATGCGAGATGCGCATCGAGCAGAATTTCGGCCCGCACATCGAGCAGAAATGCGCGACCTTGTGCGCCTCCTTCGGCAGGGTCTCGTCATGCATCGAGCGCGCCGTTTCCGGGTCGAGCGACAGATTGAACTGGTCTTCCCAGCGGAATTC
>JARXAK010000146.1 GCA_029865885.1 Rhizobium sp. | reverse complement strand
ACGAATCGGCCTGGAACGCGCACCGCCACGGGCGCACCAACATGGATGTGCCGATCGCGATCGGCATCACGCTCTCCTATTTCGCCTCGCTCTGGGAAACCATCCATCACGGCGAACACGCCTATTTCGATGCAACGGCGTCGCTGCTCTTCTTCCTGTTGATCGGGCGCACGCTCGACCACATCATGCGTGATCGGGCCCGCTCCGCGATCAGCGGCCTTGCCCGCCTCAATCCGCGCGGTGCCATGGTGCTCGCCGAAGACGGCTCGCGCGAATATCGCGCCGTGGATGAGATCCGTGTCGGCGATCAGGTCGCGATATCAGCGGGTGACCGCATTCCCGTCGATGGTGTCGTCGTCTTCGGCGAGAGTGATCTCGACATGTCGATCGTCAATGGCGAAAGCGCGCCGGTCTCTGTCCGTCCCGGCTCGGACATCCAGGCCGGCACGCTCAGCCTGACGGGCTCGCTGACCGTGCGTGCCACGGCCACCGCCCAGAACTCGTTCCTCGCCGAAATCATCCATCTGATGGAAGCTGCCGAAGGGGGCAGGGCGCGGTACCGCCGCATCGCCGATCGCGCCGCGCAATACTATTCGCCGGCAGTCCACCTCCTTGCGATCACCTCCTTCGTCGCCTGGGGGCTTTACGACGGCGACTGGAAACATGCGATGATGGTTGCCATCGCCGTTCTGATCATCACCTGCCCCTGTGCGCTCGGTCTTGCCGTGCCTGTGGTCCAGGTTGTCGCCGCTGGCCGCCTGTTCAAGGCGGGCGTCATGGTCAAGGACGGTTCCGCCATGGAGCGGTTGGCCGAGATCGAGGCCGTCGCCTTCGACAAGACCGGCACGCTGACACTCGGTCGCCCGCGCCTTGTCGATCCCGCGCGGCTCGAGCCTGTCGCCTTCGCCGTCGCCGCAGGTCTCGCCGCGCATTCCCGCCATCCGTTGTCGCGGGCACTCTGGGCTGCCTATGGCGGCCAGCCGCGGGGTTTTGCGACCGTGCGGGAAGTGCCGGGCGCCGGTGTCGAAGCGGAGACGGAGGAGGGCGTCTGGCGCCTCGGCAACCGCCGTTTTGCCTGTGTCACAGAGGCCGTCAAGACGGATGACAAGCCCTATTCCGAGGTCGTCCTGTCGCTGGATGGCGTCGAACGCGGGACCTTCCTGTTCGAGGATATGCTCAGGCCACGGGCCCGTTCATCGATCGATGCCCTCAGGCAGTCGGGGCTCGACCTCGGCATTCTCTCGGGCGACCGGGCGCCCGTCGTGGCCAAGCTCGCCGCCGATCTCGCCATCGACAACTGGAGGGCGGGTCTCAGCCCGCGCGAGAAGGCAGAAGCCTGCGCCGATGCCGCCGCCCGTGGCCGCCGCGTGCTGATGGTCGGCGACGGCATCAATGATGCGCCGGCGCTGTCGGCCGCCTATGTCTCCATGGCACCGGCCACCGCCGCCGATGTCGGGCGCCAGGCGGCCGACTTCGTCTTCATGCGCGACGGGCTGGAAGCCGTGCCCTTTGCGATCGAAGCCTCGCGCCGTGCGGGCCGGCTGATCCGCGAAAACTTTGCACTGGCCATCGGCTACAACGTGATTGCCGTGCCGATCGCGCTTCTCGGCTACGCCACCCCGCTGATTGCGGCGGTGGCCATGTCGACCTCGTCGATCATCGTCGTCGCCAATGCGCTCCGGCTCAACCGGCTTTCGCTGGATGAGACGGGGCTTGCCGGTGGCGCTGCCACGTCCGCATCGACAGATGCGGCAGAGGGTGCGAGGATCGCCGCATGAACATGCTGATTTTCCTGATCCCCATCGCGCTCTTCCTCGGTGGTCTCGGTCTCTTTGCTTTTCTCTGGTCGCTGAAGAGCGGCCAGTACGAGGACCTCGACGGTGCTGCCTGGCGGGTAATCTCTGACGGCGATGACAAGCCCGACACTTGATGAAGCGTTTACCGAACGGTCAAATTTGACTCTTGCCGCATGCCTTTGCGGATGCGAGAAAGCCGCATCCATAAATTTGCATGCGGAGGCTTCATCGTGCAGCAAGCGGAAATCGGACTGATCGGTCTTGGAGTGATGGGCTCCAATCTGGCGCTCAACATTGCCGAGAAGGGCAATCGCATTGCGGTTTTCAACCGGACGCCTGCGCGCACCGATGAATTCCTCGGTGAAGCCGGCGAGCTCGCCGACCGCATCATCGGTTGCCACACGATCGAAGAATTCGTTGCCGCCATCCGCCCGCCGCGGCCGATCATCATCATGATCAAGGCCGGCGAGGCCGTCGACCAGCAGATCGCGGCCCTCATGCCGTATCTTTCGAAGAACGACATCATGATCGATGCCGGCAATGCGAACTTCCGCGACACCGTCGCCCGCTTCGAAAAGCTCGCCGGCACCGATTTCACCTTTATCGGCATGGGTGTATCCGGCGGTGAAGAAGGTGCCCGCCACGGTCCCTCGATCATGGTCGGTGGCACCGAGGAGAGCTGGAAGCGCGTCGAACCGGTACTGACCTCGATCGCCGCCAAGTTCAACGACGAGGCCTGCGTCGCCTGGCTCGGCACCGATGGCGCCGGCCACTTCGTCAAGACCATCCACAACGGCATCGAATATGCCGACATGCAGATGATCGCCGAGATCTACGGCATCCTGCGTGACGGCCTGAAGATGTCGGCGGCCGAGATCGGCGAGATCTTCGGTCAGTGGAACAAGGGCCGCCTCAACTCCTACCTGATCGAGATCACCGAGAAGGTGCTGAAGGCCACCGATCCGGAAACCGGCACGCCGATGGTCGATGTGATCGTTGATGCTGCCGGCCAGAAGGGCACCGGCAAGTGGTCTGCCATCGAAGCGCAGAACCTTGGCATTGCCGCTGGTGGCATTGAGGCTGCCGTTGCCGGCCGTGTTCTGTCGTCGCTGCGCGAAGAGCGTCTGGCCGCCGAAAAGCTCTTCGGCCTGCCGGCGCTCGCAGAGACGCCCAAGGACAAGGCCGCCTTCATCGCCGACCTGGAAAACGCGCTGCTTGCCGCCAAGATCGCGGCATACGCGCAAGGGTTTGCGGTGATGTCTGCCGCGTCTGCCGAATTCAACTGGTCGCTGCCCATGCCGACGATTGCCCGCATCTGGCGCGCCGGCTGCATCATCCGCTCACAGTTCCTCGACGAGATCACCTCGGCCTTCACCAAGGACCCGAACGTCGCGAACCTCGTCGTGACGCCTGCCTTTGCGGCCATGGTCAAGGAAACCGACGGGGCGCTTCGCCGGGTCGTCGCCCATGCCGCACTCTCCGGCCTTCCGGTTCCGGCCATCGCCTCGGCGCTCTCCTACTTCGACACCTATCGTCGTGGTCGTGGCACGGCCAACCTCATCCAGGCGCAGCGCGACTTCTTCGGCGCGCATGGCTTCGACCGCCTCGACGGCAAGGACATGCATCACGGCCCCTGGGCCGGCCAGTTCTGATCGATTTGGCAAGACATGAGAGATTGAGGCCCGATATCCCGCGATATCGGGCCTCTTTTCGTTGGCGTTTCAAGCTGCGCTTCACGCTGGGTCCTTGCTGCAGCGGCTCGCTCGTCATCGGCGGTGACCGTCGTGCAATTGCCCTGTGAATGAAGGGATGCACCGGCTGGATTGGTTAAAATCGTACCGTTTCGTTTACCTTTGAGTTAACGCCTGTCGCCTAGTTTGCGGTTGCAGTTAACAATTTTGCTCGTATTTCAGGCTGTTGATGATGGTAGACGTTAACTTTTCCACGCTCGCGATCGGTGCTTTTGCGGTCCTGGCAGTCTTTGCGCTTCTCTATGCCCGGCATTGGCGCCAGGAGCCGAAGCGCAACGAATTCGCTCTGCTTGCGGCAGCGTCGGGGCTGGCATCGGTCGGTGCGCTGCTTTCTGCTTTTTCGCAGGTCCGTTTTGATCTCGTCACGGTCGGGCTGGCACAGACGCTTCTTCTCCTGGGGGCCGCATTGGCCTGGCAGGCGATGCGCGCTTTCGACCACCGCGCGCTCGATTTCAAGCTTGCCGCAGCCGGACCCCTGGCATACTTCCTGCTCTCGGCGTCGGTGCCGCTGCTGCAGGAGAATGTGACCGCGCGCTTCCTCGCCGCCGCTGTCGTCGGCGCCATCTATACCGGCCTTGCGGCCTGGGAGCTCAAGGCGTCGGAGAGGGAGGAGCGGTTGTCGAACCGACCCTTCACCTATCGATGGTTCGCGGCACTGTCCGCGGTTCTGCTGATTGCGAGCCTGCTTGCCTATGTCTGGCCCCTGACATCAGGCGAGCTGGCCACGACAGCACCATTCTGGCTTACCGTCGTCCTGCTCGCTGTCTTCGTTCACGCTGTGATTGCACCGCTCTTTCTGTTCCTGCTGGTGCGCGACCGGTTGCTGGTGGAACATCGCTGGGCGGCTGCGACCGATACGCTGACCGGCCTTGCCAACCGCTTCACCTTTCTCGACATGCTGCAGACGCTATCGACCAAGGTGCGCGGGGAGGGCGCCTTCCTCTATGTCGATGTCGACCAGGTGAAGCGCATCAATGACCGCTTTGGGCATTCCGGCGGTGACGAGGTGCTGAAGACCTGCGCCGAACTCATCCTGCGCGAATTGCCCGAACACGCGCTGCTCGGACGTCTGGCCGGTGCGGAATTCGCCGCCTATGTGCCCTTCTGCAAGGTCGAGGAAGCCGAGAAGCTCGGTCATATCATCCATGACAGCGTCGAACAGCAGATGTTCTTCCTTGGCGGCGAACTCGTGCCGGTCACCGTCAGCGTCGGTGTCGCCCATGGTGCGATGCAGGTGACGGCGGACGAGTTGCTGAAGCGGGCAGATGCCGCGCTGCATACCGCCAAGGTCAACGGCCGCAATTCCGTGGTTGTCTGGACCGACGGGCAGCGTCCGTCCTATGCCTGATCAGCCCCCGGCCTGTCCGGGATCTGCTCGCCGCCAGTCGTAAAGGCTATTCCCAGCGCGGTTCGCTGACGCTCTGCAAGAGTTCCGGATCAACGCCATCGATGCGGGCAATCACCGCCTTGGCCAGTTCTCGGCCCGACTGGCGTACGTCTTCATAGACGGCGATGATATCAGGACGTATCCAGTTGAGGATCGGCGTTCCCTGTTTGGCGACGAGATCGATCTCGACCCCGACGCGCTTGCCCGCAGCCTCGATCCCGGCATTGGCGGCAATCGCGCTGCTGCCGGAGGACGAGATCAGTCCGTCCGGCGCGTCCGGTCCCCGCATCAGCGCCTCGACTGCCGACCGGATCTGGCCGAGCGAGGCGTCGATGTTGATGTGCAGCGGCACTTCCTCGGCGCCGAAAGCCTTCAGGCCGCGCATGAAGCCGTCGAAGGTATGCTGGTAATAGGTGAGCTTGCTCGGCGGCGGCAGGAGTGCCAGCCGCTTGCGACCGCGCTTCACCAGTCGCTCAACCGCTTCAAACGCAAACGCCTCGTTGTCGAAGTCGTGATAGGGATGCGCGATGCCCATGTCGGTGCGCCCATGGGTGACGAAGGGCATGTTCTGATCGGTCAACAGGCGCACACGGGCATCGTCCGGCTCCGTGCGCGAGATGATCACGCCGTCCGCTGAACCGGTCTCGAGGATGTAGCGCACCGGCAGCATCGGGTCCTTGGTATGGGCATGCGGCGTCACCACGATATGGTAGGGCGTGCCTGAGAGAACCTCCGAGATGCCGACGACCATCTGGTTGGAAAAGCCGAGGATTTCCTCGTCGATGCCGAGCACCAGCGCGATGACATTGGTCTTGCCGGTTCTCAGGCGCACGCCCGCGCGGTTCGGCTGGTAACCCAGCTGGCGCGCGACCATGCGCACCCGTTCCTTGGTCTCGGCGCCGATGTCGGGAGCGTCCTTCAGCGCCCGTGACACGGTGGTGATGCCGAGGCCGGTCATGAAGGCGATTGTCTTGAGCGTCGGTCGCTCCTTCGTCGCCACTGGGCGGTCCATCAGGCCGCTCCCCTGCTGATCTGTCATGTCGTCCCCGCCACTCGCACAAGC
>JARXAK010000125.1 GCA_029865885.1 Rhizobium sp. | reverse complement strand
CTCTTTGTCACGTCCGATCTGGAAGAGGTGCTTGCCCTCTCCGATCGCATTCTCGTTATGGCGAATGGCCGGCTGACCGGTGACTTTCCGGCCGGTGCCGCCGCAGCGGACGTCATTTCCGCCGCCACGCCCAATCTGAACAAGGTCAAA
This sequence comes from Rhizobium sp., assembly GCA_029865885.1. Classification (GTDB taxonomy): domain Bacteria; phylum Pseudomonadota; class Alphaproteobacteria; order Rhizobiales; family Rhizobiaceae; genus Allorhizobium. Next base: position 9,713 of record JARXAK010000125.1, on the reverse strand, counting down.
TCCTCATGAGCAGTCCCGTCACCGCCCAAGGCAGCAAGGTCGCCGGCCCGTCGTCGCAAACCTCGATGCTGCTGCTTCTCCTGAAGATGCGCACCTTCGTGGCCCTGATCCTGGTGTTTGCCTTCTTCGCGTTCGCGGCGCCGAACTTTCTGACCGGGGCGAACATGCTGATCATTTCGAAGCATGTGGCACTGAACGCCCTGCTTGCGATCGGCATGACCTTCGTCATCGTGTCGGGTGGCATCGACCTTTCTGTGGGCTCGATCGTCGGCCTGTGTGCCATGGTCGCCGGCTGGCTGGTGCTTTATGGCATCGACCTGCAGATCGGCTGGAGCCTGCAGTTCAACACCATCGAGATCTGCCTGATCGTCGCGGTTGTCGGGGTTCTCATCGGGTTGATCAACGGGCTGCTGATTACCAAGCTCAATGTCGCGCCCTTCATCGCGACTCTTGGCACGCTCTACGTTGCCCGGGGCGCGGCCCTGCTTTTTTCCGAGGGGCGGACCTTCCCGAACCTTGCCGGCAATCCGGACTATGGGTCTGACACCTTCAAGCTGATCGGCTCGGGGACCTTGCTCGGGTTTCCGCTCTCGGTGTGGATCATGGTCGTCGTCGCGCTTGCCGCCGCCTATCTTGCGACACGGACACCGCTTGGCCGCCACATCTATGCGGTCGGTGGCAACGAGCGCGGGGCTGCCCTGTCCGGCGTCAATGTCGATCGCATCAAGCTCTTCGTCTACATGTTCTCCGGCTTCTGTGCCGCGCTGGTTGGCCTCATCATCGCCTCGCAGCTGCAGGCGAGCCATCCGGCGACGGGTGAGACCTTCGAACTCAACGCGATTGCTGCTGCCGTTCTGGGTGGGACATCCATGTCCGGTGGGCGCGGCCGGATCGGTGGGACGATCGTGGGTGCCTTCGTAATCGGCATCCTGGCCGATGGTCTGATCATGATGGGTGTCTCTTCCTTCTGGCAGACTGTCATCAAGGGGCTCGTCATCATCGCCGCCGTCGTGGTTGACCAGGTGCAGCAGAAACTGCAGGCCCGGGTGGTGCTGCAGAGCCAGGCGTGATGAGGATTTCAACCGGCGGGCACTTGTTGTAAGGGAGCCGTGGGTTAAGATCGAAACACTGCTGATTGCTTGCGAAATTCGAGGTTTGTCGGGACATGGACGCGAAGACAGAAAACGATGCTTCCGAATCCATGGTCGGCTTGCTCTCCGAGCCGCGCCGACGCCGTATCCTTGAGTGGCTGCAGGAAGAGGGATCCGCCCGTGTGCGTGAACTTGCAGCCGCGTTCCATGTCTCGGAGGCGACAATCCGCCAGGATCTCGAGCGTCTGGAGAACGAGGGCTTCATCACCCGTGAGCATGGCGGCGCCTATCTGAACTCGGTGGCACCGCAGATTGGCACCATGACGCTCCATCACCAGGAGAACATGGACAAGAAGCGCAAGATTGGCGCCCTGGCAGCAGGACTGGTCAAGGATGGCGAGACATTGATCCTTGATGCCGGGACGACGACGACCGAAATCGCAATGCGGTTGACGAACCGTCGCAACCTGACCCTGATCACCAACGCACTCAATATCGCGATCATCCTGGGGGCTGTGCCGACCTTCGCCGTCCATATGCCGGGCGGCCAGTTCAAGTCACCGACGCTGTCTCTGTCCGGTGACAAATCGGTCGAATACTTCAGCAATATCTTTGCCGGAAAGCTTTTCCTCGCCACTGCGGGCGTCGATCTGGAAGCCGGTTTGACCTATCCGAGTTTTGCCGATCTGCAGCTCAAGGAAGCCATGATCAAGGCGACAGCCCATGTCTATCTGGTGGCAGACTCAACCAAGATCGGCCGCTCCTCCTTCACCCGCCTCGGCTCTCTCGACGTCATCCAGTCGTTGATCACCGATGATGGAATTCCGGACAGGGTGGCGCGCGAATTCGAGCGCCGCGGCGTCGAGGTGTTGGTCGCAAGCTGAGCCGCGAAGGCTGGCATAGGCGGTCAGCGCACTCAGCAGGTGGAAATGCTGCGGAATTCCGAAGTGTGGAGTTGGTGGAGCCGATCGTGCCTGGTGAATTGCCGGATTCGATCACGTCAGCGGGATCGCTTGCCCGGTCCAATCAACGACGGTCCATGCAAGATAAAGAGCCCCGCACACCGAGGTGCGCGAGGCAGGCCAGGGAGGCCTTGAGGGTGCGGCGATCGATCAGAGGTCGCCGAGCAACTCGTTGACGCGGCTTTCGGCGGCAGCGAGTGCCTCGTCGACCGATTTGTCGCCGTTGACGGCGGCGCCGACTTCTTCGCCGATGATGTCCTGGATCGGGAACTGGCGCTGGACCTCAGCCGGCAGGGGACGGCCGGTCTCGGCAATCTTCGCGATGTTGTCGCGATGCGGCAGCGCCTTGAATTCGGGCATATCGAAGACGGCCTTGGCAGCCGGCAGGTGACCGGTGCGGGCCCACTGGAAGTCGTTCTCGGCCAAGAACTTGAAGAGCTTGCCAATCGCCTCAACCTGCTCGGGTGTGCGGTCCTTCTTCGGCATCACCCAGCTGTGGCCGTCGGCATAGGTGCTGTCCTGGCCCGGGAAGAGCTGCGGGATCGGATAGACAGTGTAGCCCTTGGACAGCGCCGTACCGTCCTTTTCGGACTGGGCGACGTAATCGCCGATCAGCCATGTGCCGTTGATGGCAATCCCGCCTTCGCCGTTGGCGAAGCCCGATACGGCAGCGGCATAGTCGAGGCCGGTCGTCGAAATGCCCTGATCCTTGGTGGCCTTCATCAGCTCGACAGCCGCCTTGGCCTCGGGTGTGTTGAGCTTGATCGCTGTAGGATCGGCGAAGAAGTCCGAGTTCTGCTGCTGCAGCAGCGTGTAGAGAACGCGGGAATAGGATGCCGTCTCGTTGGCGAAAATCTGGATCAAATAGGGCTTGCCGGTCTTTTCCTTGAACTGCTTGCCCTGGGCGATCAGTTCCTCTCCCGACTTCGGCAGGATGGGGGTGCCGTCGGCGTTGACGAGACCCGCTTCCTTCATCAGGTTCAGGTTGACGTGGAACAGCATGGTCCAGTTGTCGAAAGGCAGACCGTAAAGCTTGCCTTCCTTGGTGACGCCGTTGCGACCGGCGTCGGTGAAGCTTTCGGGGGCGACTCCCTGGGCTGCCAGCACGTCGTCGATCGGCTCGATCAGGCCGCGGCTCTGGTAATCGGAGATCGCCGAATAGTGCATGGAGACGACGTCGGGTGCGGCACCTGAGGCCAGCTGCGCGTTCAACTGGTCGTAGCCCGGCCATTCGATCGTCGTCACATTGACATCGATATCCGGATTGTCGGCTTCGAACTTGTTGACGAGCGCGGTGATGATGCCGCATTCGCCGACAGCGGACGAAACGTCGGTTACCTTGCCATAGTCCGCTTCACAGGCGCCGAAGAAGCGCTGCAGTTCGATCTTGGTCTGTGCCTGTGCTGAGGCGCCGTAGCCCAGCGCGACGACGGCGACGCTGGTCAGTAGAATGCGTTTCATGATGTCTCACTCCCTTATGTCGGGCTTATGCCCGGTTGAACGAAACCGACCGGCTCCTCCCCGGTCGGGCAGGCCTTACTTCACCGCGCCGCCGGAGACGGCCGTCACGATGTGTTTCTGGAAGATCAGGTAGACGACGAGTACCGGCAGGCTGGCAAAGACCGCCTGGGCTGCGAGGAAGCCAAGCCCCTCGCTCTGGGCAAAGTTGGTCTGCGACGAGGCAATCCCGATCGTCAGCGTGTACATTTCCTTCTTGGTCGCCGAGATCAGCGGCCACCAGTAATCGTTCCAGGCGTTGAGAAAGGTGAAGATGCCGAGCGTCGCCTGTGCGGGCAGGGTGAGCGGCAGCATGATCTTCCAGAAGATGCGGAACTGGGAGGCGTTGTCGAGCAGCGCTGCCTCGTCGATGTCCTTGGGGATTGCCTTGAAGAACTGCGTCATCAGGAACACGCCGAAGGCGGAGGACAGGCCCGGCAGCATCAGACCGATATAGGTGTTGTGCAGGCCGAACCAGTTGAACATCTGGTGGCGGGCGATGATGACCGCCTGTTCCGGCACGGCAAGGCCGAACAGCACCAGCACGAAAATCGTCCTGCGGAAGGGAAACTCGAGCCGCGCGAAACCGTAACCGGCAAGCGACGAGAGAATGAGCACCATCAGCGTCTGGCCGGTGGCGACGACGAGGCTGTTGAAGAACCAGCCGAAGACCTGGGACGAATGCAGGATGTTGAGGTAGTTGGCGATCGTATAGGGTGCCCGGAAGACCGAGTCCGTTCCGATCATCAGGTCCTGGTTGCTCTTGATCGAGAGACCGACCAGCCAGGCAACCGGCGCCATCATGATCACCGAGAGAATGCCAGCCCCCCAGAGCAGGGCCCGGTTCGCGGTCAGGACCTCGGGCTTGTAGGTGTCGTTCGACCGGCTCATGCGCCGTCCTCCGTCTTGCGCGAGGTGACGACATATTGCGCCATCGCCGCGATGAGGATGATCAGGAAGAGGATCTGCGAGGCTGCCGCTGCACGGCCCACTTCCCAGCGGACGAAACCGACCTCGTAGATATACATGACGAGCGGTCGCGACGTGCCGTTCGGGCCGCCATTGGTCATCAGCTGTGCCTGGCCGAAGAGCTGGAACTGCATGACGATCTGAATGATCGTGACCAGCATGATGGTGCGGGCGATGGACGGAAGCGTGATCCGCGTCAGCACGCGCCAGGGGCTGGCATTGTCGAGAGCTGCCGCCTCATAGAGGTCCTGAGGGACTTGCTGCAGGGCTGCGAGAAACAGCATCATCGGCAGGCCCAGGCACCACCAGACCGTGGCGACGCCGACCGAAAACAGCGACCAGCCGCTCGTCGACAGAAAACCGGTCTGCGGGAGCCCCAGCTGTTCGGCTATGACAGCCAGCAATCCGTCGCCGGGGATGAAGACGAAGCGCCAGATCAGCGTGACGATGGTGACGGAAAGCACGGAGGACGAGAAGAACAGGCCGCGAAAGAAGCTTGTCATGCGGGTCGTGCGGTTGAGGGCCAGGGCCAGAAAGAGACCGAGCCCCACCAGCGATGGCACGCTGACCAGCACGAAGACCATGGTGTTGCGGAGTGCCTGCAGGAAGACCGCATCACCGGCGACGCGGATGTAATTGGTGAAGCCGACGAAGCGGCCGGGGCCGAACAGGTCGACCTTGTGCACGCTGAGCCACATGCCCCAGATCAGCGGGAAGACGAGCAGGGCCAGGAAGACAAGGAGAAAAGGCAGGATGAAGAGCCCATGGCTCCACTGACTGCGACGATAGCTCTCGGCCATGTCAGTCCGCCTCCCTGTGGTATGCCTTGCCGTCGGCGCCGAAGAGGTGGAAGGCGTTTGGATCGGCCGAGACGGTAAGGGTGTCTCCCGCCTTGATCAGCGATCGCCCATCGGCCTCCACGACGAGCTTGCTGCCGTCATGCAGGACACCATAGACCAGCGAGCGATCGCCCAGGCGCTCGACCACCTCGGCGGTCAGAATGTGACCAGGCTCGCCTTGTTGTCTGACCGTGATGTCCTCGGCCCGAATGCCGAGTGTGGCGCCCACGGGGTTTTCTGCTGCTACAACCTTGAAACGGGTCTCGACACGTCCGAGGCCTGCTGTTGTTACGACAAGGCCGGAAGCGGCCTGTTCCCAGCCGGTGACGGGCAGGAAGTTCATGGCCGGTGAGCCGATGAAACCCGCAACGAACTTGCTGGCCGGACGCTGATAGACATCCATCGGCGTGCCGATCTGTTCGATCTGGCGCGCGTTCATGATGACGATCCGGTCGGCAAGCGTCATGGCTTCCACCTGATCGTGGGTGACGAAGATCATCGTCGAGCCAAGCCGGTGGTGGAGCTGCGCGAGTTCGAGCCGTGTGCGGCCACGCAGTGCTGCGTCCAGATTGGACAGAGGTTCGTCGAACAGGAAGGCCTTGGGCTCCTTGACGATCGCACGACCGATGGCGACGCGCTGGCGCTGGCCCCCCGAAAGCTTCGCCGGCTTGCGATCGAGCAGATGGCCGATCTCAAGGGTTTCGGCGGCGGCGAGCACGCGTCTTTCGATCTCGTCCTTCGCCATCCCGATGTTTTCGAGGCCGAAGGACATGTTCTGCTTAACCGTCATATGCGGATAGAGCGCATAGGACTGGAAGACCATGGCGACGCCGCGCCTGCCGGGTGGCAAGGTATCGACACGCCGGCCAGCCACCGAGATGGTGCCTGCCGTCACGTCTTCGAGGCCTGCGATCATCCTCAGAAGCGTGGACTTCCCACAGCCCGAAGGGCCGAGGAAAACCACGAATTCGCCCGCCTCTATGGACAGCGAGATGTCTTCAATGACCGTGAGTGCGCCGTAGCGCTTGGTGACGTTGTCAATTTCAATCGAAGCCGACATGGTTTCTCCTCCCCCGTCGTCGATTGGTTTATTGGCCGAGCCGGATCATCCGATAGCTGAGCGGCGCGATCTCTCCCGCGAGACGTCCGCCTTTAACCGTGACGCCGGCGCCGTCTGCCGGGGCGACCGTCTGCTTGTCCGGACCATTGATCGCCTTCAGGGCGTGGCCTGATATCACCTTGTCCATGATGACCTTGCGGTCGCCGAAACCTTCGAGCGCGATATCCAAAGCGATGGCATCAGTCTGGTGACGGTTGACGATGAAGAGGGTCAGCGCGCCATCGCTGTCGCTCTCGACGGCTGAGACATCAAGGTAAGGAACGGTCTCGGCGAAGTCGGTTGCGTAGCTCGGGCAGTCGATCGACAGCTGGTAGGAGGTGCCGCGGCCATAACGGGAAGCGAAGAGATAGGGATAGTAGGTCGTCTGGCGCCAGGCCGGGCCACCGGGCACGGTCATGATCGGGGCAATCACGTTGACGAGCTGGGCAAGGCAGCCAACCTTCACCACATCGGCATGACGGATGAAGGTGTTGAGGATGCAGCCGACCTGCAGGACGTCTTCGAAATTGTAGATGTCCTCCAGAAGCGCCGGGGCATGCGGCCAGCCATCCCGGCCTTCGAGCACCTTTCGGTCGGCTTCGTTGGAGTGGTACCAGACGTTCCACTCGTCGAAGCTGATATAGACGTCTTTCTTCGAACGCTTCTTTGCCTTGGTGACGCGGATGACGGAGGCGATGGTCTCGATATAGTCGTCCAGGCGGGCATTCTGCGCCAGATAGGTCGCCGTGTCGCCTGCATGGTTTTCGAAATACATGTGCAGGCTGATGTAATCGACGCTGTCATAGGTGTAATCGAGGACGGTCGCTTCCCAGGCCGGATAGGTCGGCATCTTCGGTGTCGACGAACCGCAGACCACGAGTTCGATCGACTTGTCCAAGGCGCGCATGGCCTTGGCGGTCTCGAAGGCGACCCGGCCGTATTCCTCGGCCGTCTTCTGACCGATCTGCCAGGGGCCGTCCATCTCGTTGCCGAGGCACCAGAGCTTGACGTTCCAGGGCTCTTCGCGGCCGTTCTTGCGGCGCAGATCCGACCAGTAGCTGCCGCCCGGATGGTTCACATATTCGAGGAAGGCACGGGCTTCATCGAGGCCACGCGAGCCGAGATTGACGGCCAGCATCATCTCGGTGTTGGCGGCCTTTGCCCAATCGGCGAATTCATGGATGCCGACCTGGTTCGATTCCGACGTATGCCAGGCCAGATCGAGGCGGACGGGGCGTTCTTCCTTCGGGCCGATGCCGTCTTCCCAGTTATAGGCCGATACGAAGTTGCCGCCGGGATAGCGGACGACGGGCACATCCAGTTCGCGCACGAGGTCGATGACATCCTGGCGCATGCCGTTCTCGTCAGCGGTCGGATGATCGGGCTCGTAGATGCCGGTGTAGACCGCGCGGCCGAGATGCTCAACGAACGAGCCGTAAAGGCGCGGGTCGATGGTGCTGATTTTGAAGTCGCGGTGAACGGTGCCGACAGCCCGCATGTGCATTTCCTCCGAATATATCCGTTTTTCTGATATCTATCATAATTGAGGATATGATACACGGGATCGACCGAAGGTCAATCCGGCAATATCGAGGGGCAAATCAGAGTTGTTTTCAGGTCTTGATACGCAGGACTATGTCCTGATCGTAATTGCCGAATCCACGGCCGAAGATGTTGATTCCACCGGGATGTTCGGCTGTCTCCGGCACTTCGATCCTGAGCCGGATCGAGCGATGTTCCAGAAGCTCGAGATCGTCGAGCGTGGTGTCGGAGACGCGCATGCCGTCGATAAAGGTGCCGCCTTCCGTGACTCGGAAACTCTTCAGCACGCCGTACTGGCTGCCTCTCAGTTTCCACCAATCGGGCGTGAACTTGCCGCGTCGGTCACCGAAGTCACCGGGGGACGTCCAGGTCGCGACCGCCTTGCCGTTGATCGAAATGGTGATGTCCGATGGCCAGTTGTCGGAGGTTCCCGGCACCTCGGAGGAGAGTTCCAAAAGCAGTTCCAGTTCGCGGATCGGGGCGCCCTTGATCCTTGCATTGTTGGGGAACTGATAGTCGACATATCCCCTTGTAAACCAGAGCAGTCCGGCCTTCATCCGGTCCGGAGAGAGGAACGTATCCGGGCTATCGAGATAACCGATGATGGCATCGGGTCCGCACATGCCGCAGGGTGCGTAGACGTCATAGCCGCTGTAGAGGCCAACGGGCATCGAGACCTCGATCGCTTCGTCTGAGCCTTCGTTCGGGCGGGTGAAGGTCAGCACGATCTCGTCATGAACGGCATGACAGATCTTCTGGCTGCCCTTGCGCGCCTTCTGGACTTCGGTGCGGATCAGGCCTGCTTCTTCCATCTGGTTGAGATGCGTCGAGGTCGTCGACTGTGGCAGCTCCAGCACTTCGGCAATCTCGTTGACGTTGAGAGCGCCCCTGGCATGCAGGAGTTCGAGGATGGCGAGCCGCGCGGGGGAGGCGAGGCTCTTGAGAACGTCCTTGCCGTCTTCCGGCGTGATCATGAGAAAACGGCTGCTCACATCGATACTCCCTAGATTATCAATGCGTATCAGATTTCTTGATTTGTACAAGTCTCTCGCATGCTGCTGCTGCCATCAGGATGTGCATGACTGAAACCCGGTCGGCGGCGCGAGCTGAGAGAAATGCAGAAACTCAAATATGGGAGTTCTGGCGCGGACTGAGCCGCGTGACAGAGCCCGGAGGCACGAAGACAAAGATCGCGCCGCAGCCATTCAATCATCCATCCACGGCACGGTTTATCGTCTTAGTCGCCTTCCGGTCTCATCAAAGACACGGTAACGCTCGACGGGCGCGGCCAGCCGGATGGTCGCGCCATCGGCGACCTCCTGGTCATCCCGCAATTCGGCGATCAGGCTCTGGCCGTCCTCAAGTGTGCCGTAGAGATAGCGGGTTGAACCGAGATATTCGGTGAACTCGACCCGAACCGAAAGCCCTTCCTCGTGCGGTTGGCAGAGTGCCATGTGTTCCGGGCGGATGCCGAACCAGAGCGGTGCGCCCTTGGCAATCGTGGCCTGCTGTGGCAGGCCCTGGAGGCGCGTGCCGGCAAGCGACACTGTGGTGTCATCTTGCTTTGTTGCCTTCAGAAGGTTCATCCGGGGCGAGCCGATGAAGCCGGCGACGAAGAGATTGTCGGGATCCTCATAGATCTGCCGCGGCGAGCCCACCTGTTCGACCCGACCGTCGCGCAGGACGACGATCCTGTCGGCGAGCGTCATTGCCT
>JARXAK010000105.1 GCA_029865885.1 Rhizobium sp. | reverse complement strand
GCATGGAGGTTGATCACCGGGCAGGGCATGACGGCGAGTTGGCGTGCCGACATCAGGCGCGTCGAGATCAGCAGGATCGCGCCGGGGCGGATCTGCTCGACAAGTGCCGTGGTCTCTGCCGCGTTGATCGAGGTGACAGGATGGATCGGGACCGTATCCGGCAGCTTACGGTGGAGGCCGTGTCTGGCGAGCAGTTCGGCCACGCGCCGGTCGGCGAGGCGGCGCAATAGGCGGGCGGCGATCATGGTGCCGAGCTGGCCGAGCGCGTTGATCCAGCCCCGCTTCTTCGCCCGGCGACGGGTGATCTCACCCTTGCCCTCCGGGTTTTCCAGAATGACATGCACGTCGTAGCCACATTCAACGAGATGCTGGATGACGATGGTCGGATTGAGGCCGCCGGCGGTCATGACGACCACCGGGCGGCTCTGAGGCGTGGCAAGGGACATTGTCATCAGACGACGAGCGAGACGACGGCGATGGCGGTGTAAACGACGAAGCCGGCGATCGCGAGTGACAGCAGGCCGATCACGCAGCCGACGATGACGCCGAGGCCGTCGCGCTGGGAATGGGCAAAGCCGAGCACTGCGAGCGCAAAGGCCGGCGGCCAGTTGCCGAGCGGGATCGGCAGGAAGACGACGATCGCGAGGATCAGGGCGAGCACGCCGATCACACGTTCGGCAAACCGGCTTTCGAACAGCCAGAAGCGCGGGATAACAAGCTTTTCAGCCCAGCGCATCCAAGGAACGAGGCGCTTGACGATCGCCTCGAAGGTCTGCGGCTCGACGCCATAGTCGCTGACGATACGGGGAAAGAAAACCCGCCCGCCGGGAGAGGCCATCATCTGCCATGCGACGAAGATCAGCGGCAGGCCGAGGATGAAAGTGGCGCCCGGGGGCATCGGCACGAGATTGGGAAGCGCGAAAACCAGCAGGAAGGCACCGAAGGAGCGGTCCTGCAGGGCGATCGCGATATCGCGTATCGTTACCTTGCGGTCCGTGGTGCGGGCCAGGCGGACCAGGAGGTCCGAAAGGTTTTCGGGAAGTTTGTGTTCACGCGCGGTGGCAAGACCCGCCACCCATGTATCCGCCCTGTCGGTCATTCCTGATTCTCTTGGTTTTTGTTGACCTGGGCCCAATGTTGCAGGCGGAGATTACAGGGGAATTAAAGCGGGTGGGGTTGGCGTTCACGCTTTTGAGAATGGTGAAGGGAGGGTGAAGAATGGGTGGAGCAATATATCAGATGTGATATAACTTCAGTATGTGGTCGGTCGAAACGCTGGGTAAGGTCGTCGACGATGAAATTGCACGCTGGCCGCCAGATCTGCGCGCCCGATTGGTGCGGGTTTCAGCCTTGATCGAGGAAGTGGGTATTGAACAATTGCCGGGCGGAACGATCAAGCATGTCGAGGGCAGACTCTGGGAGCTGAGGCTTTCGGCCAAGAGCGGGATATCCCGAGCCATCTGTGTCACGGCATCGGGTAAGCGCGTCGTCATTGTGCATGCCTATGTGAAGAAGACCGAGAAGATGCCAAAGAGGCATTTGGAATTGGCCCGGCAACGGGCGAGGGACGTGATATGACGAAGATCAGAGATCTGCACGAAGCCTGGCTTGAAAAGCCGGATTATCGCGATGCCTACGATGCTCTTGAAGATGAGTTTTCGCTCATTCGTGCCGTGGTCGAGGCGCGCCTTCAGGCGGGACTGACCCAGGCCGAACTCGCTGAACGCATGCAAACCTCGCAGAGTGCTGTGGCTCGTCTCGAAAGCGGACGTGTAAAACCCTCCGCCACGACACTGGAGAAACTGGCCAAGGCGACAGGCACGCGGCTGAAGATCTCGTTTGAGCCGGTGCTCGATACCATCCCATCGTCCTAAGCCTCTGCCTTGATTTCTCCGCAAGCGGTTGTCACCTAGGTCGTCTTGTTTTGATCAAACGGGGAATCAGGATGACTGCAACACTGCAACGCTCCACAGCAGTCTTGGCCGTGCTGGTCGCGATGGCGCTTGGCCTTTCCTCGTGCGGCAATACGATCCGTGGCATCGGCAATGATCTCGGCAATGCTGTTGATGCGACGCAGGATGCCGGGCGCAGCGTGGCGAACTCGGTGCGCTGAGCCGGCTCACTTTCCGAGTGCGATAGATCAGGCGGCTGGGGCGGCGGCATGTGCAGCAGCCACAAGTTCGGGTGCCAGGTCGCCATAGCCTGTAAAACGGTATTCGTAGTCCAGCTTCAGATAATCCGCGGCCCATTTTGCCTTGGCCTGCAGTTCGGCGTCCTCGGTCTGGGCGAGATAGACGATCTTCGTGTAATTGCCGAAGACCATGTCGCGCAGTTCCGGATGGCGGTCGAGCTTCAGGGGTTCGATGACGAAGGCCTCGAACTGGCGGGTGATCAGGTCGGTCAGGTAGAAGGCGGTGAATTCCGTCTCGCATTCGGCGAGGAATTTTTCCGTGCCGGAAAAGAAGGCGTAACAATGCGGACCGGACAGGCGCTCGATGCCTTCCTCGCGACAGATGCGGTCGACCTCGCCCTGCGTGCCGCATTCGGCATAACCGATGAAGATGTTGTCATGGCCTGAGGCGCGGGCTTCCGCGATCTTTTCGCGCAGGGCCGGCGCGATCCTTTCCGGCCAGACATGCCAGATGGCGGGCAGGCATTCCAGCGTCAGATGATCAAGTTGATTCAGGGCTTTAACGGCCAGAATCTCGCGGGCAATCGCGCCGCAGGCAATCACGTGAACCTTTTTCGATTTGGCGCGTTGTTCCATCGCATTCCACTCGTCACCCAGACAGAAGGTACATCCACATGATGGCGAAAAAACTGACAGCCGGCGCAGCCCTTGTTCTCACCGTCTTCGCACTCTCGTCCTGCGGCAATACGATCCGCGGCGTGGGCCAGGATGCCGCCAATACCGTCGATGCCACACAGAGTGCTGCCGGCAACGTCGAAGGCGCTGCCTCCCGCTAAGCGCCCCTGAGGGCAAGGCTCCGAGCCAGCGGAAACAGGAGAGGGGAGCATGACGCTCACAACCATCGCAAAGGCCAGTGCCATCTACATGCTGGCGGCCATCCTGTATGCCGGCGGGCATGTTGCCTGGCAGTCCCTGGCGACAGCTCCTCAGAGCGATAGCTACGCAGAAGCCGGCCTTTAGGCCGGCTTCGCTGCTTTCAGACGTCTCAGGCGCGGGCGCCCATGCTGTTGTGCTTGCGGTTGATGAAATCCTTTGCCGTTTCGACCGCAACAGCGGCATCGCGACAATAGGCATCGGCACCGACGGCCTTGCCGAATTCCTCATTGAGCGGCGCGCCGCCAACGAGCACGACATAGTCGTCGCGGATGCCCTTTTCCTTCATCGTGTCGATGACGACCTTCATGTAGGGCATGGTGGTGGTCAAAAGCGCGGACATGCCGAGGATATCGGGCTTTTCGCGTTCCAGGGCTTCCAGATAGTTTTCGACCGGATTGTTGATGCCGAGGTCGATGACGTCGAAGCCAGCACCTTCCATCATCATGCCGACAAGGTTCTTGCCGATGTCGTGGATGTCGCCCTTCACGGTGCCGATCACCATCTTGCCCTGCTTCGGGGCGCCGGTGGCGGCAAGCAGCGGGCGCAGGATCGTCATGCCTGCTTTCATCGCATTGGCGGACAGCAGAACTTCCGGCACGAAGAGGATACCGTCGCGGAAGTCGACGCCGACGATACGCATGCCTTCGACGAGCGCCTGCGTGAGGATGTCATAAGGTGCCCATCCGCGCTCAAGCAGGATGTTCGTGGCCTCTTCGATCTCCTCCTTCAGGCCGTCATAGAGGTCGTCGTGCATCTGCTGCACGAGCTCTTCGTCGGAGAGTTCGGAAAGAATGATGTCGTCTTCGGCCATGATGGTGCTTCCCGCTTCTTTTCAAACGCGATTCCGGTCGCGCCGGGCATGAGACTGCCCGATCGAAAGTTAAACCTCAAGTTCGTGAAAAACTCTTTTCGATTACGACGCAGCAAACCTGAAAAGCGACGGTGAGAGACAAGCGGTGCAAAAGCCGATGTCTGTGAGACGCAAGCGGTTGGCGCATAAAGGATGGTTTCACAAGCGGATTGGAATAGCATAATGGAGGAGAGAAGCAGCGCGGACGAGCGCTCGAGCGAGGAAGCAGACATGGACGACACGACGGCAGAACCGGGTGCAGGCCGCCGCGCACGCGGCGAGGGACGAGGGGCTGCGGCCCGCAGGGCATCGCGCAGCGGCGGCGGCGCCGGCCCGGCCATGCCTTACATCACCCGAAAGATCCAGACCTATGAGGTTCTGGACGAAGAAGGGCTGCAGCTGATCGAGCGCAATGCCGATATCGTTCTGGAGGAGATCGGCATCGAATTCCGCGACGACGCAGAGGCGCTTGAGCTCTGGAGACAGGCCGGCGCCGATGTGCGGGGCGAGCGGGTGCATTTCCCCAAGGGGCTTTGTCGCGAACTGCTGAAGTCCGCCCCTTCCGAATTCACCTGGCATGCGCGCAATCCGGAGCGCAGCGTTCGGATCGGTGGCAATGCCACGGTCTTTGCCCCGGTCTATGGTTCGCCCTTCGTGCGCGACCTGGAAGGCGTCAGGCGCTATGCGACACTTGAGGATTTCCGCAACTTCGTGAAGCTCGCCTATATGGCGCCGTCGATGCATTCTTCGGGTGGTACGGTCTGCGAGCCTGTTGATATTCCGGTGAACAAGCGTCACCTCGACATGGTCTACAGCCATATCAAATATTCCGACAAGCCGTTCATGGGGTCGGTCACGGCACCGGAACGGGCGGAAGATTCGGTTGCCATGGCCAAGCTCGTCTTCGGTGACGAGTTCGTCGAAAACAACTGCGTCATGCTCAACCTGATCAACGCCAACTCGCCGATGGTCTTCGACGAGACCATGCTGGGTGCGGCCAAGGTCTATGCCCGCCACAATCAGGCTTCGGTGATTTCGCCGTTCATCCTGTCGGGCGCCATGAGCCCGGTGACCGTGGCCGGCACGCTGACCCAGATCCTCGCCGAAGTTCTGGCGGGTGCATCGTTCACCCAGCTGATCCGTCCGGGTGCGCCGGTGCTGTTCGGCACCTTCGCGGCCTCGATTTCGATGCAGTCGGGCGCGCCGACGTTTGGTACGCCGGAGCCGGCACTCGTCTCCTATGGTGCAGCACAGCTCGCGCGGCGCATGGGTCTGCCGTTCCGTACCGGCGGTTCGCTCTGTGCGTCCAAGGTTCCGGATGCGCAGGCAGCACATGAAAGCGCCAATACGCTGAACATGACGCTGCTTGCCGGTGCGAATTTCGTGCTGCATGCTGCCGGCTGGCTCGAGGGCGGTCTTGCCGCCTGCTACGAAAAGTTCATGATCGACCAGGATCAGCTCGGCATGATGCAGAAGATGGCGCAAGGCGTCGACCTGACGGAAAGCGGCCAGGCCATGGATGCCATCCGCGAAGTGGGCCCCGGCGCGCATTATCTCGGTTGCGCCCATACCCAGGCCAATTTCCAGACGGCCTTCTATCGCTCGGCGCTCGCCGACAACAATTCCTTCGAGCAATGGGAAATCGAAGGTCGCAAACGCATCGAAGATCGCGCCAACGCGCTGTGCCGTTCGTGGCTGGATGCTTACGAAGCACCAGCTATTGATCCGGCTATCGATGAAGCGCTGCTTGCCTATGTGGCAAAGCGCAAGGACTCGATGCCCGACGCCTTCACCTGAAAGGGTCCCGTTGCCAGGGAGCAAGGCGGAGCTAGCCAGGTTGCCGACATGATCCAGGAGGAGGTCTGGCGACCGCATTACAAGATCGAGGGGCCGCGATGAGCGGCCCTTCTTCCGTTGTGGCCGAGATCGGAGCGCTGCTTGCCCAGCATGGGCTTTCGCCGCGCGGGCTGGTTCGCTTCGGGCCGCAAGACGAGGCACCTATTCTGGCCGATGGCTCAAGGGCTGAGGCTGTGCTGTTGATCGGTGTGACGGGTGGGGCGATCTGGCCGCATTTCGAGCGCTGGCGGATGGGTGAGGCCGATCAGGGAGGCACAGACCCGCTGGATCGCTGGTCGAAGATCGTGATCGGCGAGATTGGCAGGCGTGTCGGGGGAGAGCCCTGCTATCCGTCGGATGCGCCTTACCAACCCTTCCAGCGCTGGGCCATGCAGGCGGAAGGGCTAAAACCCTCGCCGCTCGGCATTCTCATTCATCCGCAATACGGTCTTTGGCACAGCTATCGGGGCGCGCTGCTGTTTCGTGTCGTGGACGGCGAGGTTGAAACGCCGGTCCGCAGCGAGGTCCATCCCTGCGACACCTGTCGCGACAAGCCCTGCCTGTCGGCATGTCCTGCCGGCGCCATCACCGCTGATGGCTTCGATGTTGCCGGTTGTCGCCAGCATCTCGTCACGCCGCAAGGGCAGGGCGGCTGCATGCTTGGCGGGTGCCTCGCCCGCAATGCCTGCCCAGTTGGGGCCGAGTACCGCTATCCGCAAGCGCAGCTGCGTTTCCACATGCAGGCGCTGACGTTGCCGGGCTGATGCAAGCCGGCCGAATGCGTTGATTTCCGTGCCGCAGCCTTCACAAAGCCCGGAATCAGCGCCAAGACACCGGTCTCATTCCCGGGGGCCGTGCTTGTACACTCGTTTTAGAACTCTTGTCCTTGTTGCCGCTTTCTTTCTGCCCTCGCTCGCCTTTGCGGCCTGCGAGGCGATGCGGGAGGGCTCGGCGAGCTATCTCGTTTGCCGTTTCGATCCCGCGCGCGACGATATCCGCCTGCATCT
>JARXAK010000102.1 GCA_029865885.1 Rhizobium sp. | reverse complement strand
CGCAAATACCAGCGCCGTCGTCATCCGGGGACTGCTGTCGCGGTTGAATGATGCCGGATTGACCCGGTCGCAACTCGGCGCTGGCGGCGGTGCGCTTTTGGCCCGGGCGGCTGCCAAAATCAGGCTGCTGGATGTTTATGAAGCCGTGGAGGACACGGAATTGTTCGCGACGCACCGCACGCCGCCCTGCGAAAACTGCGCAGTGGGGGGGAACATTCTGGAGGCGATACAGCCCGTGCTTAACCGAGCACGCACTGCGATGGAAACGGAACTGGCGAAGACGACGGTGGCCGATATCGCTGCCGATGTCGCGCGGCTGGGGAAGTTCTCCATACCGCTGGTCTGGTAGACATTTGCCATTAAATGTAAGTGTGACGCCGACGCATAATCTAACTGCTGCATATGCAGCACCCGTTTGAAACTGCTCAGTCCTCGGGGCGCTGGCGGTTCTCAATCCTTCCAGCCCCTTTATCTCAGGAGTAGACAATGAGCATTGGTATCATCGGTTCTGGCGCCCTCGGCTCCAACCTCGCACGCATTTTTGCCAAAGCGGGCATCGCGGCAACGATCTCGAACAGCCGCGGACCTGCATCGCTTTCGGATTTGGTCGCAGAGCTTGGTCCGTCGATCAAGGCTGGCACCGTCGAAGAGGCCGCAAGTGCAGACATCGTCTTTGCAGCCGTCCGCTGGACCGATGCCGAGAAGGTCATGGGCAGCCTGCCTGCCTGGAACGGTCGTGTCGTTGTCGATGGAACGAACCCGGTCGAGTTCATCGATCCGAATTCACCGGATGCCAATGATCCGACCAACCCGCTTGCCGCCTATGGCATCAAGGCCGTCGATCTGGGTGACAAACATTCCAGCGAAGTTTTCAGCCAGTATGTGCCCGGCGCGCGCGTCGTGAAGGCCTTCAATCATCTGGACGTCAACGTTCTGCCGGAACCTGCAGTGTCAGGCGGGCAGCGTGTGCTGTTCTACTCGGGTGACGATGCTGCGGCAAAGGCCGACGTGCGCAAGCTCATCGAGGCAACCGGCTTCTTTGCGATCGATCTTGGCTCGCTGGATGTCGGTGGTCGGCTCGCGTCGCTGCCGTTCGGTTCGCTGTCCGCGCACAACTTCATCAAGCTTTGATGTGAAAAACAGACATTGGAGCTGCGCAGGTGGCTCCCATGTCTGTCAACACACGGATCTGGCTTCCAGATATTCCGTTGTGACTGAGCGGCTCGTGATAAGGCGGGCGCAGATGACGTGCCCCTGCGCAGTTCGCCAGAACAGTTTTATCCTTTGACGGCACTGGCCAGCATGTCGACAAAGGCCGTGACTTTGGGCGGCCTGAAGCGGGCGGCCGGATAGACCGTGTATATGCCGCCCGATGGTAGATGCCACGCTGGCAGGACGGGGATCAGGCTCCCGCCGGACATCTCTCCGAGTGCCAGAAAGTCCGGCAGGACTGAAATCCCACCCCCATGCCTCACAGCCTCCATCACCGCCGGTGTGGTGTTGATGGCGATACCCGACTGGAAGCTCACCGTGCGGGTACCCCGATCGTCATGGGTGAAGGTCCATTCCAGGGGCTCCCGCAGGGCCGCATTGGCCACGAATGGCAAGGCCGGGAGATCTTTGGGATCTCGCAGCTTTTCTATCCGATCGGTGAACTGAGGTGACGCGACCAGGAGCTGCTTGAACGAACCGATCCGTCGCGCCTGCAGGCTTGAATCCGCCAGCCAGCCAACGCGGATGGCAAGATCCATGTTGTCGGCGATAAGATCGACCGACTTGTCGCTGAGATTGAGTTCGACCTTGCAATCCGGGTAGCGAGCAGTGAAGGCCGCGACGATCGGAACCACGACGGACGTGCCATAATCAAAGGATGCGGTGATCCTCAGAAGCCCCTTCGGATCGGTCCTCGCTACGGCCAATTCGCTGAATGCGTCTTCGGTCTCACGCAGGATCGACACACATCTGGCATGAAACATCCGCCCCGCTTCGGTTGTCTGCAGTCGTCGCGTTGTTCGCATCAACAACGTGGTGCCGACCTCCTGTTCCAGTCTGGCAACCTGCTGGCTGACGACAGCTTTTGTGATGCCGAGATGCTCAGCCGCCTTGGTGAAGGAACCCGCATCGACGACGGCGGCAAAATAGACGAGGCGGTTGAGGTTGGTCACTTCCTGCATCTTTGGCTCCTTCAGTATTGTAAGTCTATAACATACATTCTGTCATTTTTGCCGATCTTTTTGTTTCAATGCGGCCATGTCATTTATGCTGCACAAGGAGCAAGACATGCGCGACAAGGTTCACATCACCTATCTTTTCGATCCCCTCTGCGGCTGGTGCTATGGCGCCTCCGGCATCATGAGAGAACTGTCATCCCGGCCGGAGATTGAAGTCGAGCTGGCGCCGACGGGCTTGTTTTCCGGTCGTGGCGCAAGGCCACTGGATGCGCAGTTCGCAGCCTTTGCCTGGTCAAACGACCTGCGCATCGCAGCGCTTACGGGCCGCACCTTCACCGAAGCGTATCGTGAACAGGTTCTTGGCAAACTTGGCTCAATGCTCGACTCCGCGCCTGCCACGCTGGCGCTGACAGCCATTTCGCTGACCGCCCCTGAAGCCGAGCTGGATGCCCTCAGACTGATCCAGGAGGCTCGCTATATCCGGGGGCTCGACGTGACCGAGAACCTCGTCCTGATCGAGACCCTGGAGAATGCCGGTTTCGGCGCAGCCGCCGCTCGTTTGAGAGCATCGGACGAAGCCCTGCTCAAGGCCAACAATCAGCGACTTTTCTCAGCGCGTGCGCTCCAGGACCAGTTCCGGGTGGACGGTGTTCCGGCGCTGATCGTGGACGACGGGGATATTCGCCGCCCGCTTGGGGCGAGCCATCTGTTTGGCGATCCGGATTTGTTGTCGACGCTTCTGCAGCCGCGTGCATCTGCCGTCGCGGCCACCCGTTCACACCCCGATCTGTAAAAGAGGACTGACAGATGACATCCAGGAATTTTGCCCCTGTCTTGCTTGCTTCATCGCTTTTGGCGTTGACGGTGTCGACTGCAGGCTTTGCCGAGAGCATGCCGTCCTACGGAGCGCCGATCACAGTCGAGCAGGCCAAACAGGCTGCGGAAGCCGCCATCGCTGAAATGCGCAAGCGCAATCTGGAGATGACGATTGCGATCGTCGATTCCGGCAGCAACCTCGTCTATCTCGAACGCTCCGATGAGGCCGGTATCGGCACGATCGATGCGGCCATCGGCAAGGCGAAGGCCGCCAATGGTATCAAGACCCCAACCAAGATGATCGAGGACATGATCCTCAAGCACGGCCAAAGCAATCTCTTGGGCGTGCCGGGTGCCTTCCCCGTTGAAGGCGGCGTGCCAATTGTCGTTGATGAGAAGGTCATCGGCGCAATCGGTGCCAGCGGTGGCATGCCGCCGGACGATGGCACGGTTGCCAATGCGGGCGCCAAAGCTCTGCAACCCTGACGCTGAAACCCACACCAACCCACTTCACCCATCAACGTCGCAAGTAGCGGCTCCACCCTTGCCATCACCATAGGAGAATAAAATGTTCACTCGCAGAACCATCATGAAAACCACCGTCGCTGCTGGCGCTGCCGCAGTCTTTGCCCCCGCAGGCCTCGGCCACGCCGCAGAAAGCCTCACCTGGCAGCATTTCCCCGCTGGCCAGAACGGCTTCTTTCGCGCCCCCGTTCTGATTTCCGGAGCAACAGAAGCTGTCCTGATCGACGGTGGTTTCACCTTGTCCGACGGACAGGCTGTCGCAGACGCCATCAAGGCAACCGGCAAGACGCTGACCACAGTCTATATCAGCCAGAGCGACCCGGATTACTATTTTGGCCTTGCACCCATCAAGGCCGCATTTCCCGATGCCAAGGTGATTGCCGCCACGGCCACCGTCTCTGCCATCAACGGCAATGTCGAAAAGAAGCTCGCGACCTGGGGCCCCCAGCTCAAGGACAACGGTCCTCAGACCCTGAGCGATGTCGTCATCCCCGAAGCCTTTGATGAAAAGACGCTGACGGTTGACGGTCAGACGATCGAGATCGTTGACGCGGAGGGTCTGGCCAATCGTCGCTATCTCTTCGTACCGTCCCTCAATGCGGTCTTCGGTGGCGTGATGATCTTCAACGGTGTTCACGTCTGGACCGCGGACACCAACAGTGCGGAACAGCGGGCCGCCTGGGTGAAAACCCTTGACTCGATCGCCGCACGCGCGCCGTCAATCGTGGTTGCAGGCCACATGGCGCCGGACGCCAAGACCGATCTCAGCGGCGTCGAGCACACCAAGGCCTATCTGGTCGCTTTCGAGGAAGAACTGGCCAAGGTGAAGGACTCCGCTTCGCTCAAGGCTGCTATGGAGGCGCGCTTCCCGGGCCTCGGCATGGGCGTCGCGCTCGATATCGGCTCCAAGGTCGCAACCGGCGAGATGAAGTGGGGCTGAGTGCCATGGGTGCCAATCTCGACCTGATCCGGGCCACCTATCAGGGCTCGTCAGAAGACAATGGCCGCAATCTCCTTGCAGCCCTTGCTCCCGATGCGACCTGGACCGAGGCCGAGGGTTTTCCCTATGCCGGAACCTATGTCGGACCGGACGCCATTGTCACTGGTGTCTTTCAGCGACTTGGCACCGAGTGGATCGGCTATCGCGCCGAAGTCCACACGTTCATGGAAGACGGCGACCGTGTGGCTGCCTTCGGTGTCTATCACGGCACCTACAAGGCGACCGGGAAGTCCATGACGGCGAGCTTTGCCCATCTCTACGAGGTCAGGAACGGCAAGATTGCCAGCATGGTGCAGTATGTCGACAGCCATATGGTCGTCCAGGCCTTGCGCGCCGACTGACATCACCAGGTATCTCGGCACGGTTCATGACTGTGCCGAGATTGCTGTCATTGAATGAAACGCCAATGATCAGGTCTCAATAGCAGGCCTGAAAGACGCCCCGATGCTATCCGGTCTGACCGACTGGTCCATCATGAACTGCAAACCTCTTTTGAGGCGTCCGTCTTTGTGGTTCGTGTGAGTGGGGTGCAATATCCGCTCGCGGCCCAAAATCGGATGTTGCTTTCGGGTCCCCAGCCGATTTTGCAAGACCCGTCTAAGCACTTCACATGACCTAAGACCAGCAGTCAGGATTGCTCAAGTTGTTGAGAAGATGTCGCTTTTGTCTTTGGGAAACAGCCGCTGAATTTCAGCGGAAAACCGACCTAAATGGCCCGCCTGGAGAGTCTGGATTTCCACATGATGTCAATGGCGTAGAAGAATTCCTTTGATTTCCCTACGCTTTTCCGCCGCGAGCGACCGTGGATGTCATCTTTGTGCCCTGGCTTTTGGCCGACGTCAACATGGCGGGAGAGTGGCAATTATTTCCGCTTGGGAGCACCGAGTTGGAGGTGAAGCGGCATTCGTATGCGGTTGCCTTAGAGCGCTGTATTAGAGCGAAAATGATCGCGCAGCGAGAGTTTGACAGATCGCAAAATGTGCCGCCGCTCGTGGCGGTGCTGATGTTTGCACCCCCGATTTTGGATTTACCAAACGCGTCAGATTGGCTGATCTATTTGGCTCATGCGAAGATCGGCGGGATCTCGATCAGCTTGCGGCCGTCGCTGCTTCCTTTCTCGAGAATGTCGAAGGCGGCGGTAAGCATGCCGGGCACGTCCTGGCGTGCCATTTCGATGTCGTGGCCGAGTAGGGCGACGAAGGGGTCCCAGTCAAAGCAACCGATGATGGGTTGCTCCCCCTGAAAGTGGGCTGAAGACTTGATCCAGCGCATGACGCCTTCGAGCGAAATGGTTGAGTTGACGAACATGCCGCGCGGCACGCTTCCTTCTCTGGCCGCCATGGCGCTGAGCGCTTGCGCGGCCTTTTCTGGCGCGTAGCCGCAGGCGAGGACATGGTGTTCCTCGATTGGCACGCCGAGATCCTGATGGGCAGTGCGGAAGCCACGGATACGTTCGGCGGTGTTATGGTCACTGCCACGACCGCCGATGAAGAGCAGCGGCGCCATGACACCGGTTTTAGTGTGATGGTTGATCAATGTGCGCCGCGTTAGCTCGCGCGCGCCGGCGAAGTTGTCGGAGATGATCGACGTCGCCTTGGTGCCTGGTAGGTCAAGGTTCAGACTGCGAGTGCCTGCAGCCAAGCAGATGTCGGTTATGCGATCCGGATCGGTCGCACCCGTGGAGATCAGCCATTCCACCTGGTAGGACAGCATGGTGCGTGCCGCTTCCATCTCTAAGTCGGGATCACGCAGCGTGCAGGTTATGATCGGGAACAGCCCGCGCTCGCGCGCCATGATTTCGAAGGTCTCGACGATCGAGCCGAAATAGCGGTTGTCGTATTTGGGAACGATCATGCCAATGATCCGGGACTTTTCCCGGCGCAGCAGGCTTGCCTGCATGTTGATGGCGTAGCCCTGTTCCTCGGCGATCTTCGTGATCTTCTCGGCAAGCTGGCTGCTGATACGTCGCTTTTTCCAATTGCCGTTCAGGACGGCGCTGACAGCACTTGCGGACGTTCCGGCGAGTTCGGCCAGATCGTAGATCGTCGTCTTTTTCTGCGGGCGCTGCTGATTCACGAATTCCTCCTGCGAGACCCAACTTGACATCAAATGAGAGAAGTGGCAATTCTTGCTTCATCGATTGAGCAGTGGTGCTCAATCGATGATACAGGTTGGCTGTGGAGGGTCGACCGGGAGGCGTTCTGCCAGTGCCCATGTCTTGCGGCGCCGATGTGCTCGGCGACGAACGATGCGCTGCGTCCTCATGTCGGGCGATGCGGAATGGGCGGGAGAATGACAGTCCGGAGCAGCCTCACAAGGCGAGCTGTTCCCATTCAAGGAGGAGAATGAGATATGAAAATTCGTTCCATGCTGCTGGCGACCGTCGGTCTCGCCGCAATGCTTTCCGGCTCTGCTCTCGCGCAGGAAGGGGCGACAGTCGCCTTCCTGATGCCCGACCAGGCATCGACGCGCTATGAAGAGCACGACTATCCGGGCTTCAAGGCAGAGATGGCAAAGCTCTGCCCGACCTGCACCGTCATCTACCAGAATGCCAATGCGGATGTCGCGCTCCAGCAGCAGCAGTTCAATTCGGTGATTGCGCAGGGCGCCAAGGTCGTTGTTCTCGATCCGGTCGATTCCGCTGCGGCCGCCGCTCTCGTCGAAATCGCCCAGTCCCAGGATGTCAAGGTCATCGCCTATGACCGCCCGATCCCGGACAAGGCTGCAGACTACTACGTGTCCTTCGACAATGAAGGCATCGGCCATGCGATCGCCAAGTCGCTGGTTGACCATCTGAAGGCCAGTGGCGTTCCCGAAGGTGCGGGCGTGCTGCAGATCAACGGTTCGCCGACCGATGCGGCGGCTGGCCTGATCCGGGACGGCATCCATCGCGGCTTGAAGGACTCCGGCTACAAGACGCTTGCCGAATTCGACACGCCGGAATGGGCGCCGCCAAAGGCACAGGAATGGGCCGCCGGCCAGATCACCCGCTTCGGCGCCGAGATCAAGGGCGTCGTTGCTGCCAATGACGGTACAGGCGGTGGCGCGATTGCTGCCTTCAAGGCAGCCGGCGTGAACCCTGTCCCGCCTGTCACCGGCAACGACGCGACGATCGCGGCCCTGCAGTTGATCATCTCGGGCGACCAGTACAACACGATTTCCAAGCCATCGGAAATCGTCGCGGCTGCAGCAGCAAATGTGGCTGTGAAGCTACTGAAGGGCGAGACGGTCGAAGCCAAGACGACCCTCTACAACACACCGTCCGAGCTCTTCGTGCCGGCCGTTGTGACCGCGGAAAACATCAAGGCAGAGATCTTCGACAAGGGCATCCAAAAGCCTGAAGACGTCTGCACCGGTGAATATGCCGAGGGTTGCAAGAAGCTCGGCATTATCAAGTAATGATCTCCCAAGGCGCTCGGTCGGGGCTTGCTCCGGCCGGGCGTATTCCATTCGCAAGGAAGAGCGCCGCGTCATGCAACGAAATGACATCGGTCTGCCCCCGAAGGGCACGACCATCTTGAAGCTGAGCAATGTCTCGAAGAACTTCGGCGCGGTGTCTGCGCTGAGCGACATCGAGTTGGAAGTAAAGGCGGGCGAGGTCGTCGCTCTCGTCGGTGACAACGGTGCCGGCAAGTCGACGCTGATCAAGGTTCTGGCCGGCGTCCACCAGCCCAGTTCCGGTCGGATCGAGTTCCTGGGCCAGGAAGTGTCGCTCGACAGCCCGAGCCGCGCGCTCGAGCTCGGCATTGCGACGGTCTTTCAGGATCTGGCGCTTTGCGAAAATCTCGACGTCGTCGCCAATCTCTTTCTTGGACACGAACTCTCGCCTTGGAACCTCGATGAGGTGGCGATGGAGGTGCGTGCCTGGACGCTGCTGCGCGAACTCGCTGCCCGCATTCCCTCGGTACGTGAGCCGATTGCCTCGCTGTCCGGTGGCCAGCGCCAGACGGTCGCGATTGCCCGCTCGCTTCTGCTCGACCCGAAGATCATCATGCTCGACGAGCCGACGGCAGCACTTGGCGTTGCGCAGACCGCCGAAGTCCTGAACTTGATCGAACGCGTCCGTGAGCGCGGCCTCGGGGTCATCATCATCAGCCACAACATGGAAGACGTCCGTGCCGTTGCCGACCGCGTCGTCGTCCTGCGTCTCGGCAAGAACAACGGCGTCTTCTCGCCTGACGCCTCCAACCACGAACTCGTGGCCGCCATCACTGGCGCCACGGAAAACTCTGTCTCGCGCCGGGCTGGCCGAAAGGCCGTCGAACAGGCCGAAATCGGCGGGAGCCCCGCATGAGCACTCAGATGTCGAATGAAAACAAACCTGCGCCTCTTGCTCTCGATCGCAGCGATGAGCGCGTCCGCCACGCCGATGGCATCGGCGGTATGGTCCGCGCCTTCGTCAGCCGGGTTCGTTCCGGCGACCTCGGAATGTTGCCGGTCGCCATTGGTCTGATCGTCATTTCGACGGTCTTCAGCATCCTCAATCCGATCTTTCTTGCGCCGAACAACCTCGTAAACCTGCTGTTCGACTGCGCGACAGTCGGCATCATCTCGCTTGGCATCGTCTGTGTGCTCATTCTCGGCGAGATCGATCTCTCGGTTGGCTCGATGAGCGGCCTCGCCTCGGCGATCATCGGCGTGCTCTGGGTCAACTCCGGTATCTCATTGCCGCTCGCCATTGGTGCGGCACTGGTGACAGGAGCGGGCGTCGGTGCGATCTACGCGATGATGTACAATCGCCTGGGCATGCCGAGCTTCGTTGCAACGCTTGCCGGTCTGCTCGCGCTGCTCGGCTTGCAGCTCTATATCCTGGGCCCGACGGGCAGCATCAACCTGCCCTATGCCTCGCCGCTCGTCCGGTTCGGCCAGATCCTCGTGATGCCTGACTGGCTGTCCTATCTGCTGGCACTTGTGCCTGGCGCCGTCCTGATTGTCGCCGGTTTGGTCATCCGTGCGCGTCGACAGGCGGTCAATCTCTCCTCGCAGCCGATCAGCAGCCTCATCGTCAAGGCCGTTGTCCTGACGGTCGTACTTGAAGCTGCAGTCTACTACCTGAACCTCGGGCGCGGCGTGCCATGGATGTTTGGGCTGTTCGTGGCCCTGGTCGTGATCCTCAATTATGCGCTCACCAAGACCAAGTGGGGCCGCTCGATGTTTGCCGTCGGTGGCAACCGTGAGGCTGCACGCCGTTCGGGTATCAATGTCCGCCGCATCTACATGAGCGCATTTATGCTTTGCTCGACGCTGGCAGCTCTCGGCGGCACCTTGTCCGCATCGCGTCTCGCCTCGTCTAGCCAGCAGGCCGGCACGGGTGACGTCAACCTCAACGCGATCGCAGCGGCCGTCATTGGCGGCACCAGCCTCTTCGGCGGACGCGGCAGCGCTTATTCGGCACTGCTCGGCATCATCGTCATCCAGGCGATCTCGAACGGGTTGACGCTCCTCAACCTCAGCTCGTCGCTTCGCTATATGATCACCGGTGCTGTTCTCGCCATCGCCGTCATCGTCGACTCGCTTGCCCGCCGCTCGCGCGTCAGCCATGGCCGTGCCTGATCGAAAATTGGAGACTTGTTATGACTGAACTGATGAAGGGCAAGGTTGCCGCTATCACCGGAGCGGCCTCCGGGATCGGCCTCGAATGCGCCCGAACCCTGATCGCCGAAGGCGCGACCGTCGTCCTGATCGACCGCGCAAAGGACAAGCTCGAGACGCTCTGCCAGGAACTCGGCGAGCGTGCCAAGCCGCTGGTGGTCGACCTCTTCGATGGGCCTGCCGTCTCCAGCATGCTGCCGCGCATTCTTGAGCTGGCAGGCGGTCTGGACATATTCCACGCCAATGCCGGTGCCTATATCGGCGGTCCTGTCGCGGAAGGCGATCCTGATGCCTGGGACCGCATGCTGAACCTCAACATCAACGCTGCCTTCCGCTCGGTGCATGCAGTCCTGCCGCACATGATCGCGCAGAAGTCCGGTGACATCCTGTTCACCAGCTCAATCGCCGGCGTCGTTCCGGTCGTCTGGGAGCCGATCTACACAGCTTCGAAATTCGCGGTTCAGGCCTTTGTCCATTCGACCCGCCGCCAGGTGGCGCCCCATGGCGTGCGCGTCGGTGCGGTTCTGCCGGGTCCCGTTGTTACAGCACTCCTCGATGACTGGCCGCAGGCCAAGATGGAAGAGGCGCTTGCCAATGGCAGCCTGATGCAGCCGAAGGAGGTGGCCGATGCCGTGCTCTTCATGCTGTCGCGGCCCCGCAATGTGACCATTCGTGACCTGGTGATTCTGCCCAACAGCGTCGATCTCTGACGCCTGCTTGATCCTCAGTAGCCTGCCCTTGAAATGCGGAAACAGACGAGAAGACCATGACCTCAGCACAGAACTCGACCGAGGGAGCCACGCGTTACGTCATCGGCGTCGATGTCGGAACGGGCAGCGCACGTGCTGGCCTCTTCGACCTTGAGGGGCGTATGTTGTCGGTCGTCAAGCGCGAGATCACGCTTTACCGCGAGGCAGGCTCGATCGTCGAGCAGTCGAGCACCGAGATCTGGAACGCGGTCTGCGCTATCATCCGCGAGGCGGTGGAGGCAGCCGGAGTGGCGCCGGATCAGGTCATCGGGCTCGGCTTTGACGCGACCTGCTCGCTGGTGGTGCTGGGTGAGGGTGGTAAGCCGCTTGCAGTCGGCCCCTCGGAGAAGGCAGAGCGTGACATCATCGTCTGGATGGACCACCGCGCCGTGGCCCAGGCCGAACGCATTAATGCGATGGGGCATGATGTGTTGCGCTATGTCGGTGGCCGCATCTCGCCCGAGATGGAGACGCCGAAGATCCTGTGGTTGAAGGAAAATCGCCCGGCGACCTTCACAGCCGCTTGGCAGTTCTTCGATCTCGCCGATTTTCTGACCTGGAAATCGACTGGCGCTCTCTCGCGCTCGACGTGTACCGTGACTTGCAAATGGACCTATCTCGCCCATGAGGCGCGTTGGGATCAGAGCTATTTCGAGCAGATCGGCCTGGCCGAACTGGCGAATGAGGGCTTCACCCGCATCGGCACTGACATCGTCGAGCCCGGCACCCGATTGGGGCAGGGGCTGACGCCTGAAGCCGCCGAAGCCATGGGTCTCAAGCCCGGTACGGCCGTCGCCGCGGGCATGATCGATGCCCATGCGGGTGGCATCGGCACGGTCGGTATCGGTGGCAAGCCCGCCGAGAACTTGGCTTATGTCTTCGGCACCTCGTCCTGCACCATGACGTCGACGGCTGATCCCGTTTTCGTGCCCGGCGTCTGGGGACCGTATTACTCGGCCATGGTACCCGGCATGTGGTTGAACGAAGGTGGTCAGAGTGCCGCTGGCGCGGCGATAGACCAGCTTCTCTCCTTCCATCCCGCTGCCGCCGAGGCGACCGCCCGGGCGCAGGCCGAGGGGAAGTCTTTGCCCGCCTTCATGGCCGAGCAGGCAGCACTCAAGATTGCCAATGCCTCAGAGGCGGTCGACCTCGCTGCGGGCCTGCATGTGGTGCCGGAATTTCTTGGTAACCGCGCACCGTTTGCTGATCCGCATGCCCGCGCAGTCATTGCCGGGCTTGGAATGGAGCGTGACTTCGACAGTCTGATCGCTCTCTACATCGCCGGCCTCTGTGGGATCGGCTACGGATTGCGCCAGATCATCGAGACGCAGGCAAAATCCGGTGCGTCCGTGGAGCGGGTGATAATCAGCGGTGGCGCGGGTGCAAGCCCGCTGGTGCGCCAGATCCTGGCGGACGCCTGTCGCAAGCCTGTTGTCGCGACTGAAGCGGACGAACCTGTCCTGCTCGGCTCTGCCATTCTTGGTAGCGTTGCGGCTGAGGCCTTCCCGGATGTTCGCGATGCCATGCGTGAACTCACAAGGAGTGCTTCGATCCATACGCCGAGCGGCCAGCGTGTAGCGACACTCCATGAAGGACGCTATCAGGCCTTCCTCAACCTCCAGGAAGTATCGAGAACGATACGGAGCTTTTGATTTGCTCACGTAGACGTCGAGCAGGTTCGGAATAACCATGCTCGGCGGGCCCCATTTGCCGTTGCGCAGCTCGGGCATTTGTCGGCTTGTACCTGCGCTTCATGCACAATATCGCGGGTTCTCTTCCAGGGCAGGGATTTCGGCAGCTTTGCTGGCATGTGTGGATGGCTCCGGTATGGCTAGAGCTCTATCGACTTTTGCGGGTTCGTAGGTTCGACTTCGCTCAAGGCGGAGACGCCGGAAGTGCATTTACATCAGCCTTCCGCTACTTGCGCGCAACGACCGCTACGCGCCGTCGCATCGGACGTTTCATGGTGATTCTTCGATCATTGTCACCACTTGAGCAGCCTCGGTGGTTCGAACGAAGGATACCGCGCGACGTTCAATAGGGGAGCGGTGATCCGGGTTCTTGCATTTGGCTGCTCCAGATTTCCTGGTCGATCGCCTGTAGGCAGATGATGTCTGTCAACTAAGAATTTGTTACTGCTCAATTGCATTCCTATGAAAATAAAGCCATCTTTAGATCTTGAAGATAACAACTAGGTAAAAATCGTGCTCGTCATCGTTGCCGACGATCTCACCGGCGCATTGGATACTGCAGCCCCTTTCGCGGCACGGGGGCTTCATACTGAAGTCGTCCTGAAGGTTGATGCTGTCGCTCAGGGACTGGCATTGTCGCCGGACGTTCTATCGATCAATTTGGCATCTCGCGAGAAATCTGCGGAAGAAGCGTTTCAGTTGATGCGGCAAGTCGTCGAGCGGTTGCCTGCCCAGGTTCGCTTGTTCAAGAAGATCGATTCTCGGCTCAAGGGTCACATATCCTCTGAGCTGGATGCCATGTCCTATCGACACGCTTTGGTCGCGCCGGCCATCCCCGAATTCGGACGTATCGTGCGAAATGGACATGTCGAAGGGTTCGGCGTTGCCACGCCGATCTCCATCGCAGACGTGTTGGGGGAACATGCAGCCCGCGCGCTCATTCCCGATACGCTGAAACACGAAGACCTGCTCAAGGCCCTGGATGCGACCGAAGCCCGGGGTGTCGATCTTCTGGTCGGGGCTAGGGGCCTTGCCGAAGCACTCGCCTATCGCATGACGGGGCGGGCCGATGCTGGGCTTGTCGCTCCGCCTGTCGGAACAGGCCTCTTCGTCATCGGCTCGCATGACCGGATCACTGTCGAGCAGGTGGAGCAATTGCGACGGCTCGACATTGTCGCTTTCAATCCCGCTCCGAACGGTGTCGTGGCGCCCTTGGTGCCGAATTCGGCACCCATGGTCCTTGTTCAGGCGACCGAAGGGGAAACCCGAATTTCGTCCGAGGACGTTTCGGCCAACTTGGTATCGAGCGTCCACCCTCGCTTGACGAGTCAGGCGCAGACTATGCTTCTGTGTGGCGGGGCGACAGCAGAAGCGATTCTCGATAGAATGGGCATTGAGTTTTTCCGTCTAGAGGGCGAATGCATGCCAGGACTTGGTCTGGCTCATGCCAAAGGCCAATGTATCATCGCCAAATCCGGGGGATTCGGGCGGCCGGACACCTTGGCGAAGCTTGCTGGAAAACTGGGCGGGGTCGGGGGCTGACAATGGGACTTCAGAGCGGGACGGCGCGCAAGAGCCTAGCGGATCTGGTATTCGAGCGCATGCACAGGGCGATCAAATCAGGGTCTTACCAACCGGACGAACGGCTGCCCACTGAGCATGATCTCGCGATCGAATTCGAGGTGTCGCGCCCAATTGTCCGGGAAGCTCTGCGCCGGCTGCGCGAGCAGGGTTTCATCTACTCGCGTCGTGGTGCTGGCAGCTTCGTGCGGTCTGTCGGCATGAAGCAGCCGCTCGGGTTTGGCCAGCTCGAAAATGTCGCCGATTTACTGAATTGCTACGAGTTTCGCCTGACGCTGGAGCCGGCGGCGGCAGAAGCGGCCGCCATGCGCCACACGCCGACCGCGCTCGCTTCGATCCGCGAGGCCCTCGAGCTGATGCGCGATGCCACCAATCGCCAGGCGCACCGTGAGGACGCGGACTTCCAGTTCCATCTCGCTATCGCGCGGGCCGCCAACAACACCTATTTTTCGACGGCCATGGAGGCGCTGAAGGATCACATTGCCGTCGGCATGCGTTTCCACGGCGTCTCGGTCAAACGCGACACGGCCGGTCTGTCGCGCGTGTTTGCCGAACATGAGGCGATTGCGACTGCGATTGCTTCCGGTGAAGGGGCTCGGGCAAAAGAGCTCATGCACGCCCATCTGACGGGTTCGCGCGCGCGCCTCTTCCAGACGAGTGCTTCCCTGGCGATATTGCCGGAGGCGTGAGATTGCACCCGCACGGGTACAGTGTCTGGGAATGACAAAGGGTGCCCGAGGGCCCTATCCATAGCGTTCTGATCGATGAGGCCTAATAGGCTGCCCGATAGATCGCCAGTACATCTTCGACGGCCATATCCGCCGGATTGTTGTCCATCAGGCGGCGATTGGCATGAGCTTCCGCCGCATAGCCTGCGAGTGCCTCCGCTTTCGCGCCGTGGCGGGAGAGTTGCATCTCGATATTCAAATCCGTGCAGAAGCGGCGGGCGTTTTCGAGCAGGCTGTCTCGCGAGCCTCTGCTGAAGCCGAGTGCTTCGGCGACTTCCGAAGTCTTGTCTTGAACTGCAGGCTGGTTGAAGGCGAGCACATGGGGGAAGACGATGGCGTTGGCGAGACCATGGGGCAGGCCGAGGCGGGTGCCGAGCGGATAGGCGATGGCGTGGCCGGCTGCCGTGTTCACGGGCCCGAGGCAGATGCCACCGTAATAGGAGGCGAGCATCATGCCTTCGCGTGCCTCGGTGTCCGATCCATCCTTGACGGCCCGGGCGAGGTATTTGCCGACGAGGCGAAAGCCCATGCGGGCAAAGCCGTCAATCATCGGATGGGCGCGCTTGTTGGTAAAGGCCTCGACGCAATGCGCCATGGCATCAACACCTGTCGCGGCGGTGACGGCAGGCGGAACGGTAAAGGTCAGTTGCGGATCGAGGACTGCCACATCGGCGATCATGTGAGGGCTTTCAACCGCGATCTTCGCACCCTTGACCGGATCGGTGATCAGCGACCGGATGCCGGCTTCGGATCCGGTGCCGGCGGTCGTTGCGACCTGGATGAGCCTGACGTTGCGTCCGGCAACCTTGTTGGGGCCGGCAACATCTGCCAGCGTCGGCTCGCTATCCCAAAGCACGGCAACGAGCTTGGCCACATCAAGGACCGATCCGCCGCCGAGGCCGATGACGACCTGCGGTTTTGCCCGCCTGGCAACCGTCAGGGCCGCATCGAGGGTGGCCATGTCGGGTTCGCCCGGGATCGCGTCGAAAATCTCGATCTTGCCGGGCAGTTTCAGGCGATCAACGAAACCTGCGGTAATCGGTGTTGCAATGACGAGAATGGATGTGGCGTCGGAAACGAGCCCGCCGACCTCTCCGATCGTGCCGGCGCCGACGATCAGGCGGCGCGGCTGGTGAAGGGTGATGGATGCGGTCATCGAGGTCATCCTTGCTTGGCTTTGCCGGCGACCAGCTTGCGGGCATAGGCGATGGCGGAATTCATGTTGCCGTGGTTGGCGATGCCCTTGCCGGCGATGTCGAAGGCGGTGCCATGGTCGACCGAGGTGCGGTCGATCGGCAGCTCGACGGAGACGTTGACCGCCGTATCGAAGGCAACAAGCTTGATGGGGATGTGGCCCTGGTCGTGATACTGCGCGACCACGAGGTCGAAGGCGCCGGAATAAGCGCGGTAGAAGACCGTATCGGCAGAAATCGGCCCCTGGACGTCGATGCCCTCGGCGCGCGCCGCCGCGACGGCGGGGGCAATCTGGTCGTCATCTTCGGTGCCGAAGAGGCCGTTTTCGCCGCAATGGGGATTGACGCCGGCGACCGCGATGCGCGGTCTGTCGTAGCCGATGCGCTTGAGATGGTCGTTGCCGGCCTTGATGGTTGCCAGCACGCGTTCGGTGGTCGCCCTGCGGATCGCTTCCTGCAGCGAAACATGGGTCGACACGTGGATGACCTTCAGGCGCTCCGAGGCGAGCAGCATATAGGCTGCCTTGGAGCCCGTGAGGCTGCGCAGCATGCCGGTATGGCCATCATAATGATGGCCGGCCAGGTTCAGGGCTTCCTTGTTGATCGGGGCCGTGACAATACATCCAATGGCCCCGGCTTCGGCATCACGCACGGCCTTCTCAATGAAGCGGAAGGCAGCGTCGCCGGCGACCGGGCTCAAGCTGCCCCAGGGCAGTGGCGCGCCTTCCACCTCGATGTCGACGACATTCGGCACAAGATCAATGGACAGTCCCAGCGCGTCGCGCGCCGCGTTCAAGGTCGCGAGATTGCCGTAGATGCGGGTTGCCGCGCGATCTTCAGTCGACATCTCGGCCAGGGCGCGGACTGAGATCTCGGGGCCGACGCCGCAGGGATCGCCCATGGTGATACCGATAATGCCGCTCATGTCATGCTCCGTTTTGCGGACGATCCCAGCCGGGGGCGAGCCGGACATATTTGATCGCGCGTCGGTGATAGGTGTAGGCGATGTGCAGGCTTCCGTCCGGGCCTGCCAGAAGCCAGGGGTAGGACATTTCCTTGTTTCGCCCATCGGTGGAATCGTTCGAGAGGCAGGTCCCCGGACCATCCTCAATCTCGATCCGCCGGGGAAAGGTCAATCCGCCATCGCTGGAAAGACAGACCGTGACCGGCGCACGCGGGACTCCCCAGATGGGGGCGCAGCCCCCGGTCGGGTCCGCCTCCGGCCTGTCGTCTTCCTCTCCGAGTTCGTCGTAAAGGGAGGTGCGACGATCCGGGGAGGCCGCAGCGTTTACGGGATTGCATATGATTGCAATGCGTCCGTCGTTCAATGCAATCGCTGCGATGGACGAATTGTTGTTGGGCAGGTCGGTTGGTGCCGGAACACTCCAGGTCCGGCCTTCGTCGGCGCTCTCCACCCGATAGACGAAATCTGCCTGGCGGCGGCGAAAGAAGGCCACCATGGCCGTTTCGCCCCGAGGAACTGGCGACATGTGCACGCAGCCGGTCGACTGGTCGAGTTCCTCCAGTTGCCAGGTTGCTCCACTGTCTTTGCTGATGCCAACGGCCGCCGTGTCATGGCTGCCGTTCCATCTCTGGCCAGGTCGGGGGATGCAGCGGAAGATCGGCAGCAGCCATGCGCCATCCGCGCGGATCACAGCCGGCGCGCGCACAAAGCAGCCGCGCGGCAAGTCGAGATACCGACCTTCGGTCGCCGTCAGGCGGGTCGGGTCCGCCGCGTCGGCGCTAATCTCGGTCATGCGGATCCGGCACTCGTCTTGGTTTCCCGAGGGCTGCGACGTGTGGAACAGAAGCAAGCGGCCATCGGGGGCCTGGAAGATTACGGGGTTCTGTTCCGAATGCTCCGGATCGAAACTCAACCGTTGCGGCGCTCCCCATGCGGAGGCGCCGATCGTGAGGACCGAGGCATAGATGGAAATGTCTGACTTGCCTTCCAGCGACCCGCCGAACCACGCGCAGATGAGGCGCCCATCTGCCAGCATATGCAGAAAGGATGCATGGTTCTGCACCATGGGCGACGGCAGGTAGGCTTCCAGGCGCCCGGCCTTGGTCGTAGCGAGCGCGCCGGTCATGCGGCGGGCAATGTCGTCAGGTGTCATGGACCACTCCTCTTGCCCATCGAAATCAGCCAAATTTGGAAAGTTGTCAAGTTTATTTATGTCTTTGAATTTGTGAATTTCAAAAACAAAGTCACATAAATTATTGTAATAAAATGATTATTTTTGTTGTCGCTCTTCGATTTAATTTTACAGCAGGAAATGATTTGACAAAGATTGCGGGAAGTTGGATGGTTCGATAATGCCGACGTGGAGGTCGGAGCGGGAGGTGTCGTGCAGGCAGAGGCGGGGTGCGAGCGGTTGCTCGCCCTGGTCGGTGGTCCTGATCTGTGTCGCTGCGCTCAATGCCCTGCTTGTGTTGTGTGAGGTGCGGGAGCTTCAAAGTGAATTCATCTGGGAGGAGAATGAAAATGAGAAAGACTGCATTGCTTTGTGCCCTGGTTATGGGCACGTCCCTGTCGCCGGTCTATGCCGGTTCCGGTCCGATCAAGGTTGTGCTTGCGGAAGAGGCGGATCTGCTCGAGCCCTGCATGGCCACGCGCTCGAACATCGGTCGCATCATCATGGAAAATGTCAGCGAAACTCTGACGGAACTTGACGTCCGTGGTGGCACCGGCGTTCAGCCGCGCCTCGCGGAGAAGTGGGAGCAGAATGCTGACGGCAGCTGGCGCTTCCATCTGCGCCAGGGTGTGAAGTTCTCCGATGGTACCGGCTTCGATGCGAAGGACGTCAAGCACAGCTTCGACCGTATCATGAGCGACAAGAACACCTGCGAGTCCCGTCGCTATTTCGGCGGCATGACGGTCACTCCGACCGTCGTTGACGACTATACTGTTGATTTCAAGGCCGATCCGGTCCAGCCAATCCTCCCGCTGCTGCTCACGCTCGTGACCATCGTGCCTGAGGAAACGCCGCTCGAATTCGTGCGCGAACCTGTTGGTACCGGCCCTTACAAGCTCACCAACTGGACCCCCGGCCAGCAAATCGTGCTCACGGCTCGCGACGACTACTGGGGTGCGAAGCCCGAGGTGACGGAAGCAACCTACCTGTTCCGCGCTGACCCCGCAGTCCGTGCCGCCATGGTTCAGGCAGGGGAGGCCGATCTTTCTCCGTCTATTTCCCTGGTGGAAGCAACCAACCCGGCGACCGACTTCTCCTATCTTGATAGCGAAACCGTCTATCTGCGGGTCGATCACAACATCGAGCCGCTGAACGATGTGCGCATTCGCCGGGCGCTGAACCTGGCTGTTGATCGCCAGGCCTTCCTCGGCACGCTGCTGCCGGATAGCGCATTGCTCGCCACAGCGATCGTGCCGCCGCCGACGCTCGGCTGGAATCCCGATGTGAAGGTTCACGCCTATGACCCGGATGCCGCCAAGAAGCTCATTGAAGAGGCAAAAGCTGATGGCGTGAAGGTCGATACGCCGATCACCATCATCGCCCGCTCGGCCAATTTTCCGAACGTTACCGAGATCATGGAAGCGATCCAGCAGCAGCTGCAGGAAGTTGGCCTGAAGGTCGAGCTGAAGTTCGTCGAAGTCGCCGAGCACGAGCAGTACTATTCCAAGCCCTTCGCGGAAGGTCGTGGCCCGCAGCTGGTGGCTGCCATGCACGACAACTCGAAGGGGGATCCGTCCTTCTCTATGTTCTTCAAGTATGCGACTGAAGGTACCCAGTCCGGCTTCTCCGACGCGAAGGTCGACGATCTGATCAAGCGTGCCTCCGCTGCCGTTGGCGACGAGCGTGCCAAGCTCTGGTCGGAACTGATCGCCTATCTTCATGACGAAGTGGTCGCCGATGTGCTTCTCTTCCACATGGTCGGCTTCTCGCGGGTGTCCGAGCGCCTGGACTTTAAGCCGACGATGGCGACGAATTCCATGCTCCAGCTCTCCGAGATCAAGATCAAGTAATCGAGGGCGGCATGCCGCCCCATTCAAGGCAAGTCATGCGGCGGGATGATCCCGCCGCATCGTTTTCTTAGAGGACGCCATGCTGAGCTTCATCCGAAAACGCGCCGTGGCCAGTCTGATCTCCCTGATCGGGCTCGTGGTCATGGTCTTCTTCCTCTCCCGCCTGACCGGTGATCCGGCGGCACTTTTCCTGCCGGTCGAAGCATCGGAGGAGATGAAGAACCAGTTTCGGGAGCTGCATGGCCTAAACGACCCCCTGATGGTGCAGTTCGGCCGATATGTTGGTGATGTCGTCACCGGCGACCTCGGTGAATCGCTGCGCAAGGCGCGTCCGGCGCTTGATGTCGTGCTTGAGGCCTTTGTCTGGACGCTCTGGCTTGCCGTCATCACCATGAGCCTCGTCACGGTCGCGGCCATCGTCGTCGGCTCGCTTGCCGCCTTCCGCGCCGGCGGATTCTTCGACCGCTTCTCATCGATCGTCTCGCTCGTCGGAGCCTCCGTCCCGGATTTCTGGCTGGCGATCGTCGCGATCGTCATTTTCGCGGTCAATCTCTCCTGGCTGCCGACGTCGGGGACCGGCACGATCTGGCACTGGGTTCTGCCAATCGGCGTGCTTTTCGTGCGCCCCTTCGGCATCATCGTGCAGGTCGTGCGCGGCTCGATGATCTCGGCGCTCTCATCGGCCTATGTCAAAACGGCGCGCGCGAAGGGTGTAAAGTCGACCCCGATCATCTTCGTTCATGCACTGCGCAATGCCATGCTGCCGGTCATCACTGTTATTGGTGACCAGGCAGCCAGCCTTCTGAACGGTGCCGTCATCATCGAAACCATCTTCGGCTTTCCGGGCGTCGGCAAGCTTATGATCGATTCCATCCTGCAGCGCGACTTCAACGTGGTGCTGGCTGCGATCCTCGTTACGGCACTCGCCATCTTCCTCATGAACTTGCTGATCGATGTTGCCTATGCGCTTCTCGATCCGCGTATCCGCAATTGAGGAGACGGTGATGTCCATCGAAGCCAGCGTCGTCATCGAGGAGCCGCATGTCTTCAAACGCATGTTCCGCATGCTGCTGGCTGACAAGTTTGCGCTTTGCGCGGCGATCTTTCTGCTCATCATCCTCGTGATGGCCGTCGTCGGCCCCAGTTGGCTGGGCGACCTCGCCACCAAGCAGAACCTGCGCGGCCGAAATGCAGCACCTTTCGATTTCG
>JARXAK010000063.1 GCA_029865885.1 Rhizobium sp. | reverse complement strand
GCTGACGGGTGATGACAGCGCCCGAGGAGGAATGATGGCCAAGCAGAAAGTCGCGATGTTGACCGCCGGGGGCCTTGCGCCCTGTCTCTCCTCCGCCGTTGGCGGATTGATCGAGCGCTATACGGATATCGCGCCCGAGGTCGAGCTTATCGCCTACAAGTCCGGCTTCCGCGGCCTGCTCATGGACTACAAGATCGAGATCACCAGGGAGATGCGCGAGAAGGCGCATGTGCTGCATCGTTATGGCGGTTCCCCGATCGGCAACAGCCGCGTGAAGCTCACCAATGTCGCCGACTGCGTCAAGCGCGGCCTGGTCAAGGAAGGCGAAAACCCGCTGCGCGTCGCCGCCGAGCGCCTTGCCGCCGATGGCGTCACCATCCTGCACACGATCGGCGGTGACGACACCAACACCGCCGCCGCCGACCTCGCCGCCTATCTCGGCGCCAATGGCTACGACCTGACGGTGGTTGGCCTGCCAAAGACCGTCGACAACGACGTCTACCCGATCAAGCAGACGCTCGGCGCCTGGACGGCTGCCGAAGTCGGCGCCCGCTTCTTCGACCATGTTTCCAATGAACAGAGCGCCTCGCCGCGCACGCTCGTCATCCACGAGGTGATGGGCCGCCACTGCGGCTGGCTGACGGCGGCAACGGCCCGCGCCTATATGCAGCGGACGAAGCACAACGAATATGTCGAAGGCTTCATGATGAACCAGCAGCTGAAGAACATCGACGGTCTCTATCTCCCGGAGACCCATTTCGACATGGAGGGCGAAGCCGCGCGGCTGAAGGACATCATGGACCGCACCGGCTTTGTGACGCTCTTTGTCTCGGAAGGCGCCTGCATGGACGAGATTGTTGCAGACCGCGAGGCTGCCGGCGAAGAGGTCAAGCGCGACGCCTTCGGCCATGTCAAGCTCGACACGATCAATGTCGGCAACTGGTTCCAGAAGCATTTTGCCAAGCTGCTGGATGCCGACCGCTCCATGGTCCAGAAGTCCGGCTACTATGCCCGTTCCGCCCCGGCGAATTACGACGACCTGCGCCTGATCCAGAGCATGGTCGACCTCGCCGTCGAAAGCGGCCTGAACAGGGTCTCAGGCGTCACCGGTCACGACGAGGATCAGGGCGGACGCCTGCGGACCATCGAGTTCCCGCGCATCAAGGGCGGCAAACCCTTCGACCTCGAGACACCCTGGTTCAAAGAAGTGATGGATTATCTCGGCCAGAACTACCGTCCGATCCATTGACCTAGCCGCCGAAAGCTGGCTTCCTCTTATATGAGGAGTGAGTGCCATGCCCCATGTTACCTGGATCCTGTTTGCAGTCGTGGCAACGGCCGTGCTGGTCTTGCCCGGCCGGTCCAAGCGTCTAGTCCTGTCTTACGCCCAGGCGCATGGCAGAAAGAGCGTGTTTGCAACCGCGACCGGCGTGGCGCTCGGCTCAATGGTCGCGGTCGCCGCGACACTCGCATTTTGCTGGGGCCTGATATCGCTCTCGCCGCTGACATTCTCGGTCTTCCAGTGGTTGGGTCTGATCTGGCTTGTGCTTTTCGGGCTTGGCGTCGCGCGGGCACCTGTCGGCGTCGAACCCGTCGCCGACAATGATAATCTGCCGGAAGAAAAACCGCTCCGGATCATCGTCCAGTGCTTCGAGAGCGAATCCCGCGACCCACGCAGCAGCCTGCTCGTTGCCGCTCTTCTGCCACAATTCTTGACGCCGGTCGGCGCCTTCCTGCCGCAGGCGATGGCCCTTGGCGGCATCTTTGTCGCGCTGGCAGCCGTCACCTGCCTTCCCTATGCGCTGTTTGACGACCGCATCCGGAAAATCATCAGAAAACATGTGGTTCGCCGCACCGCGAACCGGTCCGGCGGCACTGTTCTGATCGCCGCCAAGGCGGTCACGGCGGGCTATCGGAAGATTGCGGCCTAGGCCAGGAACCTTCCCCCGGACAGCCCATCCGGTCGCAAGCTTGCCGCAATGCTGGGCATAGATTAAGAAATGGAAACGAACCGCCGGCTGATTTGCCGGTGACGTCCCGTACATCTCGTAACGGATAGTGGCATGAACCTCAGAACTGACCGCGGCATCGCTCTCTGCATGGCTGCTTCACTGTTGGCTGGACTGGGTGGATGCACCGCGATCGATGAAAGCGTAAAGGCAGATCTTGCCTCCGCGCCTGCGGCCAATCCCAAGTCTCCGGAAATGCAGGCTGCCATGGCTGCGGAAGCGGCCGCGAACGGCACGGCTGCTCCCGGCGCCCCTACGGCTCCGGCCATGACACAGGCCGAGCTTGCCGCCGCCAATCCGGGTCCCGCACCGATCATACCGGGCACGGCCACGGCAGCGCCCATCCCGGCGCTCAAGGCCTCTGCCCTGTCGGCCACGGCGCCACAGACGGCAGCCGCCGATGCACTCGCCATGGTGACCACAGCGTCCCCGGCCACCTCAGGCAGCCAGCAGATGGCAGCGGCTGCAGCGTCCACCCAGGCGACACTCACGCCACCTGGCGCGGCTGCGGCTCCCGCATCCGCATCCACCCCGACGGCAGCCACGGCGCCCTCGACAGGGCAGCCTCCCGTCGTTCTTGCCTATGCAGCTCCTCTGCGCGCCACCGCACTCACCAGTTTCGGCGACCCCTTCGACATCTCGCCACCCGGCGAATCGCCGTCGCTCGACGCAGGGCGCAAACCGGATACGGTCGGACCGACTCGGCTCAACGCCCTGATTGAAAAATACTCCAGGCTCTACGAAATTCCGGTGGATCTCGTTCATCGCGTCGTACACCGCGAGAGCCGCTACAATCCGGCCGCCTATAGCAAGGGCAATTACGGCCTGATGCAGATCCGCTACAACACCGCCAGAGCCATGGGTTACAATGGTCCGGCCGATGGTCTTTTCGATGCGGAAACCAACATCAAATATGCCGTCAAGTATCTGAAGGGCGCCTGGGTCGTTGCCGACAACGATCATGATCAGGCCGTTCGCCTCTATGCGCGTGGCTACTACTATGATGCCAAGCGCAAGGGACTGCTGCATCTGACGCGGTAATCTCCGCTTTCACCGCAGAGCGTCGCGAACCGCTTGAAGCAGCCTTTCCGGTCTGTAGTCGAGCCTGCGCGGCGTAAGCCCAAGGCGCACCACCACCAACCTTTCCGATGGAATGACGGCGACGGACTGACCGTCATGACCCAGCATCCAGAGCGTCTCGTCCGAAAGCCCAAAACTGCTGTCCTGGTCTCCCGGACCGTTCTGCCAGGCCTGCCCCTCGGTATAATCACCGCCGGACACCGACGTGGGCTTGGAGATACGGGCAACAAGAGACCGATCGATGATCTGTCGACCGGCCCAGCGCCCACTTTCAGCAATCAGCAGCCCGAACCGCGCCCAGTCGCGGGCAGTGGCATAGAGATAGGAACTGCCCACGAAAGTCCCGACCGGATCGGCCTCGAGCACGGCACTGCGCATGCCGATCGCATCGAACAATGCCCGGCGGGGATAGGCAAGCGCTTCCATGCGATCTGCAAAGCGCGACATCCAGTACCGGGAGATCAGCACCGTTTCACCGGACGAGTAGTTGAAGCGCGTTCCAGGCTCCGCGTCAGGGGGCAGCGACGCGACATAGGCGGCCATATCGTGCTCAAGATAGAGCATGCGGGTAACGTCGGTCACGTCACCATAGCTTTCATTGAAGCGCAGACCGCTTTCCATCGAAAGCAGATTGGCAAGCGTGATATCGGCGCGGCTGTCGCCACGCCACTCCGGAAAGAGGTTTGCCGCAGCCTCATCCAGACGCCCCTCCCCCTTCAGTATCCCGATCAGCGCCGCCGTCACCGTCTTGGTCATGGACCAGCCGAGAAGTGGTGTCTGAGCATTGAACCCCGGACCATAGGCCTCACCGATGATCCGACCGTCCTTGACCACGACCACCGCCCGGGCACTCGGCCCGAGAAGCGCGGGATCGGCCAGCACGCTGGTCAGCCTTGGATCGCCTGCCGCAACCGATTCTCCTTCCGGCCAAATTTGAGTCTCATTGCCCGATGCGACTTCCGCCGGCGGGGCGGAAAGAGTTCTCGCCGTCTCGATCTCCGCTTCGCTGACATTGGCACAGCCGAGACCGGTGCGATGAAGCGCAGTCGAGGGGGCGACGATGCCCAGCATGGATGTGCGGACGAGCCCCTGCTCGATATCAACCTCGGCGCGGACCAGACGCAGCAGCGGATGCCCCGGCGCCTGCACATCGTCGCGCAGTACCTCGTCGGCGTCCCGGCCGGCGATGAAGACATTCGAGCAGACGATCTTGGCGGCATAGCCGGTCCCGACCCGCAGAAGCTCCGGCGGAAAGGCGATAATCCAGGCTGTGGCAACAGAAATGAGGCCGACCAGAACGACCGCAATGCGCGTGGCCCACTTCACCAGTCTCTGCATCGTCACCTCCTCCGGTCAACGATCATCGAAGCAGGAATGCATGACAGGCGAAAGATGAGGATCACGTATGTCTAGAGTTATCCCGCGTCCTGTCAGACGACCGGAGCTGGCGCCCTCTGTGCCAGGCGCGCCTGCAGATAACTCAAGGCCTCTCCCGCCGCGAACGGCTTTGAAAACAGGAAACCCTGCGCCTCGCCGATGCCGAGCAGCTTGATGAAATCGAGCTGGTTCTTGGTCTCGATCCCTTCGATCGTGGTCCGGATCTGGAAGGTCTCCGAAAGCTTGTGCATGAGGTCGACCAGTTTCGCCCCCTGGGTCGTCTCCAGCATCTGCTGCGCGAAGGAGCGGTCGATCTTGAGTTCGTCGAGCGGGAAGAGCCGGAGATTGTTGATCGAGGAGAAACCGGTGCCGAAATCGTCGAGTGCGATGCGCACGCCGCTCGATCTCAGTTCGGCAAGGCTGCGGCAGACGAGATCGATGTCGACGGAGAACACCGCTTCGGTCACTTCGATCGTCAGACGCTCAGGCGAAAGCCCCGTCTCCACCAGGCAATCCAGGATATGGGTGACGAAAAGGGGATCTTTGAACTGGTCGCCGGAGACGTTGACGCTGACACCCGTTGGTTGAGGCCAGGTCGCCGCTGCGGCACAGGCCTGCTGCACCACCCATTTGCCAAGCACCTGGATGATGCCCGTTTTCTCGGCGAGCGGAATAAAGATATCGGGCGTGATCAGCCCACGCTTGGGATGGTGCCAGCGCAGCAACGCCTCCAGCGAGCGCACGTCACCATTCTCCACACCGACAATCGGCTGGTATTCAAGGTAGAACTCTCCATCGACGAAGCCACGCGACAGGTCGCGTTCGAGTTCCAGCCCGTCTTTGACTTCACGGGCCAGTTTCTCGTCGTAGAAGGCGTGAGCGGGCCCAAAGACCTCCTTGGCGCGATAGAGCGCCAGATCAGCCCGCTGCAACAGTCCAGCGACGTCCTTGTCCTCAGCGGAGATCAGCGTTGCACCAATGCTGAGCCCGGCCATGACCCGGCCATGGTCCAGTTCGAAGGGCTCCGCCAATGCATGCTCGATCGCAAGACAGACGAATTCCGCCACCGGGCGCCGCGACGCTTGCGGCAGGATGGCCGCGAACTCGTCCGCCCCAAGCCGAAACAGCAGCGCCTCCTCGCCGGCAGCCCGGCGCAAGCGTTCGGCGACGCCGATCAACAGTGCATCGCCGGCAGCGTGCCCCAGGGTGTCGTTGATGTATTTGAAACGGTCGAGATCGATCAGCAGCACCGTTCCGCTGGAGGCGCTGCCTGTCTCAAGGCGGGCGGCAAGCGCGGCGTTCAGTGCCTGACGATTGCCAAGACCGGTCAAACCGTCGATCCGGGACGCCGCTTCGAGCTCCGTTGCCCCGCCCTCAAGTCGGCGAATGCGCTCATGCAAAAGCGCCTCCCAGGCAGCGATTCGCCAGCCGACCGCTGTTCCGACCAGGGGCAGGCTCAGCGCCGCGAGCGACGTCCATTCACTGAGGAAAGCTGTGGAAAGAGCACCAAAACCAGACTGCACAACGACAGGCAGCGCGATGGCCGCAGGTGCGGCAGCACCGCCCATGAACCCGGCAAAACCGTAGCGCAGTCGCCTGCCAAACGGGATTTCACTTAACATCATGTTAAACACCCCTAAAATAACTGAGGACAATTTGCATAAAATGCATTGAAATTCGGTTACCGTCACCCGTCATCAGACGTCATCAAACTGTAGCAGGCAGAAGCTAAACGCCGTGAAACCCAACAGGACGGCGGATCGACATGACTGAGCTTGCACCCGATGCCGGATTTCGCGGAAATGAGAAGCTGAAGCATGCCTTGCTGCAGCACGCTGCCTTCACCCCCGCCGGCATGTCAGAACGCCTTTTCGGGCTGCTCTTTTCCGGTCTCGTCTACGCCCAGATCTGGGAAGACCCT
Organism: Rhizobium sp.; assembly: GCA_029865885.1. Lineage (GTDB taxonomy): Bacteria > Pseudomonadota > Alphaproteobacteria > Rhizobiales > Rhizobiaceae > Allorhizobium. The sequence continues at coordinate 1,242 of JARXAK010000063.1, read as the reverse complement.
GATGTCGACATGGAGGCCATGGACCTTGCCGAAGGTCATCGGATCGTCACCATCGGCTCCGGTGGCTGCAACATGCTCGCCTATCTCAGCCGTCGCCCGGCCTCGATCGACGTGGTCGATCTGAACCCCAATCATGTCGCTCTCAACCGCCTGAAGCTCGCAGCCTTCCGCCACCTGCCGGACCATGCATCGGTCCGTCGCCTGCTCGGCGAGCAGGCTGTCACCTCCAATGCCCGCATGTATGATCGCCACATCGCGGCCAACCTCGACGCTGCCACGCGGCGCCATTGGGAGACGCGCGGCCTCAATGGTCGCCGCCGCATCTCGGTCTTCAACCGCAACATTTACCGCACTGGACTTCTCGGGCGCTTCATCACCATCGGCCACCTGATCGCCCGCAGCCATGGCGTGCGCCTGGAAGAGCTGGCCGAAACGCGTTCGTTGCGCGAACAGCGCATGTTTTTCGACGGCCGCATCGCGCCGCTCTTCGACAAGCCCCTGATCCGCTGGCTGACCCGCCGCAAGAGCTCGCTCTTCGGCCTCGGCATCCCGCCGCAGCAATATGACGAGCTCGCATCCCTGGCCGACGACGGGACGATCGCACCTGTCCTGCGCCATCGTCTGGAAAAGCTCTGCTGCCACTTCCTGCTGCGCGACAACTACTTCGCCTGGCAGGCCTTCATGCGCCGCTATCCGAAGCCGGAGGAAGGCATTCTGCCCACCTATCTGCAGGAGCGGCACTATCCGGCCATCCGTGAAACGGCGGATCGCGTGACGGTCCATCATGCCAATTTCACCGAACTTCTGGCGAAAAAACCGGCCGGAAGCATTGATCGTTACGTGCTTCTCGATGCCCAGGACTGGATGAACGAGCGGCAGCTGAACGAGCTCTGGACTGAGATCACCCGCACCGCCGCAGACGGCGCCCGCGTGATCTTCCGCACCGCCGCCGAAGAGAGCATCCTGACCGGAAAACTCGCTTCCACCCTTCTCGACCAGTGGCATTATCAGGCGGAGCGCTCGCAGACACTCAACGGCCAGGACCGTTCGGCGATTTACGGTGGCTTCCACATCTATGAGAAGCGCGCCGGATGACTGAGAGCCCGACAGCTTTTGCGACGGACGGCAGCCAGAACCATGCGGACCGCATGGACCGGATGTATCGCTATCAGCGGCATATCTACGACCTGAGCCGCAAATACTATCTGCTCGGCCGCGACCACATGATCGCCGGTCTTGATC
>JARXAK010000258.1 GCA_029865885.1 Rhizobium sp. | reverse complement strand
GAACTGCAGCCCGCGGTTCGTGTACTTCTTGGCAATCGAGATGACGAGACGCAGGTTCGCCTCGACCATTTCCTTCTTGGCGATACGCGCTTCGCGCTCGCCCTTCTGCACCATCGACACGATGCGACGGAATTCGGCGATCGAGATGCCGGTTTCGGTGGCCAGATTCTGGATCTCGCCCCTGATATCGCGGATCGTCTGGTTTTCCTCGCGCGCAAAATCCTTCCAGCCACGGGCCGATAGATTGGCGATCGACTTCATCCAGTTCGGATCAAGTTCGGCACCCTGGTACTGTTCGAGGAACGAGTCGCGCTTGACGCCGTAGCTTTCCGCGAGGCGCAGCAGACGGCCTTCGTTCTGCATCAGACGCTTGGAGATGTCGTAGAGCTGCTCGACAAGGCTGTCGATGCGGTTCTGGTTCAAGGACAGCGACTTGACCGCCGTGATTAGCTGATCCTTCAGCTCCTTGTAGCGACGCTCCTGGCCAGACGACAGGGTGCCGGCACAGGCAAGACGTGCCTCCACCTGCTGGTCCTGCAGCTTGCGCAGCTTCTTGTAGGTGTCGGCGATAAGGTCGAGGGTCTCCATCACCTGCGGTCTGAGTTCCGATTCCATCGCGGCCAGCGACAGATTCGATTCGTCCTCGTCCTCTTCCTCTTCTTCCGGCGGCATGCCTTCGCCGCCGATGGCGGTGATGTCGTCATCGTCGCCGGAGGCCGACGGCGGACGGCGCTTGGCGCGCTCCTTTTCCTTCTCCTCGGCAGCCTTGCGGTCTGCTTCGATCTTTTCAGGAGACTGGAACTGCGGGGCGGCCTTGGCTTCCGGACCGGAATAGGTGGTTTCGAGATCGATGATCTCGCGCAGAAGCGTCGTGCCTTCGTTCAGCTCGTCGCGCCAGATGATCAGCGCCTGGAAGGTCAGCGGGCTCTCACAGAGGCCCGAGATCATCGTTTCGCGGCCAGCCTCGATGCGCTTCGCGATTGCGATTTCGCCTTCGCGCGACAGAAGCTCGACCGAGCCCATTTCGCGCAGATACATGCGAACCGGGTCGTCGGTACGATCGGTCGGCTCTTTCTTCTTGGCGGTCGCGACAGCGGTGCCGGCGGTCGGCGCAAGTTCGCCGCCTTCGGCCTCGCCGTCTTCTTCGGCGTCGTCCTCGCCGCCCTGGGGCTCATCGACGTCTTCGTCCTCGATGACGTTGATACCCATGTCCGAAAGCATGGCCATCGTGTCCTCGATCTGCTCGGAGGTGACTTCCTCCGATGGCAGAACCGAGTTCAACTCGTCCATGGTCACATAGCCGCGCTTCTTGGCGGCCTTGATCATCTTTTTGACCGCGTCATCCGAAAGATCGAGAAGCGGGCCGTCCGTCGCGCCGTCGCGTTCGCCTTCGGCTTCTTCGTTTTCTTTGACTTTCGATGCCATTTATCTTGTCGCTTTCCCTGACGTCTGATCATGCTGCTGGCCGCCGGAGGAATGGGAGACGAACCACTCACCCGGGCGGATAGCTGTCACTGACCTAACGGAGTGTTGCTTAATTCCTGATTAACTATGGGCATTGCGGTCCAGCGCCAAAATCTCGATTACGTGCATGACCGGTCATCATACCAGAGATCCGCCTGAACCCACTTCACCCTTGTGTGCTTGGATTGGTGATTCCCACAATTTTTCCTGACGTCAAGCCTTTCCGCAGGCCAGACAGGGAAAATCAACAAAACAAGGCGGTCAGCGGCGTTTTTATCACCGATCTTCGCAGATGTAGGACATCAGGCCCAAGAAACAAGGGGCACGCAACCGCGTCAGGCCGCCGATGGTGAATCGCTCTTGACGCCCGTCAGAAACCAGACACGCATGGGCCCCTTGCCCTTGACGTCGATCTCCCCGCGCAACTCGAAGTCAAACCGGCTCTCGAGCCGTTCTTTAAGACAATCCGCGACCTGGATGCGGCCGGCGACCCCATGTGATTCCATATGTGCCGCAGTATTCACCGTGTCGCCCCAGACATCGTAAAGCAGCTTGTTCGGCCCGATCACGCCGGCGACAACAGGCCCTGTGTCGAGGCCGATGCGAACCTCGACCACTTCTCCCACCTGCTCCGATATCCGGCGGCAACAGGCGATGAGATCGAGCGCCATCAATGCCACTGCCGTCTCGTGATCCGGCTTGGGTTCGGGCAGACCGCCCGCAACCATATAGGCATCCCCGATCGTCTTGATCTTCTCCAGGCCGTGAGCGCTGGCGATCGCGTCGAACTGGGTGAAGACACGACCGAGAAAGGCGATGACCTGTTGCGGCTGCCAACGCGCGGCGCGCGGGGTGAAATCGACGATATCGGCAAGCAGGATGGTCGCGGACGGGATCTGGTCGGCAACCACCTGCGTTCTGTGATCCCGAAGCCGGACGGCAACCGCCTTCGGCAGGATGTTCTGCAGCAATCGCTCCGAAAACTGGTGTTCGGATTCCAGCGCCAGTTCCGCCTGCGCGGCCTCCTTGAAGGCAAAGAACGAGGTGGTGAAAATCAACAGGAAGGCAAATGGCACGGTCAGATAATAGAGCGTGTGCAGAAACACCGGCTCGACCCGAATGAAATCGAGCGGTGCGACAAACAGGATTTCGGTGGCCAGAAACGCGATCAAAGCGACAATTGTCACACCGGCAGACAGGAGCAGGCGCTCGGAGCCGAAAACCATCATGGAGGCCGCAGCCCCTGGCAGGAAATAGAAATGCAGCCCCGAATCCCGACCGAAAAACATGCAATAGCCGATCCCGAAGATCAGCCAGATCGTACACAGGTAGAGCGCGCCGGAAATCGGCCCGTAGCGATGAAAATAGGGCGTCAGCGCGTATAAGATCACCTGGGGCGAAAAGGCGATGATCGCCGGCAGCAGGCCGTACCAGTCATAGACAGCGTAGAGCACGATGTAAGGAATGGTCATCAGGCTGACCATCGCCGAGATGACATTGGTGACCGCGAGCCTGCGGCGGATGCGTGGCGGATAGCCCGCCGTTCCGATCCTTGCCACCCACCACAACGCGTTCGGCAAACGCCAGAAAGAGCGGAGCTTGTGCCCGTTTCGGGTTATGAAATCGAACTCGTTCTGCGACACTCTTGTTTCCGCTAACAGTGCAACAGATCCTGAATCCCCCATTTGCCGCCGCAGTGCAACAGATTTATGCAAACGATTACATCAGCCGTGTCCCGTGGCCGGCCCCTTGACGCGCCCGGACATCACGCCAAAGCCGTCGATGATCGCTTCCTGGTTTTCCATACGCGCAACTTCGAGCTGAACCTCGTGCAGCGCGCTGATCACCTGCTCGATGCGGCTGCCATCCTCGGTCTCGGTCGCCTCGGCAATCTCGCGCTCCAGCTCCATGCGCTGCCGCTTCAAGGCCCGGGCACGTTTGTAAAGCGCAAGCGCCTGCCCATAGCCTTCGCGCGCATCCTCGGAAGCCGCGATTTCGGTAGCGATCCAGAGCCTTGCATTGCGGATCTGCTGATCGAGCCCGCGCAGCAACGTACCGTGCCCATGCGCCTCCAGCTTCTGGATCAGGACTTCACGCGTCAGAGATGATCCGGCTTCTGCGACCGCAGTCAGAAGCGAAGACCAGAGCTTCTGCAGACCGACATTTTCGTAATCGATCGCCGCGATCTCGTCATACTCGTCTTCGAGCAGTTGCGGATGGTTGACGATGGTCAGCGCCAGCACGCTTTCCCTCAGCGTCGGCTGGTCGAGCGCGCCGCGCACCAGGCCAGATCGCGCCAGCCGGTCCGAGATCGTGCCTCGGCTCGAAGCGACGGGACCCGGGGGACGTCCGCCGTTGCGGGCGCCCTGCCCCGCACCTCGGCCGCCATTCTGGAATCCACCGCGCTCTGCACGACCCGGCTGGCTGCCCTGGAAGAAGGCGTAGAGGCGGTCACGCACATCCTGCTGATAATGCCGGCGCACATTCTCGTCGGCAATCACGGTCACAACCTGCTTGAGCTTGGCCTCAAGTTCGGCGCGCTTCTCCGGCGTGTCGAAGCCGCCAGCTTGCGTCTCGCGCATCCAGACCATCTCGGCAAGCGGTCTGGCCTCCGACAACACGCGATCAAAAGGCTGGCGTCCGTCGCGCTTGACAAGATCGTCCGGATCCTTGCCGTCCGGCAGCATTGCGAAACGCAGGGATTGGCCAGGCTTGATATGCGGCAAGGCCAGATCCACGGCCCGGAAGGCCGCCCGCTGGCCGGCACCATCCCCATCGAAGCAGAGCACCGGCACCGGCGTCGTCTTCCACATCAACTGCAGCTGGTTTTCGGTGAGCGCGGTGCCGAGCGGCGCCACGGCATTCTCGATCCCCGCCTGGTGGAGTGCGATCACGTCCATGTAGCCTTCGACGGCAATAAGTGTGTCGGCACCATCAGCCCCCTGCATCGCGCGGCGGGCGCGGGCGAAATTGTAGAGAACATTGCCCTTGTGGAAGAGCTCGGTCTCGTTCGAATTGAGGTATTTCGCCATCGCATCCGCCGCCATGGCGCGGCCACCAAAGGCGATGACCTTGTCGCGCGACGAGAGGATAGGAAACATGATGCGATCGCGGAAACGGTCGTAGGAGACCGGGATATCGGGGCCATGCACCACGAGCCCGCAGGCCTCGATCTGCTCCTTCGGCACCCCCTTAGATGCCAGATACTCTTTCAAGGCATTGCGGCTTTCGGGCGCATAGCCGAGCCTGAAGGTCTCGATCGTCCGTCCGGTGAGGCCACGCTCGCGCAGATAGGCCCGCGCCCGCGCCCCATTCGCCGTCTGCAACTGGTCCTGGAAGAACTGCGTCGCCATCTCCATGACGTCCTGCAAGGTCGTCCGTTCGCGCTCGCGACGCTCGGCCTGCGGATCCGGCTGCGGCATGGCGACACCCGCCATGTCGGCCACCTGCTGCACGGCCTCGATAAAGCTCAAGCCCTCAAGATCGGTCAGAAAGCGGAAATGGTCGCCGGAGACGCCACACCCGAAGCAGTGATAACGCCCCTTGCGATCCTCGCAATGGAAGCTCGGGCTCTTTTCACCATGGAAGGGGCAGCAGGCCCAGTAGTCCTGCCGGGACACGTTGGTTTTCTTGCGATCCCAGGTCACACGGCGGCCAACAACGGCCGAAATTGGCACGCGGTCACGGATCTCGTCGAGGAAGTCGTTGGAAAAACGCATCTGTATCCCTGGGAAGCTGACCCTTCATATAGGCGCGCCGCGCGCAGAGCGCCAAGGCTTTCCGGCGGTGTGCCCGTTATTCACAGAGGTTGATTGTAAGGACGACCGTATATACAATGGCGACTTAGGATGTTGAGAGCCTCAATCATGCGAAGCCTGGACGACATTCCGCAGGAAGAATGGGCCTTCGAATGGGACGAGGCTAAACGGATCATCAATCGCCACAAGCACGGGATTGATTTTGACGACGTTGTATTGGCTCTAGCAGGGCCTCGCCTTGAGACGCAGAACATGACCAATGGCGAACTTCGTATCCTTGCGACATGCCCGGAAAGCGGCCGATTGATTACAGCAGTCTACACCATGAGAGGAAACGCCTGTCGGATTATATCCGCCCGCGTTGCGAGAAAAAATGAGCGAAGAGAATATCACGCGCACTACCATCGCTGAAATTCTGGAAAAGCGAGCGCGGGGTGAAAAGAGCCAGACCGACTGGGCGCGCGTCGATGCGATGACCGACGAGGATATCGAACGCGCCATGCGCGACGATCCCGACTGGCAGGACTACATGGACATCGACTGGTCCAAGGCCAAGATGGTCATCCCCGACAGAAAGAAGGCGATTTCGATCCGCCTCGACCCTGACATCATCGATTTCTTCCAGGAGACCGGCAAAGGCTACCAGACCCGTATCAACGCGGTCCTGCGCCATTTCGTCGACGAGCAGAAGCGCTCCAAGCCGTAGAATGCAAGACGCCGCCCGGAGGCGGCGTCGAATATCTTCAAATCTTGCGGAGAACCCTTACTTCAAGAGATCCTTCACCACGCCGGAGGCCTTGCCGAAGTCCATCTGACCGGGATAGCGCTCCTTCAGCGTGCTGATGCACTTGCCCATGTCGCGCAGGCCCTGGGCCCCGGTTTCAGAGATCACGGCGGCGCAGAGTTCGCGCACCTTCTCCTCCGGCAGCTGCTCGGGCATGAAGGACTTGATGATGACGATTTCCTCGCGCTCCTGAGCGGCGAGTTCCGGGCGGTCGTTGTCGGCATAGATCTTGGCCGATTCATCCCGCTGCTTGATCATCTTCATCAGGATCTGCATGATCTCATCGTCGGTGACAGGATCCTTGCCGGTGCCGCGATGGGCAATGTCTCGATCCTTGATCGCGGTCTGGATCAGACGCACGGTCGATGTCCGGCGGACATCCTTGGCCTTCAGGGCCTCTTTCAGCGAGTTGGCGAGCGTGTCGCGTATCATTTTCTTCTCCGGGGAAAGGCCGTCTCACCCTTAGTGATTGTGGCTTTTCCGTGTTCGTTGAGTGGTTCTCATAGCCAGACATCTGCTGCAGTGCAAACGAATTGAGCAAACCATTGAAATGGCTTGGGAGAAATCCGACACTCCGGCAACTCCGGAATTGACCTCTCCACGCGATGCGTCTATTGCTCGGCACCTGCACGCAAATTGTCATCAGGGCTGAAAACGCGCGATCTCGCGCGCCCTCGATCTGCAACATAGATGGTCCTGCGATACCGCTCCGACAAGGGGCCGGCACGCGGGCAAACAAGGAACGACCATGACCGCGACAGCCCCCTGGACGACCCGCAAGCCGACCGCCCTCCTCGTTCTCGCCGACGGCACCGTCATCGAAGGCCATGGCATCGGCGCAACCGGCAAGGTCCAGGCCGAAGTCTGCTTCAACACGGCACTGACCGGATACGAGGAAATACTCACCGATCCCTCCTATCTCGGCCAGATCGTCACCTTTACCTTCCCGCATATCGGCAATGTCGGCACCAATGACGAAGACATTGAAGACCTGACGCCGGCAGCCCGCCACGGCGCGGTCGGCACCATCTTCAAGGCCGACATCACGGAGCCATCAAATTATCGTGCCGCAAGCCATCTGGACGCCTGGCTGAAGGCCCGTGGCATTATCGGCCTCTCCGGCATCGACACCCGCGCGCTCACCGCCTGGATCCGCGAAAACGGCGCACCGAACGCTGTCATCGCTCACGACCCGAACGGCGTCTTCGACATCGAGGCCCTGAAGGCCGAAGCCAAGGCCTGGAGCGGCCTTGAAGGCCTCGACCTCGCCAAGGTCGCAACCTCGGGCCAGTCTTCCGTCTGGAGCGAGAAGGCCTGGTCCTGGACCGAAGGCCACACGACGCTCGGCGCCGCTGACGCCAAATACCACATCGTCTGCGTCGACTTCGGCGTGAAGCGCAACATCCTGCGCCTGTTTGCCGGCCTCGACTGCAAGGTCACCGTCGTACCGGCAACCACCTCGGCCGAAGACATCCTGGCCCTGAACCCGGATGGCGTCTTCCTGTCGAACGGCCCGGGAGATCCGGCCGCCACCGGCGAATACGCCGTGCCGGTCATCCAGACCCTGGTGAAGAGCGACAAACCGGTCTTCGGCATCTGCCTCGGCCACCAGATGCTGGGCCTGGCGCTTGGCGGCAAGACCGAGAAGATGCATCAGGGCCATCACGGCGCAAACCATCCGGTGAAGGACTTCACGACAGGCAAGGTGGAGATCGTCTCGATGAACCACGGCTTCGCGGTCGACTCCAAGTCACTGCCGGAAAGCGTTGAAGAGACTCACGTTTCCCTCTTCGACGGCACGAATTGCGGCCTGCGCCTCAAGGGCAAGCCGGTCTTCTCCGTCCAGCATCACCCGGAAGCCTCCCCCGGCCCGCAGGACAGCCACTACCTCTTCCGCCGCTTCATCAACATGGTGCGCGAAAACAAGGGCGAACCGGCACTCGCCGAACGCTGAGAGCAGTCAGACTGATGAAAATTGGCGGCCCGGGTTCATCCCCGGGCCGTTTGCATTTCCCGACGGACCTTCAGATAGAAGCGCAGGCAGAGCATGACGGCGGCGCTCGCAAGCCCCAGGCAGAAGCCGTACCAGATGCCGATGCCGCCCACCCCGAGCGGGAAGGCCATGAGCCATGCTAGAAGGAACCCGATCGGCCAGTAGGAGACGAGCGCCAGGATCATCGGCACCCGCGCATCCTTCAGCCCGCGCAGAAGCCCGGCAGCAATCGCCTGCAACCCGTCGACCAGCTGGAAAAGCCCGGCGACGATCACAAGCGGGCCTGCAAAGGCCAAGACCGCTGCGGCATCCGGCGTGCTTTCATTGAGGAACATCGACGCGAGTGGCCCGGGGAGCAGGAGGAAGAACACACCACCGGCAAAGGAGAGAAGACCGGCGATGGCGAATACGGTGATTGCTGCCCGCACCAGTTCCGGATAGTTCCGGCGCCCATGCGCAAGCCCCACCCGGACAGTCGCCGCTTGCGACAAGCCGAGCGGGATCATGAAGGCGATCGAGGCGAGCTGCAGCGCGATGCCATGGGCGGCAAGCTCGATCGTGCCGATCCGGCCCATCAGAAGCGATGCCGCACTGAACAGGCTGACTTCTGCCAGCACCGTCACACTGATCGGCATCCCGAGCGTCAGGACTTCCCGGAACGCCTGCCAGTCAGGACGCCAGAAGCGGACAAAGAGCTCGTAGCGGCGCGTCTCGTCACGGGTCTGGATATAGACGACCATGGCGATGAAACTCACCCACTGGACCATGACTGCGACAAGTGCTGCCCCGGTCATGCCGAGCGCCGGCAGGCCGAAATGCCCGAGAACCAGAGCATAGGCCAGGATCGCATTGAGCAGCAGGATGCCGATGGTCACCCAGAGCACGATCCTCGCCCTCCCCGTCGCGCTGACAAGCGCACGCAACACCGCGAAGAGCAGCGCTGGCAAAAGGCCCAGCTGGACGATGTAGACGTAGTCGGCTGCAAGCTTTGCCACGTCCGGCTTCTGTCCCAGAGACAAAAGGATCGCCTCGGCATGGAAGAACAGCGGCATTGTCAGGAGCACGTAGAGGATCGACACCCACATACCCATGCGGATCGACCGCCGCACCGAGACGACATCGCCCCGCCCATAGGCCTGCGCCACCATCGGCATGACCGCCATGGAGAAGCCCGATCCGAAGATGAAGATCGTGAAGAAGAACTGCCCTGCCAGCACCATGGCTGCAAGCGGCACGGCTCCGAGCTGGCCGACGATCACCACGTCGGTGGTGTGGATGCCGAGCTGCGCCAGCTGCGCTCCGATCAGCGGAATGCCCAGTGAGAGCGTTGCGCGGATATGCGACATCCAGCTGCCTGCACCAACAGGGGCAGGGCTACGGGTTTCGAGCGTGACGGCATCGGTATGCATGGCTTCGATCTCAACGAAAAAAGCCGCTTCCAGGAGTCTGGCGAGCGGCATGTCGCAGATGGATAAGTGCCCACACGAGATCCGGCAAGCCAAAATCAGCAAACTGCAGAATTTTTGGTCGACACATCACCAGAATTGATGAAAAATGAGGCTGGCAAGAGACGATCTCGAACGGATCCGTCCTTTCCGTGCTCGCCGTGACCGGTTTATGGTCATTTTCATCGCGGCATCGGGAGACGACAGAGACATGCTGGAATTGATCTGGAAGGGCGCAGTGATTGGCGCCGGGGCAACCTTCGCCATGGACCTCTGGGCCATCCTCCTGACCGTTGCCTTCCGCCAGCCCAAGGCCAACTGGGCACCGGTCGGACGGTGGTTCTACCATCTGAAGTCTGGAACCGTCTTCCATCAGACGATTGCAGACGCCGAGCCTTATCGCCACGAACTGGCTCTCGGCTGGATGTCACACTATGCCGTCGGGATCGCCTACGGCATCATGCTCGTATTGATGCTCGGCCCCGCATGGTTGTCCGCACCCACCTTCCTGCCGGCCTGGATCTGGGGGATCGTGACGGTCGCGGCCGGCTGGTTCCTGCTGCAACCGGGCCTCGGCATCGGCTGGGCCGCGTCAAAGACGGCGAACCCGAACAAGGTCCGGGCCCTTAATCTCGCGGCCCACACCGTGTTCGGGCTTGGCCTCTGGCTGACCGCCCTCTTCATCGGCTGAGAAAACAGGCGCGTCAGATGGCGCCTGAGAAGGTATCGCAGGCGCCGACATTGCCGCTGTCATAGCCGCGCTTGAACCACTTCATCCGCTGTGCGGATGTCCCGTGGTTGAAGGCATCGGGCACGACATAGCCCTGACTGCGCTTCTGCAGCGTGTCGTCTCCGATCTGCTGGGCTGCATTCAGGGCTTCTTCGAGATCCCCGTCCGACAGGATACCCTCCTTGTCCGCCGACTTCGCCCAGATCCCGGCATAACAATCCGCCTGCAGCTCGACCCGCACCGACATCTGGTTTGCCTCGCGCTGCCCCATCGAGCGGCGCTGCCGGTTGAACTCCGGGAGCACGCCCGTCAGGTTCTGGACGTGATGCCCGACTTCATGGGCGATCACATAGGCCTGGGCGAAATCGCCGGCGGCATCGAACTGCTGTTCGAGCTGCGCGAAGAATTCGGTGTCGAGATAGACCTTGCTATCGGCAGGGCAATAGAAGGGGCCCGTGGCGGACGATGCCTGCCCGCAGGGTGACGAGGTCGAGCCCGCGAAGAGCACGAGGGTTGGTTCGCGGTACTGCTCGCCGGAAGCCGCAAAGATCCCGTTCCACGTCGTCTCTGTCTCGGCCAGCACGGTGCGGACAAAGGCCGTGGTGTCATCGCTCGCCTGGCCCGCCGGGCGTTGGCCGATCGACTGTTCGTAGCCCGAGCCGGCACCGCCGACATTGCCCTCGCCCAGCACCTGCAGCATATCAATGCCCATGGCCTTCAGGACGAAATAGATGATGACCTGGAAGTTGTTGGTTCCGAAGCTCAGGCCCCCACCGCGCCGCCCGCCCATTGGGATCTGAATGCCGGAACGCCCGAACGGATTGCGACCCAGGCCTCCGCCACCGGTGGATTGCCCACGCCGGTCCTCGACATTGTCCGACTGACGCCGGCCTTTCCATTCCATGATGCTTCCCCTGTCCGCTCATGCCTCTCACAATGAGAAGATAGCCGAACTGTTCCCCAATGCCAGAGACGGAAATGCGGTCCTGGGCCTCCTGACCCGGCCTGGGGATCGATTCGCGGCCTCAGCTCTTGGCGTAGCCGTATTCTCCGCCGCGCGCGAGCGCCCGCTGATAGGCCGGCCGGGCGCGGATGCGCTCCGTCCAGGCGCGCAGCACGCTGAGGTCCTTGCCGGCAGCAATGCGCGCCATGCCGGCTTCGACCGGAAAACTCATCGCGATATCGGCCGCCGAGAAATCCCGGCCCGCGAACCAGCCGTCTTTTGCCACTTCGTCGATCCAGAGATCGAGATGTTCGGAGAGCTGCGGATCGAGCAGTTTGCGCGAGACACCCTGGCTGATCATCTGGGCCACAGGTCGGATGAAGAACGGCACCTGCCCGGGAATGCGTGAAAAGATCAGCTTCATGACAAGAAGCGGCATGGCCGAACCTTCGGCATAATGCATAAAGTAGCGATAGCGCTGCCGCTCGTCGGTGCCGGCAGCGGGCCTGAGCCCCTCGCCACCATAGGTCTCGATCAAATATTCCATGATCGCGCCGCTTTCGGCGACCACCCGTCCCTGATCCTCGATGACCGGCGACTTGCCCAGCGGATGCACCGCCTTCAACTCCTTCGGCGCCAGATATTCCTTCGTCCGATGATAGACCTTGACCTCATAGTCGAGCCCGAGCTCCTCAAGCAGCCAGAGAATGCGATGGGCGCGCGAGTTGTCGAGATAATGCACGGTGATCATCAGAGAATGCCCTTCGATTGTCGTTGCTTGAACTATCTAGCGGTGCCCTGCCCTGCCGTCGACCCGCGCCCTACAACTTTCTTGAAGGGAACGGAGAGCTGCGCACGCGCGGACCGCTTGGCAGCCCGGCGCCCGCATGCAAGTTTGACCACAATGCTTTGGGAGGAGTGACGGATGAAGGCGATGCGACTGGAGGCGACGGGTAAGTTGTTCACCCGGGAGGTGGAAAAACCCCAGCCCGGACCGGAAGACCTCCTGGTGAAGGTCGAAGCCTGCGGTGTCTGCGGCACCGACCGGCATCTTTATCACGGCGAATTTCCCTGCACCCCGCCGGTCACCCTCGGCCATGAATTCAGCGGCATCGTCGAAGAGGTCGGCAGCGCCGTCACGGGCTTTGCGGTGGGTGACCGGATCACGGGCGACCCGAACATCGCCTGCGGTCGCTGCAGCCACTGCGTCAATGGCCGCGTCAACCTCTGCCGCAACCTCCGGGCCATCGGCATTCATCGCGATGGCGGCTTCGCCGATTATGTCGTGGTGCCCCAGAAGCAGGCCTTCCTGCTCCCAGCCGGCCTTGACCCCATGCATGGCGCCTTCTGCGAGCCGCTCGCCTGCTGCCTGCATGGCGTCGATCTCGCCGAGATCAAGGCGGGCTCGTCCGTGGTCGTGCTCGGCGGCGGCGTTATCGGTCTGCTGACAGTCCAGCTTGCCCGCCTCGCAGGCGCAGCGACCGTGATCCTGGTGACCCGCCAGGCCACCCGGCGCAGGCTCGCCGAAGAGCTGGGCGCGACGGGCAGCGTCGATCCGGCGCTGGGCGATATCATCGAGCAGATTGCAGGTGCGACCGGCCTCGTCCCCGGCGGTGTCGACGTCGTCCTGGAATGCGCCGGTGTCGGCGAAACGGTCATCCAGGCGACAAAGCTGGTGCGCGCCGGCGGCACCGCCGTCATTCTCGGCGTCATGCCCCAGGGAGACACGATCGCGATCGAGCCCTTCGACCTGCTGTTCCGCGAGGTGAAGCTCGTCACCTCCTTCCTCAATCCCTTCACCCATCGGCGTGCAGCCGACCTGATTGCATCAGGCAGGATCGAGGTCGACAAACTCATCTCGCGCAAGGTCTCGCTCGATGACGCGCCTGAAGTCGTGAGCAACCCGCCCCAGCCGGGCGAAGTCAAGGTGCTCGTCGTGCCCGGCCTCTGATCGAACTGCGTCAGAGCGGCGGGCGCCTGTCCTTCCAGGGCTGGACCTTTTCCAACTGGCCCGCCAGCGAAAACAGCGTGTCTTCATCGGCGAATCGCCCGACGAACTGCATCCCGATCGGTAAGCCTTCGGGCGACCAGCCTGTAGGCACCGACATCGCCGGCTGTCCGGTGACGTTGAAGACGGGTGTCCAGGGGATGAATTCGAACGTCTGGGCGGCGAGTTGTTCGGCAATCCCGAGCTTCTTCAACAGCCGTCCGCCGCCGACATAACCCAGCACCGTCAGAAGCTTTTTCTCGATGGCGCTTGGTTGCAACGCGCCGATCTTGACCGGCAAGGTGGAGAGAACCGGCGTCATCAGCACATCGACATCCTCGAAGAAGCCGAGGATCGAGCGCGCCGAAAGCGTCAGGTAGCGATGCGCGGTGATCAGATCGGAAGCGGTAAAGCCCTCGCCCAACAGGCCCATGCCGAAGGAGGAGGCATCGTAGTCACCAGGCCGGATCTTCACACCGAAGGTCTTGGCGGTAAACTCGATATCGGCCCTCAGTTCCCCGGCAAGAGCCGTCAGGAAGGCCATGGAAAAGGCCTCGCGCTCGACCGGCGGCGCCGCTTCGATGACCTCGTGGCCAAGGTCGACAAGCCGTTGCACTGTCTCGTCATAGGCTGCCACCACCTCCGGCGCGACCGCCTTGCCCAGCATCGGTTCGCGCGACACCGCGATTTTGAGCTTGCCCGGTTCCCTCTCAGAGGCTGCGAGGAACGTTCCGTCATGCGGCGGCAACGGATGCGGCGAACCTCGATCGGGCCCATGGGTCGCGTCGAGCACGGCCGCACTGTCGCGCACCGAGCGCGTAAGGACATGCTCGACGGCAAAGCCGGACCAGGCCTCCCCGATGAACGGCCCGGCCGGCGTTCGCCCACGCGTCGGCTTCATCCCGAAGACCCCGCAGGCGGATGCCGGAATGCGGATGGACCCGCCCCCGTCACCACCGGATGCGATCGGCACCATGCCGGCTGCGACGGCTGCCCCCGAGCCGCCGGACGAACCGCCCGGCGTCCGCGTGAGATCCCATGGATTGCGGGTCGGCCCGTTCGCTGCGGGTTCCGTATAGGGTGTGAGGCCGAATTCCGGGGTGTTGGTGCGGCCGGCAATCACCAGGCCGGCCTTCTCCCAGCGGTTCACAAGTTCGCTATTGCCCTCTTGAATGCGCGTCGCCCAAAGCCGGTTGCCGTTGCCCGTCGGCACGCCATCGATCTGTGCGAGCAGGTCCTTGACGAGGAACGGGACGCCCGAAAGCGGCCCCTCGGGCAGGTCTGACGCCAGACGTTGCCGTGCCCGATCAAACAGCGGTCGAATGACCGCGTTCAGCTGCGGATTGACGGCCTCGATCCGCGCGATCGCCGCCTCCAGGACCTCTCCGGCGGAAACCTCCTTGCGCTTGATGACATCGGCCAAAGCCATTCCGTCATGCTCGGCATACTCCTTGAACATCGTCACTCCCCCGGTCGACTCGCTCGACTTTGCTCACCTTCCGGTCAATCCATCAAACGATCAAGCATCACCGGGTACAGCGGCTCAACCGAATATAAACACCTACTTAACCATGGAGGGCTAAAGTCGGCCCCAAAGGCCGGAGAACGTCCGGCGCGGTTGCCGCTCTGCGCTGCATCGCAGTCATAGGCTCATGAGGGAACGGCCCATGTTATTCAAATCCGCAACCAGCCGAAACATCTTCTCGACTGTCGCGCTTGGCGTCGTGACGACGATTGGTGTTGCCGCAACGGTTGTTGGCATCAGCTATGGCACGATCCGCGGCGCCGGCATCGACAAGATGCAGACGGCAGCCTCCGAGGCCGCTGCGGAGGTCAACCAGACACTCAGCGTCGCCCATCAGATGGTCGCCGGCATGGAAGCCTCGGTTTCGGCGCTGCGCGGCAAGGGGATTGTCGACCGCGACATCGCCATGGCCGTGATGACGAAAACGCTCGAGGGCTTTCCAGGCGCGATCGGTGTGTCCACCGGCTGGGAACCGAACGCCTTCGACGGCAAGGATGCGGACTTTGCCGGCAAACCCGTCCACGACCAGACCGGCCGCTTCTTGCCTTACATCTACCGCGCCGGCGGCACCATCAAGAGCGACGTTCTCGTCGATTATGACAAGCCGGGCGCCGGCGACTATTACCAACTGCCGGTCAAAACCGGCAAAACGGTTCTGCTGGAGCCTTATGTCTACCCCGTGGACGGCAAGGACGTCCTGATGACGACGATCTCCGTGCCCGTCATGGAGAACGGCAAGGCGCTGGGTTATGTCGGCGCCGACATCGACCTCGACAAGACAGCCGCCGATCTCGCCGCCAAGCGCCCGCTGGGCGATGGATATCTCGCCCTCCTCTCGTCTGCCAACGCCTTCGTCAGCCATCCGGACAAGGCCGTCATGGGCAAGGTGTTGAAGGACAGCGGCCTCGATGCCGCCGCCTGGGAGGGCCTTCTGAAGTCGCCGGGTTCCGTGGCGACCATGATCGACAAGGACGGCGTCGAGCGCATGGCAATCGCAGTCCCGATCGAGCCCTTCCCCGGCGCGGTCTGGAACGTCGTCGTTGCCGTGCCCAGCGCCACCGTTCTCGGCGCGCTCTCGGACACGGTCTGGACCTCGGCCCTCGTCATCGCCGGCGCAACCGCCATCCTGATCGTCGTCGGCTGGCTTCTCGCCCGCCGCTTCATCGGCCGTATCAACCGCGTGATCGGCCAGACCACCGACATCGCTGCCGGTCGGCTTGACGTGCTGCTGACCGACAAGGACCGGACCGACGAACTCGGCGACCTCTCCCGCTCGCTCGC
>JARXAK010000227.1 GCA_029865885.1 Rhizobium sp. | reverse complement strand
CCCGACGGCGGCTGCCATGGCAATCGCATCGCGCGAGAAGAGCGACAGCTCCATGCCCGGCTGACCCTGGGTCACGCCATCGCACATGGCGGGCACGCCGCCTGCCACCTGTGCGACGCCGCCGGCTTCGGAGGCCGCCTGGCGGATCAGCGCCGGATAGGTCTCGAACGGCTGATGGGCGGACAGCATGTCGTTATAGGCGGTGATGATGCCAAGGTTGGGCACCACGTCGCCGGCCAGGGCTTCCTTGTCCTTGGGGGAACAGACGGCGAAGCCATGGGCGAGGTTGCCGCAGGACAGCGTCGAACGATTCACGCCCTTGGAGATCGCCCGGCGTGTGCGGTCAAGATAGACTTCGCGGGTCGGCTTCGATCGCTCGACGATCCGCTTGGTGATGGCTTCAATACGGTGGTCTGCACTCATCGGATATGGCTCCTCATCTGGCGCGGGCGCTGAGGCGCACATCGCGCAAAGGCCTGTCAGGCCGGGAAACTCGTCTTATGCGCATCGACCTGCCGAGATCGTCACGGCAGGCGAGGGCTCTCCCTCAGGGCGCCCAGTAAATGTCGGGTGTTGTCTGGGCTCGTTCAAGAACGGCCCGGATCGGCATGTCCTTTTCGTCCGTGCCGGCCAAAGCCTTGTCCAGCACGGCTTTCTTGTCGCCGCCTTCGATATGCACGACCAGAAGGCCGGCATCCTGCAGGGCGGAGAAGGAGAGGGTGAGGCGGGCTTCGCCCGCCCCCGGCGCTTCCATGGTCATGACGCGGCGCGGCTGCTTGAGATCAAGCGCGGCGTCCAGATGGTCGCCGCCGGGAAAGAAGGAGGCGGTGTGCCCGTCTGTCCCCATGCCGAGGATCGCAACATCGAAAGGCTTCGTCATGCCGGGCACGATGCCTGACGCCGTCTTGGCCGCCTCTTCGATCGTGGCCTCTGGCTGGTAGAGCGGCACGAATTGCGCCGCTGCAGCTTCGTTCTTGAGGAGATGCGTCTTCACCAGCAGATGGTTCGAACGCGGATTGTCCTCAGGCACGAAACGCTCGTCCACCAGCGTGACCTTCACCTTGGCCCAATCGAGCGTCCGTGCCGACAATGCTTCAAAAAAAGCCTTGGGTGTCGAGCCGCCGGAGACGGCAAGCGTCGCCTCGCCATGTCCCGCAATCGCTGCGGAAAGCGCTGCCGCCACACGATCGGCAAGCCCGGCCGCAAGGGTTGCGCCGCTTTCGAATGTCTTCATCTGATGCGCCATCGGTCCGGGCCTCAGTCGTTTTCATGCCAGGTGCGGCCGTCACGCTCGATCAGCGCAATAGCCTGGCTCGGGCCCCAGGTGCCGGACGTATACCCTTGAGCCTTCTGCCCGATCTCTTCCCAGGACTTCAGGATCGGATCGCACCACTTCCATGCTGCCTCGACTTCGTCGCGGCGCATGAACAGCGTCTGGTTCGAGCGGATGACGTCCATCAGCAGGCGCTCATAGGCGTCCGGATTGCGCACGTCGAAGGCCTGGGCAAAGCTCATGTCGAGCGAGACGTGGCGCAGGCGCATGCCGCCGGGGCCCGGATCCTTGATCATCAGCCACTGCTTGACGCCTTCGTCTGGCTGCAGGCGGATGACGAGCTTGTTGGCCTCGATCCGGCCGGCAGCATCGCCGAAGATCGAATGCGGGATCGGCTTGAAGGCGATGACGATTTCCGACATGCGGGTCGCCAGACGCTTGCCGGTGCGCAGGTAGAAGGGAACCCCGGCCCAGCGCCAGTTGTTGATCTCGGCCTTGATGGCGACGAAGGTTTCCGTGTCCGATGTCGCTCCGAGTTCTTCCTGGTAGCCGTTGACCGCACCGCCCGCAGAAGCGCCGGCGCGATACTGGCCGCGCACCGTGAGCTTCTCGACATTGGTGGGTGTAATCGGCTTCAGCGAGCGCAGAACCTTGAGCTTCTCGTCGCGCACGCCTTCAGCATCCATCGAGAAGGGCGCTTCCATGGCCACGAGGCAGAGGAGCTGCAGGATATGGTTCTGCACCATGTCACGCAGCGCGCCGGCCTTGTCGTAATAGGTGACGCGGCCTTCCAGACCGACGGACTCGGCAACCGTGATCTGCACGTGATCGATATGGGCGGAGTTCCAAAGCGGCTCGTAAAGGGCGTTGGCAAAGCGCAGCGCCATCAGGTTCTGCACAGTCTCCTTGCCGAGATAGTGGTCGATGCGGAAGATCTGCTCTTCTTTGAACACCTTGCCGATCGTGTCGTTGAGGATCTGCGCCGAGGCGAGATCCCGGCCGATCGGCTTTTCGACGACGATGCGGGTCGATTTGGTGATCAGCTTGTGGTCGCGGATCTTGTCGGCGATATCGCCGAAGATCGAGGGCGAGACGGCGAGATAGAAGGCCCGAACGATGTCTTTGCCCTGATCGAGCAGCTTCTTGAGATCTTCCCATCCCTGGTCCGACTTCGCGTCGACCGAGACATAGTGGACGCGCTGGAGGAACTTTGCGACTTCGTTTTCCTCCAGCTCCTCGGCCTTCAGATGTTCCTGCAATGCCTCAAGGGTGAACTTGCGATATTCCTCATGCGTCATTGCCGTGCGCGACGCACCGATGATCCGGGTCGGCTCGGTCAGTTGGCCGGCCAGCTGGCGGTGAAACAGCGCCGGCAGAAGCTTGCGCTCGGCCAGGTCGCCGGTGCCGCCGAAGACGACGTAGTCAAAGGGTTCAACGGGGATGATCTGGCTGCTCATGCGGCATCTCTCGTTCGGCAATTGGTTGGACCGGTTCTAATCTAATCGATTTAAAAAAGCCACCCCGGCGGGATGGATTTTGTCTTTTCATGTCGCAAGAGGGATGAACAAATGGTGTTCTGCGACAATGGAACACACCTCCCGGGCAAGACATACGGCATGACCGGGAGGGGCAGGGGCCGCTTCAGAATCGGTCGCGGAGAGCGTACCAGGTGAGCGCCAGGAAGAGCAGAGGCTTGCGCAGGCTTGCCCCGCCGGGGAAGGGCGGGATTTTCAGGTCCTTGAGCAGGTCGAGTTCCCGGGCATTGCCCGCGACCATGTCGGCATACATCTTGCCGCAATAGTTTGACAGCATGACGCCGTGTCCCGAATAACCCGCAAGCGAGGTCACGCCGGGCAGGACATCCCGGGCGAAGGGCGTGCGCGGCAGGGTGATGCCGACCGAGCCGCCCCAACCATGGGTGATCTCGATATCCTTCAGGTCCGGATAGATCTCGGTGATCTGCCGGCGGATATGGCTGGAAATGTCGCGCGGGCTATCGGCCGTATAAGCCTCGCGCCCGCCGAACAGCAGCCGCCCGTCGCGGCTCTTGCGGAAGTAGCGCACCACGAAGCGGCTGTCGGCCACCGCTTCCGATCCCTTGAGCACCTGCGGAAACTTGTCGAGTGGCGCAGTCGCCCCGATGAAGGAGCGGATCGGCATGACATGGGCCGCCGTCACCGGCTCCAGATTGCCGATATAGGCATTGGTGGCGATCAGCACCCGGTCGGCGGTGATCGTGCCCTTCGGCGTGTCGATGACAGTCTTGCCGCCGGCCTGGCGGATCGCGCTTGCCGGCGTCATCTCGTGGATCTTGGCCCCGGCCGCTGCCGCGACCCTCGCCAGCCCCACCAGCAGTTTCAGTGGATGGATATGCCCCGTGCCCGTGTCTCGAACGCCATAGTGATAGCGCGTCGAGCCTACCCGTTCATGGGTCTCCTCGCGATCCATGAAGGCGACATGCGGATAGCCGTAGCGGTCAGCCATGACCTCGGCATCGTGACGATAGTCCGGCTCCCAACCGCGCTTATGCGCAACATTCATCTGGCCCGGCAGATAGTCGATGTCGATGCCATGCTGCTCGGCGAAGTCGAGCAGGTAGTGCTTGGCGTTTTCCGCCATGTCGAAGAGCGCCTTCGAACGCTCGAAGCCGAGTTCGGCTTCCAGCTCCGCAGGCCAGGCCCGCTGACCGGTGCCGAGCTGGCCACCATTGCGCCCCGAAGCCCCGTCGCCGAAACGGCTGCCCTCGATCAGGACGACGGAGACACCGAGCCGGGCCAAATTGTAGGCGGCCTGCAGGCCGGTGAAACCGCCGCCGATGATCGCGACATCGGTCGAGAGGGAGCCGTCGAGATCAGGATATTCCGGCCGCTCGCCCACACTTGCCTGATACCAGGAGATCCCCGGCGCGAACGGGCTTTGCCATGCCATCAGATCGCCTCCCTCACACGTTGAGCAGGAGGAATTCGCGTTCCCACGGGCTGATCACCTGCATGAAGGTCTCGAACTCGCCGCGCTTGACGCCGGCATAGAGACCGATGAATTCGGCACCGAAGACGTCGTTGAAGTCGGCTTCACCTTCGAGCAGGGCGACGGCTTCCAACAGGCCGCGCGGCAGATCGACAGACCCCTCATTCGCCGAACCTTCGGCTGCCGCCGTCGGTTCGATCTCTTTGAGAATCCCGAGATAGCCGCAGGCGAGCGAAGCCGCGAGCGCGAGGTAGGGATTGGCATCCGAACTCGGCAGACGGTTTTCGACGCGCCGTGCGGCGGCATCCGAAACCGGCACGCGGAAGGCCGTCGTGCGGTTGTCGTAACCCCAGGCATTGTTGACGGGGGCGGCCATGTCGGGCGTCAGCCGGCGATAGGAATTCACGTAAGGCGCCAGCATCACCAGCGAGCTCGGCACGTATTTCTGCATGCCGCCGATGAAGTGGAAGAACTCCCGTGAGGCAGAGCCATCGGGATTGGAAAACACGTTCTTGCCCGTCTTGGCATCGACCACCGACTGGTGGATGTGCATCGCGGATCCTGGCTGCCCCTGCATCGGCTTGGCCATGAAGGTCGCATAGATCCCGTGCTTTAGCGCCGCCTCGCGGATCGTGCGCTTGAACATGAAGACCTGGTCGGCAAGCTCGATCGGATTGCCGTGGCGCAGGTTGATTTCGAGCTGGGCCGGCCCCTCCTCGTGGATCAGGGTGTCGATCTCCAGCCCCTGCTTTTCCGAGAAATGGTAGATGTCGTCGATCAACTCGTCGAATTCGTTGATGGCCGCGATCGAATAGCCCTGGCCACCGATGATCGAGCGACCGGAGCGGCCCTTTGGCGGATGCAGCGGATAGTCCGGATCGTCGTTCATCGCGACCAGATAGAACTCGATCTCCGGCGCCACGATCGGCTTCCAGCCCTTCTCGTCGTAGAGCCGCAGTACGTTCTTGAGCACGTTGCGCGGTGTGTAGGAGACGTTTTCCCCGTCGACATTGACAATGTCACAGATGACTTGCGCTGTCGGATCGGTTTCCCAGGGAACGACCGAGAGCGTCGAAAGATCAGGCACGAGCTTCAGATCGCTGTCGCGCGGCTCATAGCGGAAGTTCTCGGTTTCGTCTGGATATTCGCCGGAGATTGTATGGCGATAGAGCGCCGAAGGCAGCGCCAGCGAGGTGTTCGAGGTGAATTTCGACGACGGCATCATCTTGCCGCGCGGCACGCCGGCGAGGTCAGGCGTGATGCACTCGATATCCTCGATCCCACGCGCCCGGAGCCAGGTCGCCGCTTCCTTCCAGTTCGACACGCCACGCTTCGATCCGGGATCGGGCGGGATGACCGCCTTTTTGGAGGGCGCGCTCTTGGGTCTCAGCATGGATTTCTTCGCGGGCATGTCTCACCGGTTGATCGTTGATGATGACCATCATAGCCGGACTTTGGCCTTTGGCGAGGGGGACGCGTTGACTTTGATCATAAGTTTGTCGAGACAGGCGGCAGATCCCCGGGAGCAGCAGGATATGGCGAGAAAGTTTGACGTCGCGATCATCGGAGCCGGTGCCGCCGGCATGATGGCGGCCTTCACCGCCGGCCGGCGCGGCAAGTCCGTCATCGTCCTTGACCATGCCAAGGCCCCCGGCGAGAAGATCCGCATCTCCGGCGGCGGCCGCTGCAACTTCACCAATATCCATGCCGGCCCGAAAAACTATCTGTCGCAGAACCCGCATTTCGCCAAGTCGGCACTGGCGCGCTACACGCCCGCCGATTTCATCGCCATGGTCGATCGTCACGGGATAGCCTGGCACGAAAAGACCCTCGGCCAGCTGTTCTGCGACGACAGCGCCAAGGACATCATCCGCATGCTGCTCGAAGAGATGCGGGCTGTGCATGTCGATCTGAGGCTCTCCTGCGAGATCTCGGAGGTCGCGAAGGGCACTGACGGTTTCCGCCTGTCGACCAGCGAAGGCCCTGTTATCGCCGAAAATCTCGTGGTCGCCTGTGGCGGCAAGTCGATCCCGAAGATGGGCGCAACCGGTTTCGCCTATCGTCTTGCCGAGCAATTCGGCCTGGCCGTTACCGAGACCCGACCGGCGCTCGTTCCGCTGACGCTGGACCCCAATCTTCTGGGCGAACTGTCAGAACTGTCAGGCGTTGCCGTCGACGCGGATGTCTCCTGTGGCAAGAGCAGCTTTCGCGAAGCACTGCTTTTCACCCATCGCGGCCTTTCCGGCCCCTCGATCCTGCAGATCTCCAGCTACTGGCGGGAAGGTGACGAGGTCACCCTCTCGCTTGAGCCTGGGGTGGATTTCGCCGAGCAGCTGAAGACGGCCAAGCGGGAAAACGGTCGCCAGCAGGTGCAGACGGTTCTCGCCCAGCATCTGCCGAAACGTCTCGCCCAATATCTGGCTGAGACGGCAAAGCTGGAGCGCCCTCTTGCCGATCTGCCTGACAAGGCGCTCACCTCTCTCGCCGAGCGCATTCGCCGCTGGCCGATCAAGCCGGCCGGCTCGGAAGGCTATCGCACGGCGGAAGTCACGCTTGGTGGCGTGGATACGAATGCACTCGACAGCCGCACGATGCAGGCCAAGGCCGTCTCCGGCCTCTATTTCATCGGCGAATGCGTCGACGTCACCGGCTGGCTCGGGGGCTATAACTTCCAGTGGGCCTGGGCATCCGGCCACGCTGCAGGCGAAAGCCTCTGAGCAGCCCTCCCGCTCCGGGCAAGCTTTCCCTGATAATTCAGGACTTGTTAACATGCGTCGGTCATCCTGCCTGAATGCCGGTGTGACATCCTGCGGTGTCGCCACATAAGGTCTGGCCGGCAAAGGCCCCGCAAGGGCATGACCTTCCCTGGCCGCATCTAGGACCGCGCCCATGACCCATGAGACC
>JARXAK010000194.1 GCA_029865885.1 Rhizobium sp. | reverse complement strand
TCATTGCCTCGGTCTGGTCATGCGTGACATAGACCATGGTATTGCCGAGCTCGCGATGCAGCCGGGCTATCTCGATCCGCATGGAGACGCGCAGTTCCGCATCGAGATTGGAGAGTGGCTCGTCGAAGAGGAAGACGTCCGGCTCGCGCACGATCGCCCGGCCGATCGCCACCCGCTGCCGCTGGCCGCCGGACAATTGCCCCGGCCGACGCTCGAGCAAAGGTTCGATCTTGAGGATCGAGGAGGCATGCGCCACGCGTCGATCTATCTCTGTTTGGGCGGTGCTCGCCATCTTCAAGCCGAAGGCGAGATTGTCGCGCACCTTCATGTGCGGATAAAGCGCATAGGACTGGAAGACCATGGCAATGCCGCGCTCGGAGGGGTCGAGATCGGTCACGTCGCGCCCCTTGATCGCGATCTCGCCGTCCGTCACCTCCTCAAGCCCGGCGACAATGCGCAGCAGCGTGGACTTGCCGCAGCCGGAGGGGCCGACGAAGACGACGAACTCGCCCTCGTCGACCTCAAGATCGATGCCATGGAGGACCTGCAGGGCACCATAGCTCTTGCGCACGTCGCGCAGGACCAGACTGGTCTTGTTCATCGGCATGTCACCCATCCCGTTCAGCCGGCCTGCATCCAGACCAGCATCTCGCCGGGCTCCCGGTTATCCCAGAGATGGTAGGGGATCAGCCGGATTTTCGAGGGTTTCCGAGAGGCTCGGCTGTTGCGATAAAGGCCGTTCCCCCAATCCTCGGTGCCTTCCCGTTCCACATCGAGATCGACGGCAATTGCACCGTTGAGCCCCGGCAGTGCCACGGTTTCGCCTGATGGCAGGTCTCTGGGCACGACGATGGCGTTGAGGTCCGCACCGTTGTCGGTTGTTTCCACGCAGTAGACCAGCGGCCCGCGCATCAGGGCGACACGGCCGACATCCTGACGGACGCGCGGATTGGCAAATTGCGGCCGCAGGGCGAGCGGCAGGTAAAGAGCCACACGGTCACCATCCTGCCAGTCGCGCTCGATGCGCGCGTAACCGTCGGTCATGATGGTCTCCAAGTCGAGCATACCGCCATTGATGCTGAGCGTCGCACCTGCCGCCCATTCTGGAATGCGGAGCGAGAGAGCGAAGCGCGCCGGTTTTTTAAGACCGATCTCCAGCCCGACGGCCCCTTCCCAGGGGTAATTGCTTACCTGCCTCAGTGTTACGTCGGCACCGTTCACCAGTTCGCATCTGAGACTGCTCTCGCCATAGAGATGAACGGCAATCTCGTCATCGGCCACCGCATACATGTAGGAGCCGATCGAGGTGACGAGCCGGGCGATATTGGGCGGGCAGCAGGGGCAATGATGCCAGGTCCAGCGGTGGTGCTTGCCGGTGCTTTCAAGCGGGTTTTCGTAGAAGAAGGTCTTGCCGTCGCGTGCGAGCCCCGGCAATGCACCATTGTAGAGTGCCTGCTCCATGATGTCGGCGTAGCGGCGGTTCGGGCCACGGCCCAGCATGCGATTGGCCCAGAAGACCAGACCGACGGAGGCGCAGGTCTCGGCATAGGCCGTGTCGTTGGGAAGGTCGAAATAGTCGGTGAAGCCCTCGTTGGCTGCCGCTGGCCCGATCCCGCCGGTGATGTACATCTGCTTGGTGGTCAGATCGTCCCACAGCGCTTCCAGCGCCTCCGTGAGGCTGTCGTCGCGGTATTCGGTGGCGATGTCGGCCATGCCGGAATAGAGATACATGGCGCGCACCGCGTGGCCGACGACCTTGCGCTGTTCGCGCACCGGCTGGTGTGCCTGGCCATATTCATAGGTCTTCTGGTGAAAATCGGCGACATCGCGGCCGTCCCGGTGGGCTTCCTCGGTGAAGAAATGCGGTTCGGTGCCGCGTTCGTCGATGAAGAATTTCGACAGATCGAGATATTTCCGTTCGCCGGTCACGCGGGCGAGCTTGACGAGGGCAAGCTCGATTTCCTCGTGGCCGCAATAGCCGGGAATCTGCCCTTCGCCATGGCCGAATACGGTGATCATGTAGTCGGCGAAGCGGCATAGGATGTCGAGCAGCTTGCGCTTGCCGGTCGCCTGGAAATAGGCGACCGCCGCCTCCATCAGGTGGCCGGCACAGTAGAGTTCGTGATGATCGCGAAGGTTGGTCCAGCGTCGATCCGGCTGCACCCGCTGGAACCAGGCATTCAGATAGCCGTCCTCATCCTGCAGCTTTTCATAGAGATCGATGATCGCGTCCGCCCGTGCCTCAAGTTGCGGATTGGGCTTGCGATAAAGCGAATAGGCAATGGTCTCGATGGACTTGCCGAGGTCGGAATCCCAGAACATCTGGGTGGAGCCTCCCCAGGGGCCGATGGGAATGACGATGCCGGGCGACGGCTGGCCGACATCAATTGCCTTGATCATGCCGGCGGCCTCGCAACGGTCGAGCAGGATTTCCGCAGTGGTTTCGCTGACGGCATCCTGCCATTTGCCCCAGAAGCCCGAAAGCTTCACGGCGGGGACTGCGACGGGACGGAACTGGCGATCTTTCTGGCTCATTTCAGGTCTCTTTCCATGGACTGAAGGGTCATTTCACCGCGCCGGCCATCAGCCCGCGCATGTAGTAGCGTTGCAGCAGAAGGAAGACGATCAGGCAGGGCACCACCATGACGGCAACCCCGGCCTGTACGGCACCCCAGTTGATGGCGCCGAGGCGGCCGGCGCGCACCGCCGTCATCAGCACCGGCAGCGTGTAATTGTCGTTGGACGACAGCAGCACCAGGGCTGCGAAAAACTCGTTCCAGGCATTCAGAAAGGCAAAGATCGACACGGTCGCGACGCCTGGCATCACCAGTGGCAGGAGCACACGTACCAGCAGGCGCAAGTCCCGCGCGCCATCGATCCGCGCTGCCTCCTCGATCTCCTTCGGTACCGCATCGAAGGCATTGCGCATCATGAAGACGGAAAAGGGCAGCTGCAGGGTGACGTAGACGAGCATCAGCCCGAACAGCGAATTGGTAAGACCGAGCTTTGCCAGGATGATGAAGAGTGGGGTCAGGATCGACTGGAACGGGATCATCAAGGTCGCGATGATCAGGATGAACAGTGCGTTCTTGAACGGGAAGCGATAGCGCGAGAAGCCGTAGCCCGCCATGACGCTCACGACGACAGTCACAATCACGGTGGCGATCGAGACCACCAGCGAGTTGACGGTGTGCTGCCAGATGCCGGATCCGAAGGTGTCAAGCATCCGGTAGGCGTCGAAACTGATGCCCATCTGCGGCCAGGGCGGCAGCGGCGGCGTTCCCGATTCCGCGTTCGACCGGAAGGAAGACAGGAACATGATGACGAAGGGGGCCAGGAAGAAGAAGGCCGTGCCAAGACCCACGCCGTGATAGGCGATGGCATTCCAACGGGCCCGTTGTGCCCTGAGCGTACGCCTCTCGGTCATGCTTCGCCCTCCCGCACCCGAAGCAGCCAGAGCTGGATCACGCTGAGCGAAACCAGGATCGCGAGCAGCACGATCGAAAGGGCCGCGCCGTAGCCCAGATTGAAGGACACGAAGGACTGGTTGAAGATGTAGTAGACGACGGAGATCATCCGGTTCTGCGGGCCACCTGCGGTCATGATGTAGAACTGGTCGAAGGCGAGGATGGAGCCGGTGACTGAAAGGATGAGCGCCAGCGCCAGGGTACGGCGCATCAAGGGGAGCGTCAGGTGGCGGAAGCGCTGCCAAGGCCTCGCGCCGTCGATGCGGGCTGCCTCGGTGAGTTCGGACGGGATGGCCTGAAGGCCCGTCAGCAGGATGATCATGGTGAAGCCGGCGATCTTCCAGACCACCATGACGATGATGGTGAGGAATGCGGTATCAAACTTTGCCAGAAGGTTGATCCGTCCGTTGGTCAGCCCGAGGCGCTCGAACAGCGGCGGGAACAGGCCGCTATCGACATTGGCGAGCCAGACCCAGAGCAGCGAGGCCGATGCGAGCCCCACCACCACCGGCAGGAAGATCACGGTGCGATAGACCGATACGAAGGCACGCTGCTTTTCGACAAAGATGGCAAGCGGGAAGGCGACGGCGAAGATCGCGATCGTGACAACCACCGTGTAATAGGCGGTGAAGCCGAGCGCGGCGAAAAAGCGCGTATCGCTGAGGAGGCGTGTGTAATTGGTGCCCCAATTGAATGTGGGAACGCCGAGAAGCGGCCATTTATGCAGGCTCATCCAGACCGTAAACAGCACCGGCAGAACGAAAAAGACCAGCACCAGCGCCATGGCCGGAGCGATATAGACAAGCCCGCGCCAGCCGGAACGGCGGGATCGTCGGCGTCGATGGGTCACAGTCGGTGGATGGAAAATCGTCTCGGTCATGGCCCGGCTCCGCATGATGCGAGGGAAGGCCGGGCGGCATTGCGCCCGTCCGCCCCGTCCGTTCACTGTGCGTTGTCGATGATGGACTGCATTTCGGCCTGGGCATTGGCAAATGCCCCGTCGACATCGTCGCCGTAAATCGCGGCATTGATGAAGGTGGCCCAGGGTCCGTTTGACGAGTTGATCAGGTCGTTGAACTGAAGGGTATAGGGTGTTTGCGCGACCGCGATCGCCTCGATCCCCACCTTCAGCCGCGGGTCGAGCCCGGCCAGAACCTCATCCGCGATATCGCCACGGGTGGGCAGGCTGCCGTATTTGGCCATGATCTTCTGGCCCTCGGGCGAATAGATATAGTCCAGGAAGCCCTTGACCGAGGCGAGCTTCGGCGTGCCCTTGGTGACCACGAAGTTGTCACCGCCGGCAAAGGAGGATGTCTTGCCATCGACGCTCGGGATCAGGCCAACGCCGAAATCGATCTCGGGATGTTGGGTGACCAGGGTCCCGATGGCGAAGGCCCCGAGGCTCTGCTGACCGATCTTGCCGTTGGTAAAGCTCAGGAAGTTGGCGCCGTTGTCGCTGGCGGATCCAGCCGGCACGGTCCCCTTGGCGACAAGGTTCCGATAGATGTCAACCGCCTGGCGCATTTGTGGCGTGTCGAGCGTCGCCGTTTTGCCGTCCTCCGACAGGATGTCGGCGCCCGCACCCCAGACGAGCGGGGTGAAGGTAAAGATCATGCAGCCGCCGCAGCCGCCACCGGAGAAGTAAAAGCCGTAGGTGTCGTCACCCAGCGCCCGGATCTTCTCGGCATTGGCTGTGATCTCCTCCCAAGTTGCCGGCGCCTTGTCTGGATCGAGGCCTGCCTTCTTGTAGAGGTCCTTGTTCCAGGCAAAGATCGAGGTCTCGACCGATAGCGGCAGGCCATAGATCTTGCCGTCATAGGTACCGAGCTTCACATGCGAGGGCGACAGCGCGTTGAAATAAGGAAGCGACTTGGCCCAGTCGCTCAGATCCTCGAGTTGACCGGCGGCCGCAAAGGCGGGGTTGTAGATAAGATCGAGCGACAAGGCGTCGGGCGCCTGGCCGCCGGCGATCGCGGTCGCATATTTCTGCACCAGTTCGGCAAACGGTACCTCGGTCATCTCGACCGTGTCGCCACCCCTGGCATTGTAGGCCTTGACGACTTCCTTGAATGAATCGCCGATGCCTGAACGCACCCACATGGTGATCGTCTCGGCGGAGGCCGTCGATATCATGACAGCCGATATCACGGCCGTTGTGGCCAGCAGTTTCCTCAGCATTGTCTTTCTCCTCCCATTGTCGGACCCGCTCCACCGGGCCCAATCCGAATTTACCGCAGCAAACCGTCCCCTCCACAGGACTGGCGCACCACGAGCTTGCAGGGCAGTCGCCGGAGCCCCGGCTCCACGGTCTTGCCTTCCGCGAGCGCTAGCACCATGAGGCCGGCCTCGCGCCCGAGTTCCTTCAGGTTCATGTCGACGGTGGTGAGTGGCGGACGGGTTTGTCCCGCGACGATCTCCCAATTGTCGAACCCGATCACCGAGACATCAGCCGGCACGGTCACGCCGCGCTCGCGAAGAGCATCGACCACGCCGCGGGCGATCTGGTCGTTGCCGCAGAAGATGCCGTCCGGGCGATCTGCGCCCGAGCTCCAGATTTGCTCGATTGCCGCATGGCCCCAGGCCTCCGACCAGGGGCCGTAAAGGATAGGCGCGTCCTGGCCCGCCAGTTCGCGGAACGCGGCGCTGCGATCGCGCACCGAGGAGAAGTCCTCCGGGCCTGTTACGTGTACGAGTTTTTTCCGACCGAGCCGCTGCAGCCACTCCGTCGCCAGGTGCCCACCATGCCCGTCATCCGAGGTGAGGGTGACGCTGTCGGGCGCCCCTTGAGTGAAGGCATAGACGACCGGGACCGGCAAGCCGGTGAGATCAACGGGGAGCGCACGGTCGATACGCTTGCCTGTGGCGATGATGCCATCGACCTGTTTGTCGAGCATGGCATCAACGTGAATCTTGCCGAGTGCCGGATCATCCTCGATGGCGCAGAGGAAGACCGAGACGCCGTGATCGACCAGTGCCTCGGAGATCCCGGCCATGACGGGGAGCGTGAAGCGGCCGTAGGTGTCGTTGGTCAATAGCCCGACGGTGAAGCTGCGATTGCTGAGAAGCCCGCGTGCGAGCGCGTTTGGCCGAAAACCGATCTCCTGCGCAATCCGTTTGATCCGCTCTCTTGTGTCATCCGCCATCCGCCCGTTTTCGTTCAGCGCTTTCGACACCGTCGACACGCTGACTTTGGCGGCTTTTGCCAGGTCGTGAATGGTCACACGACCGCTCTTGCTGCGTTGAGCGCCCAGATCTGCCTCCCTTGGTTCATGCAATGAGAAAAGCTTTTCTCATGCTTGAAGTCAAGGTGGGAAAACGTTTTCTCTTTTCGTTTTCTTCTTGTCGTTTGTCACGGGTTCGCGCCGCTGCCATTGGCACGCGAACCCCATGACGGGAGAAGAGCGTTCGATGGTGCCGGGGGCGGGAGAGCGCGGTTTCCTTGCCGTCAATCCGGCGACGTTCGGGCGAGCAGCCCCATCTTGCGAAGGCGGTATTCGAGCTTGGCTCGGCTCATGCCGAGTTGGCGGGCAGCTGACGAGATGTTGCCCCCGGCGGCTCTGAAGGCTTCGGCATAGAGGTTCCGCTCGACTTCCACGACGTCATCCGCAGATGTGATTGGCGCATGGTCGAGCGGTTGCGTCTGGTCCGGGGCCGCACTCGAACGAGGCCTGATGCGACCATCTTCGCTGAGTATCTGCGGAAATGCGGGCGATGCCTCCTGCCCTAGGAACATATGCTGGACATCAATCAGTCCCTCCGGCTCGGCGAAAATCACACCCCGTTCGATAAGGTTCTGCAGCTCACGGATATTGCCGGGGAACTCATAGGCCAGCAGCGCGTCCATGGCGCGGCGGGTCAAACCGCAGCAGGTCCGGCGATGGCGGTGGCGGAAAAGGCGGAGAAAATGTTCCACGAGAAAGGGGAGATCGTCGCGCCTTTCCCGCAGAGGCGGAATGTTGATCGGAAAGACGCAGAGGCGGAAATACAGATCCTGCCGAAAGCGTCCGGCCTTTACCTCTTCCGCCAGGTCGACATTGCACGCGGCGATCACGCGGACGTCCACCGGCACCGTCCTGCCGCCGCCAACCCGCTGAATCTGGCGTTCCTGTATCGCCCGCAGCAATTTCCCCTGAGCAGCATAGGCGAGTGTTGCGATTTCATCGAGGAAGATGGTTCCACCGGACGCGCGTTCGAAATAGCCCGGACGGGAAACGACGGCGCCGGTATAGGCGCCTTTTTCCACGCCGAAGAGTTCCGTCTCGACCAGATTTTCCGGGATGGCTGCGCAGTTGATCGGGACAAACGGTCCGTCGGCCCGTGCGCTCAAACGGTGCAGCTGTTGAGAGAAGACTTCCTTGCCGACCCCGGATTCTCCGACCAGCAGGACCGTGGCCTCCGTATCCGCCACTTTTTCGACCATGAACCGCGCCTTCAGGAAGCTGGCGGACACTCCGACAATCTGGTCCGCCGTCCCCTCGTCATCCCCTTTCTCATTGCCAAAGGGGCTGCCGGTAGGCTGCTTCGAGGGCGAGTGCCGCTGGGAGCGTTTCCATTCGAGACCGAGATAGGCGCGCTCGGGGGCGTCAGTCCCCCATTCTTCGGCGTTCTGACCAACGACAAGACACTGCCTTGCGCCCATTCCAGCGCATTCGATCTCGCGGAAGATCACCGGTCGCCCGAACAAAGTGCTGGTGTAGCCGGTCGGGTAGCCAGCCTGCATCCAGCAGACGGGTTCGGTGGAAAGGCCATGATACGAGATGTGCTCCGCCGCTTCGGACGAATCGTGCCAGACGAATTCTCCGAAATAGGTGCCCTTCTGGCTGTCGAACTGGAACTGCCTCGTGGTCACCTTCACGAAGCCTTCGAGTGTGTGGATACGGGGCCCTGCGGCCAGGCTGTGTGTCAAGTCCTGTCTCGGGAAGCGCCTTTGGACCAGTTCGGCATCGCGCACACCCTGCATGTAGCCGACACGCATGAAAATGCCCTTCGCCACTTCGATGCCGAAGGCCTCGATGATCTCCTGGCGCAACCGCCCGAGGATGCCGCTTTGCATCAGCACCATTCGCTGATCGTTCAGCCAGATTCGACCGTCACCCAGGGCGAAATGCAGCGCCTCCGTGAGTTCGTGCAGCGTGGGCGAGGCGCTGCTGTCCAATTCGCTGAAGGCGCCGCGCGAAAGCATTTTGCCCGTCGATCGGGATGCGTCGGCGAGAGAGATCAGGCGCGGCAGATCAAGTTTCTTCTTCATGACGACTGCTTTTTCAAAGTGAAACTTGCATGAGAGATTTCATCAAATGGTGAAGCAATCAAGATCCTCTTTCGTTGCCATCTGACGGGGATATTGGTGCAAAAACTTATTTATATATTTGATAATAAACGAGAATATCAGATTTTTAGAACGCCTGTGGCGAAGTTGGCACGTATATTGCGACATGTTTTCCTAAGTCGTTTGAGGAGGCGGCCTGGGGAATTTGCAATATCCGAAGACTGAAGCGGACGGGAAATCATCCCAATTGTCCGCAAGGCGGAGCTTTGTCTGCTTGGGTGAGGGAAATGGGAAGAAGATCTGCGTGAAATACATGACTTCCGATTGCTGGGCATGCCGTAACGCATCGTCCGATAGGGCGCGGCGACATGCGTGTGCCGGAGACACGCTGCTTCCCGGTCCAGAGAACAACAGGAGATTGCCATGAAAGATCAATTCATTGCCGTTGATGGGGTCCGCATCCGGTATCGCGAGAGCGCCGGCAGCGGCGTTCCAGTGCTGCTGACCCATGGTATCGGAGGGTCGCTGGAGATGTGGCACGAGCAGTTGTCCCGTCTGGGGGGCTCGCTCCGGTTGATTGCATGGGACTTGCCGGGCCACGGTCTGTCTGACCTTGGAAAGCAGCCCTACGATCCCGACACATTCAGCGCTTTTGCCTGGCGTTTCGTGGACGCACTGAAGCTCGACAGGTTGGTCCTCGTTGGCAATTCTTTGGGGGGCGCGATTTCACTCCGCATGGCCGATTCCCAGCCAGATCGTGTCGCCGGTCTCTTGCTGGCAAACGCTGCGGGGCTGGGCAAGGAGACGCCCCTGCCTTTCCGCCTGATGACGCTTCCGCTTCTCGGCGAGATGCTGAGCAAACCGGGTCCGATTGCGGTCGAGCAGCAACTCAAGGCCATCTTTCACGACCAGTCTGTCGTGTCGGAGCATGTTCGGGCTTTCGTCACCCGCAACGTGCACAGGGAAGGGGGATCGCAGGCTTTCGTGGCGACGTTGCGGCGGATGACGCGGCTGTCCGGCCAGAAATCCGACCTCGTCGAGCAGTCGCTCGCGATTATCCGGCGATTGCAGCTTCCGATCTTCTTCCTGCACGGACTGCAGGACGGCGTACTGCCGTTCAAGCATTCCGCCGAGGCTTCAAAGCTCGCATCGCATCGCGGGCTCTTCCTGATCGAAAACTGTGGGCACACGCCGCAGATCGAAGTGCCGGATCAATTCAACCGGATACTTCTCGATCTGGTCGGCAGCAACGTGGCGGATGATGCCGTCGGTGCGGCCTCTTCCGACATGGGAGGCGCGCTCACTCACTAGCAATCACATCACTAGAGGTTGGGGCTTCCGACGGCAATCGGCCGCGGACCCGGCAAATACAACAGGCTTCGCGGACCCTTGGGGACATACAGGGACGCATCATTGGAGGGGAACTACATGAAACTGAGTATGACGACTTCATTTCTGGCCATCGCTGCGGCGCTGGTCGGCACAGCTGTCCAGGCGCGCGAGCCGGGCACGCCGACCGCGATGCCGACGGGCGCCACAATCGGCGTCCCCGTTGGTGCAAATCCTCCTCCCGGCCTCTATTATTCGAACCGGAATGACTTCCTCTTTGCCGATGTTTACAGCGGCGATACCAAAACGCCGATCGAAGTGGACGTCCGGGCAAGCGCCCAGCAGTTTCATTGGGTTCCGGGAAACACCATCTTTGGCGGCAGTTACCGTGCAATGTTTACCGTGCCGGTGATCTGGGCCGATCAGAGTGCCTTCGGGACTGAAACCGACGAGTTTGGCGTCGGCGATATCGTCGTTTCGCCCTTCAACCTGTCCTGGATGATCGCCCCTGGGCTTTTCGTCCAGTCGGGCGTTACGCTGACGATGCCCACCGGCAAGTTCAGCACGGCACCCGGTGCCGTCAACCTGGGTTCCAATGCCTTCACCGGCGCCGTTGATGTCGGTGTCAGCTATCTGGCGAACGGCTGGAACCTGTCGGCGCATGCGAACTATTTCGTCCACACCAAGAACCCGGACACCGATTATCGCTCGGGTGACGAGTTGATTGTCAACTGGACCGCCATGAAGGATGTTGGCGGGTTCAGCATCGGCCCGGTCGGTTATCTGCGCCAGCAGGTTACGGACGATCGCAACGAGGGAAGCTTCTATGGACGCGGCATCTCCGGCAAGGCGAGACAGTTCGGGATCGGTCTCGGCCTGACCAAAAACTTCGGGCCGGTTGAAGCAAACATCAGCTATGTTCACGACTTCGAGGTGGAGAATACCCTCGGCGGTGACCGCGTTCTGGTGAATTTCACCGTCCCGCTCCAGTTCTGAGCTTTGCCAAGCACGATGTCCCGGAGTGCTGAAGCCTTCGGGACATCTTCATATGATACCCACGGCTTCATCGTCGTCGCTTGGCGTCGGTCGGGCTGTCAGTTCGGC
>JARXAK010000232.1 GCA_029865885.1 Rhizobium sp. | reverse complement strand
TACCCAACCCTAAAGTCGGGCAACAAAACCAGCATCTCAGCCAATTTCAAGATCTTTTCTGAACCAGTCCGGCGGGCCCTGCGGCGCCGCCTCTCGTTCGGTGAAGCGGCTTATACGGCCACTCCCCCAAACCGTCAACAGGCTTCGTGGATATAAATGGAGAAAATCGACAAGCCGCTGAAATTAAAAGATAATTCTCGTCGATTGGATCTGAACTCGATGTCGGCACCGGTTTCAGGCTGTGCCTGACCCCGCAAAACGCCCTCTCACAGGACAGATCGGG
Organism: Rhizobium sp.; assembly: GCA_029865885.1. GTDB lineage: Bacteria > Pseudomonadota > Alphaproteobacteria > Rhizobiales > Rhizobiaceae > Allorhizobium. The sequence continues at coordinate 4,898 of JARXAK010000232.1, read as the reverse complement.
CCCTCCCCCTCCTCCGTCGTATACGTGCGCGCACGCGTGCCGCGCTTATTCCATATTTGCCTGCTCAGGTGTGCGCTCACCCCGCCGATTTGACGGGTCAGGCCAAAACATGAGACATGAAGACGTGATCCAGTCGACCAACAGGCCGGAGCCCTGCTCCGCAACCACAGACCAGAAGACGGCATGACGACAGACCGCGACCTGATGCGATCGCTCGGCGGCGAGCCTCCGATCCTGGCGGACGGATTGCGCGCGCCCGATCGCCGCGAGATCTCGCTGCGCTGGCTCTCGGGAACCTTCCTGACCGGCATCACCTCCTGCATCCTGATGGGCGTCGCCCTCTTCGCCGCCCTCGACGGCCGCCAGCAGCTCGCCATCCCGGCCGAAGCCTTTGCCGTCATGCCCCCCGACCTCGCAAATGGCCCGGCTGAGGAAACCATGCGCGGCGACCGCATCTTTGCCCCCAAGATCGCCGCCCGCCCGGTCGACAAGGCCATTCTCGATGTGCCCACCGTCTTCAAGGACGGCGAGCGCGAAGTGGTCCGCAAGCTTCCGTTTGCCCATGTGAAGATGGTGCTGGCCGCCGACTATGCGAACCCTGGTTATTATCCGCGTTTCGACCCGCTCGCCATCTTTGCAACCGATGACACCCCGCCGGTGGTCGCCAACCGCACCGGCTCGCTCTACGGGTCGGATGTCGAATCCGAGGTCATCCTGAAGTCGAGCCCTTTCCCGACGGTGCCCGACAAGCCGCTCGCCGGCGAAATGACCTTCGACGAAGTGGAAGAGAATGTCCGCTCGAACGGATCGGTGCTGACAGATGGCAATGCCCAGGTGGCCGCCCTCTATTATATCGATCCGCGTCGCTTCGCTGCGGAGGATACGGGACTTGATCTGTCCGTCGGCGTGACCGCCCGTATCGTCGAAGAAAACATGAGCGTGTCAGAGCCGGAAATCATCACCCCTCTGACCCCGGAATATGCCGATGACATCCTGCCGGCACGGCGACCGCAATCAGTGGCCGCCCTGATGACCTCAGCCGGCTATCCGGCGCCCAAGGCCGAGGATGTCGGCAAGGCGCTGGTGCCTTACATGAAACAACCGGGTCTCGTTGAAGGTGACGTGATCCGGGTCGGCCTGCTGCAGCGTGGTGATGAAGTCCGCCTCGTGCGTTTCTCGCTCTACCACCGGACCGACCATATCGTCACCCTGGCGGTCAACGATGCCGGTCGCCTGGTCGAGGGTGCGGCGCCGCCGCAACTCGATGCGATCGCCGGGGCCTTCGACACCTCCCAGCCGGCCATGATGTACGGACGCGATCTGCCGCGTGTCTATGACGGCATCTATCGCGCCGCGCTCTCCTATGGGATGAACGAGGACCTGACGGCTCAGGTGATCCGGCTTCTCGCCGCCAATGTCGATTTCCAGGCGCAGCTGAAGCCGACCGACATGCTGGAAGCCGTCTTCTCCGTCACGGATGACGAAGGGCGTGCGACCGAGGATTCCGAGCTTCTCTATGTGCGTGCCCGCTTCGGCGACACGATCACCCAGTTCTACCGCTTCCAGGACCCGGAAGATGGTTCGATCGACTATTTCGACGAAAACGGCAAGTCGATCCGCCAGTTCCTGCTGCGCAACCCCGTGCCGAACGGCCGCTTCACCTCGGGCTTCGGCATGCGCCGTCATCCGATCCTCGGTTATTCGCGCATGCATACCGGCGTTGACTGGGCAGCACCCCGCGGCACACCGATCATTGCCGCCGGCAATGGCGTGGTCGAAAAGGCGGGCTGGGCCTCCGGCTACGGCAATCAGACCCTGATCCGCCATGCCAACGGCTATGTCACCTCCTACAACCACCAGAGCGGCATCGCCAAGGGCATCGTTCCCGGTGCCAAGGTCAAGCAGGGCCAGGTCATCGGCTTCGTCGGCTCGACCGGCTCGTCAACCGGCTCGCATCTGCATTACGAGCTGATCGTCAACGGCACCAAGGTGGATGCGATGAAGGTCCGTCTTCCCGGCGGCAAGGCGCTCGAAGGCGAGGTGCTGGCCAGCTTCCAGCAGGAGCGGCAGCGCATCGACACCCTGCTCGAAACCGGCGGACGCCCGGCCCAGGTCGCCAGCCGGTAAACCGAGACATCCACGGACCCATGCAAAACGGCGGCCCGCAGGGACCGCCGTTTCTGTTTGTCTCGATTGAAACCGCGCTCAGGCCGCAGCACTCACCGAAACCTTGGGCGCAATCAGCAGCCGGTCGCTGCCGGCCTCGATGGTGACCTCGGCACCATCAAGCACCTGACCGGAGAGGATCTGCTCGGCCAGCGGATCCTGCAGGTATTTCTGGATCACCCGCTTCAACGGCCGCGCCCCATAGACGGGGTCATAGCCCTTGTCGGCGAGCCAGGCGCGGGCATCCGGCGCGAGATCCAGGCGGATCTTCCGCTCCGACAGCAGGTTCAAGAGCCGCTTCATCTGGATATCGACGATGGCACCCATCTCCGTGCGGCGCAGCCGGTGGAAGAGGATGATCTCGTCGACGCGGTTCAGGAACTCCGGACGGAACGAGGCCTTGACCACCTCCATCACCTGTTCGCGCACCTGGTCGACATCCTGGTCCTCACCGAGGCTGGTCAGATAATCGGCCCCGAGGTTCGAGGTCATGATGATGATCGTGTTCTTGAAATCGACCGTGCGGCCCTGACCATCCGTCAACCGCCCGTCATCGAGCACCTGCAGGAGCACGTTGAAGACGTCGGGATGTGCCTTCTCGATCTCGTCGAACAGCACGACCTGATACGGCTTGCGGCGGATCGCTTCGGTGAGCGCGCCACCTTCCTCGTAGCCGACATAGCCCGGAGGTGCCCCGATCAACCGGGCGACCGAGTGCTTCTCCATGTATTCCGACATGTCGAGCCGGACCATTGCCGTCTCGTCGTCGAACAGGAAGCGCGCCAGAGACTTGGTGAGCTCCGTCTTGCCCACACCCGTGGGGCCGAGGAAGATGAACGAGCCGATCGGGCGGTTGGGATCCTGCAGACCGGCACGGGCACGGCGCACCGCACGCGACACCGCCTGCACCGCATCGCCCTGGCCGACGACCGATTTCGCCAGTTCGTCTTCCATGCGCAGCAGCTTGTCGCGCTCGCCCTCCAGCATCTTGTCAACGGGAATACCGGTCCAGCGCGAGACAACATGGGCGATGCCGTCAGGGTTGACGACCTCCTGCACCATGTTGGCAGCACCCGAACCATCCTGCGCTTCCGCAGCCACCAGTTCCTTTTCGAGCTTCGGGATCACGCCATAGGCAAGTTCGCCGGCGCGCTGGAATTCGCCCTGACGCTGCGCGATCGCAAGCTCGTTGCGCGCCTCGTCCAGCTGGCGCTTCAGATCGGCGGCAAGGCCGAGCTTCTGCTTTTCCGCCTGCCAGCGGGCCGTCAGCGCATCCGCCTCTTCCTCAAGCGAGGTGAGCTCGGTCTCCAGCCGGTTAAGCCGATCGGCGGAGGCCGCGTCGGTTTCCTTCTTCAGCGCCTCGCGCTCGATCTTCAGCTGGATGATGCGGCGATCGAGTTCGTCGAGCTCTTCGGGCTTGGAATCCACCTGCATCCGGAGCCGCGAGGCGGCCTCGTCCATCAGGTCGATTGCCTTGTCGGGCAGGAAACGGTCGGTGATGTAGCGGTTGGACAGGGTCGCCGCCGCAACCAGCGCCGAATCCGAGATCCGCACCTTGTGATGCTGCTCGTATTTTTCCTTGAGGCCGCGAAGGATCGAGATCGTATCCTCGACCGTGGGCTCCTCGACCATGACCGGCTGGAAGCGCCGGGCGAGCGCCGGATCCTTTTCGACATGCTTGCGGTATTCGTCGAGCGTGGTCGCGCCGACGCAATGCAGTTCGCCACGGGCGAGTGCCGGCTTCAGGAGATTGGAGGCATCCATGGCGCCATCGGCCTTGCCGGCGCCGACAAGCGTGTGCATCTCGTCGATGAACAGGATGATCTCGCCGTTTTCGGCCTGGACTTCGTTCAGAACAGCCTTCAACCGCTCCTCGAACTCGCCGCGATACTTGGCGCCGGCGATCAAGGCACCCATGTCGAGCGCCATCAGCTTCTTGTCTTTCAGGCTTTCCGGCACATCGCCATTGATGATGCGCAGCGCCAGCCCCTCGGCGATCGCCGTCTTGCCGACGCCGGGTTCCCCGATCAGGACAGGATTGTTTTTGGTCCGGCGCGACAGCACCTGGATCGTACGGCGGATCTCGTCGTCACGACCGATGACAGGATCGAGCCGGCCCTCGCGGGCTTCCGCCGTCAGGTCGCGCGCATATTTCTTCAGGGCGTCGAAACCGGCTTCGGCATTGGCACCGTCGGCGGTACGCCCCTTGCGGACCTCGTTGATCACCTGGTTCAAAGCATTGGCCGTGACCCCGCCCTTCTTGAGAGAGGCGGATGTCGAGGCGGAGCTCTCGATGGCAAGCGCCAGGAGCAGGCGCTCAACGGTGACGAAGCTGTCGCCGGCCTTCTTGGCGGCGTCTTCGGCGGTCGAAAACACCTTGGCGAGCGGCTGCGCCAGATAGACCTGGCCGTTGCCGCCGGACACTTTCGGCAGCTTGGCAAGCGCTGCATCATTGGCGATGCGCACATCCCTGGGCTCACCGCCCGCACGGCTGATCAGCGAGGATGCCATGCCCTGCTCGTCGTCGAGCAGAACCTTCAGCACATGTTCGGGCGTGAATTGCTGGTGCCCTTCCGACAGGGCATGGGTCTGTGCGGATTGCAGAAAACCGCGCACGCGTTCGGAATATTTTTCGATATTCATCGTCACTCTCCGTTTCCCCGGCCTGCCCGCATACGGCGCAGATCGGATGGTGTGGATGAGGCCCCCGGAAGCGGCGGACCCCGGAGCGG
>JARXAK010000124.1 GCA_029865885.1 Rhizobium sp. | reverse complement strand
GCCTCGTCCGGTTCAGCGGCGTCATTGCGGCCGGTTTCGGGATGAAAGAGCTTCTGCTTCCAGTTGATCGACCAGTTGAAACGCTCTGCCGGCAGGTCGGGCGCGAGATTGTCGAAGATGCGATTGATCATCGCGGCATTGCGGGTGCCGCCCTCGAAGCCCGGCACGTGCTCGTGCACCTCTTCCATCGGTCGGTCGAACTTTTCGGCGAGCAGCCAGGAGGAGGGGAAGGAGAGATGAGCTGCGGCGATATGCCAGCCCGCCTCGCGCCGCATCATGATCACGAGGTCGTCCTGGACGAGCATTCCGGCGCGCAGAAGCGGGGGGATAGTCGCATCTTCCAGGTCATCCCCGCAGATGTGCTGCGGATGATGGGCTTTGATATGGGCGACGAGGGCTGCGAGACATTCCGCCTGAGCCGGGAGACTGTCGCCGGTTGCTCGGAAGACCTCGTCGAGGCGTGTTGCCGCCAGCGTGCGCTTTTCGGCGAGATAGCGGTCGAGATCCGCATCGGGTTCGATCCAGCGGCAGGGATCGAGGGCGGAGAGGCCGATCGTGAAAGGGCGCGTCGGGCCGGCATAGGGGGTGTGGGTGAGTTGAGAGGTCATTGAGAAAGCCAGCCGTGTTTGCTTGCAGCCTGCCGCCTTGCTATCATCATCGCAAGACGTTTCTTTTGCCGTCTGCGCTTGAAGTCGGGAGGGTCCCAATGACAGCACAACTTGAACGGATTGCTATCTCATCCGAAACGATGTCGCGTCTGAGATCGACTGCAGCGCAAAGTAGCCGCGATGAAAACGAGCTGATGGAAGAGGCAATTGTTGCCTATCTCGACCGTCAGGACATGGAAATCGCCGCCGTCGAACATGGCATGCTTTCCGCCAGCGCCGAAGGGCTCATCTCTCATGAGGCCATGACTGCTTGGCTTGAGAGCTGGGGGACATCGGAAGAGCAGCAAGCTCCGAAACCCGATACTGCGCGATAAATGCCATGAAAGTCGTCTGGTCAATCACCGCCAGACAAGATCTCGTACACATCCGCTCGTATATAGCCCGCTTTCATCCCGTTGCCGCTGGTCAAGTTGCTCGTCAGATCCTGATGGCCGTCGAAAGCATTTCCAGGCATCCCGAGCTTGGGACTGGTTCGAGGCTCCCGGATATCAGGCGCTTTGTGGTGTCCGGAGCGCCCTACGTGATCTATTACAAACTCGGCTCCACCCGTATCGAGATCCTCGAAGTGTTCGATGGAAGGCGTGCCGTTCCGCGTACCATGAGAACAGAAGAGTGAGTTACCCCTTCAACCCTTCCAGGCCCGGAGCCGTCCGCGTCACCGCCACTTCCGTGACCTCGTAAACCGCTACGCCCTCGACCGTGAAGGGATCGGCTGCGACATAGGCCTCGATCTCGGCCCGCTCGCCGTTGGCCAGGATGACGCCGCCGGTGCGCGGGTTCTTGCGGCCCGATGCCAGAAACATGCCGCTGTCATAGCCGGCATTCACCCAGTCCATATGCGGCGCCATGAAACGATCGGCTTCTTCGGTGGGTTTCATATAGGTGAGGGAGAGGATGAACATCTGGCTATTTCCGTGTTGAGGACATCTCAGTGTGATCGCGCCTGTTGGTCAGAAGCAGAAGCGCCGTTGCGCTTGCCAGCAGAGGCAGGATCCGGTGGTGATAGCGGTCGGGCGGACCGGAAACGATAGCAAAGAGGCCATCATTCGCAAGGGAAACCAGCAGCAGAATGGCGACCCAGAGGCGGGTGTCGCGGTCCGATCGCTGCCAGCCTGTGATCAAGGCGACCGCCAAGCACGCATAAAGGAGCAGGCGAAGTCCGGTCAGCATGGCAAGATGCCTGTCGGTCTCCCAAACGCCCGACGCCTGCCAGGAGGTTGAAAAGGGTTGCGGCATGGGTTCGTTCAACCGCGAGGCGAAATCGAGGCGGGTGCCGGTGCCGTAGAAGCTGAAAAAGTCCTGCAGCATCAGGCTGGTCGTTTCGAGCGGCATGGTCGTGATCGCCGAACGGATGATCGGCCAGGCGTGGGCGCGTTCGAAGGCGGCAAGCTCGAACCGATCGGGAAAGGCGCGCATCAGGTCCCAGAAGAAATCGCGCCGTCCGGCATTCTCGGACCGGTGCCGTATCGTCTCGATGAGATCGGCAGCCTCGCACAGAACCTTCTCCGATGTCCGGTCGCATTCCAGACGCAGCAGGTCGGGTTCGACGGAGAACAACCGGGCTGCGAGGAAGGTGCGGCTAAGCGAGGGCGTGTCGGGATAGTATTTGGTGTTCAGGAAGCTGCTGACGAGGATGGATGTCGCAATGGCCAGAACCGGCATGACCCCGGCTTTGCGGATCCCGAAGAACAGAGCCACCAGAACCGTCAGCACGCCCGCCAGGATCAGGCCACTGGCGTGGCCGGAAAGGAGGATGCCGGCAGACAAGGCAAGAAACGGACTCTTGCTTCGGATCGAGACGATCAGAAAGACGACGGCTGCGAAGAACCAGGCATCGACGAGGACAGCGCTCGTGTAGAGCGGTTGCAAGGCAAGCACGGCCATTGGTAGCACAAGCCAGTATGCGCGCAGGTCAAAACTGCGGATCAGCAGAAGCCAGGCTGCAGCATTCACCACTGCATTGAAGACCGGCAGCGCCCAGTAACCGATCAGGCCATAGAGTGGAGCGACCAGCACCGCAGCGGTCTTGGCCCGCATCCAGTTCACACCCTGTCCGGAATAGGCGATCGAATCGTCCATCACCCATGGAAAGCTGTTGAGCCATGCGGGGAGGAGAAACAGCGCCACAAGGGACAGGAGCATCAGCACCATTGCTCCGACCGACATTCCCTGAGTGGTGGCGTTCGAGCGCGGGCGTTCTGCCATTGCCACGACTATTCCACCAGTTCGGCGCGGATCAGGCCGCGCAGGGAATTGCCGACGAAGAGTTTGCGGTGGCGAAGGTCGTCGAGTTTCAGCACCTCACTGCGCGCCTTGCGTTCGCGGATCAGTTCGGCGCGAAGCACGCCGGGAAGCAGGCCGCTGGTGAGTGGTGGGGTGAGCAGCATGCCGTCGGCTGTCTGGGCGAAGATGTTGGTGATCGTGCCCTCCGAGACCTCGTCTCGCTCGTTGAGCAGGATCACCTCATCCGCCTCTTCCTTCGAGAATTCTGCGCGGGCGGCCTCATAGGGTTCGCGGCGGGTGGTCTTGTGGCGAAACAGGCTGTCTTCGGATTGCAGTCGGGTCTTGGCGATCTTGAGGCGCCAGACAGCTTCCTCCGGCACGGGTTCGAAAGGGGTGGCAGTCACCTCCAGCTTGCCGCGATAGGTCATGACGAGGCGGACGCGCAGCGGTGCATCCCCGGACACTTCCTTCTCCAACTTGCCCTTCGCATCCTGGGGCTGGCGGAAGCCCAGCGCATCGGCCGAGCGGGAGAGGCGACGCAGATGTTGGTCGAGCCGCAGGAAGCCTGCGTCCGGTTGCCAGCGTAGCGTCTCGATCAGCGAGAAATCCATTGGTCTCCCAGGGCAAAGCGCGCCTTCAGCAGGCATTCTTGGTATTCGGCGTCCGCCTTCGAATCGAAGACGATACCACCACCGACATTGAAGACGGCGCGCCCATCGTTGAAAAGAGAGATCGTGCGGATCGCAACCGAAAACCGCATCGGTCCTTGCGGATCGCACCAGCCGATGGCGCCGCAATAGACATCGCGCGGGCCGGCCTCAAGCTCATGCAGGATGCGCATGGCCCACATCTTGGGCGCGCCGGTCACCGACCCGCAGGGGAAGAGGGCGGCCATGATCTCGGGCAGGCCGATCCCGGGCGAAAGCTTCGCCCTGACATAGCTCACCATCTGGTGGACGGTGGGATAGGTCTCGATGGCAAAGAGCTTGGGCACCGAGAGCGTCCCGACTTCTGATATGACGGAGACATCGTTGCGCAGCAAGTCGACGATCATCCGGTTCTCGGCCTGGGTCTTTTCGTCCGAGAGCATGGCGGTGATGATCGCCTCGTCTTCTTCCGGGCTCGCGCCACGGGCCGCCGTGCCCTTCATCGGCCGCGTCTCGATCCAGCCGTCCTTGTCGACGGAGAAGAAGAGTTCCGGCGACCGTGACAGGATGATCGGCCCGGTGCCAAAGTCGATCAACGCGCCATAATGCACCGGCTGGCGGCCAACGAGCGACCAGAAGGCGGCGCGGGCATCGCCCTCCCAGCGGGCTTCGACAGGCATGGTCAGGTTCGCCTGATAGCAGTCGCCCTTGCGCAGATGATGATGCAGGCGGTGGAAGCGGCTGCTATAGGCCTCAAGATCCCAGCCGGCACGTGGCTCCGTCAGGAGGGGAGCATTGGGGATCTTCGAAGGCGCCTGGGCCAGTGAGTGCTCTGCCGGTGCGGGGGCCTTGAACACGCCCATCGCGATCAGCGGTGTGTCGCGCCCGTCCTCGATCAGCGGCCGAAGCTTCTGTTCGAAAACGTATCCGGCCTCATAGGAGAGATAGCCGGCCAGCCACTTGCCGGCTTTCCGATGTGCCTCCAGTGCCGCAAGCGCAGGCTCAACCTCGTCCGCCGTCCGGGCAAGGACGAGCGCCTCCGGTTCGGTAAACACGAGGCTTGTCTGAGCGCGATCATCCCGGAAGAGAACGAAGGGGGATGCGCTCGTGCCGATCGCTGTCTGCCAGATGTCATGCATGCGGCTGTCATTGCATATCAGGCGGAATGCGACAACCGGACAAGCGGCACGGATCGTCGCAGATAAGCAGGGAGGAGGCGGTGTCCCGCCCCTTCCGATGCATCAGGCTGCAAGGTGAATGGCTTCCACCTCAGAGAGGGAAAGGGTGCCCCGTCTTTCGCCGAGATCGAAGCGCGAGATCAGTTCGAGCAGTTGCACCGACTGCATCGCCAGCATGTTCGAGCCCGACATCGCTTCCTGAGCCATGGCGGCATTCTGCTGCGTGGTCTGGTCGATCTGGTTGACGGCCGAGTTCACCTGCACCAGTCCAACCGATTGTTCCTGGGCGGACGTGGCAATGGAGTTGATATGCGTGTTGACGGCGGCTACCGACCGTTCGATCGCCTCAAGGGCCACACCCGTGCGTGCGACGAGTTCGGCGCCGGTCACCACCTCGTGCGTCGAGGCCCGGATGAGAGCCTTGATCTCCCGTGCAGCCTGGGCGGAACGCTGCGCCAGTTCCCGCACCTCCTGAGCCACGACAGCAAAGCCCTTTCCGGCCTCCCCGGCACGGGCGGCTTCAACGCCGGCGTTGAGAGCAAGGAGGTTCGTCTGGAAGGCGATCTCGTCGATGACGCCGATGATGTTGGTGATCTGGGTCGAGGAGGTTTCGATCGTCTGCATGGCCTCGACAGCCGAGGAGACGACGACACGCGATTCCCGTGCGGCTCTGTTGGCCTCTGCCGCAGCCGTGCGGGCATCCTGGGCGAGCTTGCTGGAATTGGTGACATTGACTGTGATCTGGTCGAGGGCGGCAGCGGTCTGTTCGAGAGCGGCGGCTTGCTGTTCGGTGCGCTGCGCTAGTGAATTGGCGCTGCCGTCGAGCGTCCGCGATCCATCGCCAATGGCATGGCTCGAGATCGCCACGGTCGAAAGCGTGTCGCGCAGCTGGCGAACGGTGATGTTGAAGTCCTCGCGCAGCGCTTCGAAATCGGCCGTGAAGGGCTTGTTCAGCTGGACATTCATGTCCCCCTGGGCAACGCGTTTCAATCCGGAGGCGAGCATCGCGGTTGCCTCCTCCATGGCCCGGGCGCGCTCGCGGTCCGCCTGCGCCGTCTGCATGCGCTGTTCCTCGGCCGTGCGCCGGCTTGCCTGTGCTTCGCTCTCCAGAGCGCGTGTGCGAAGACCGTTCTGCTTGAAGACTTCGAGTGCCTGGGCCATGGCGCCGATCTCGTCCTTGCGATCGGCATCTGCAATGTCGATGTCCAGCCTTCCCCCGGCGATCGTCGCCATGTCGGCCGTCAGCTTGTTGAGAGGCTTCACGACGCTGAAGCGGAAGACTGCGAGGCCTAATAGCATGACCAGCAGAGTTCCTGCGAGCATCAGGATGATCTGATTGCGCTGGGTATCGTGGGAGTGAATCTCGAGTTCAGCCGTTTCCGTCTTCGCTTTGGCGAGCGTTGCGTCAGCGACGGTTGTCAGTTCCGCGATGATCGGCGGAAACTGCGGCTGGCATTCGCGGGCATAGGTCGCGACGGCCTGGAGCACAGTCTCCGGCGTTACGCTTTCGCGCCCCGCTTCGATGGCACTGCGGCAACCCGACCCCAAGATCCGTGAACCGGCCTGACGCAGGGCGACGAGACGGGAATCGGCCGCTGATCGTTCGTGATCCGGCATGGCCGTGACAGCGGCGTTCATATACTCGGTAAAATCGCTTCGGGCCTTTGTCAGCGACCTGTCTGCGGCTTCGATATCCGCACTGTTCGTCATCATGATGATGTCGGCGATGGCGGCGCGGCCGGCGATGATCGCCTTGGCGGCGAGCGCCAGTTGATTGGCCGCGACTGTCTCCCCTTTCAGAACGTGGTCATAGGAAGTTGCGATCTCATCGAGCTGGTATGCTGCGTATGACGCCAGGCTGACCGAGAATGTGAGGAATATTCCCGACACGACAGCAAACTTGGATCCGATGGAGAGATTTCTCATGGCGCGTTCCTTATGATACCCTTGTCGTGCCATGATAAATTGGCGATTGATCGCAATCATCTGTTCAGTTAAGCAGTCGTCAACGAAGTAAAATTATACATATATTGAGGCAATGTGCCGATTGGCTGGATCGCGTTCCGATTTGCTACAGTGAAATCGCCAAAATATTATGTTTTAGTTTTTTAATGGATTCTTTTATTATGGGTTGCTGCAGGCGCTTTGATGCGCTGGGACCACTCGGTAACCTCGGGCATTGCTGATGAGCGAAGTGCATCCGGACGAGATACAAGGCGTAATCAGGGCCATTCTGCGGGTCGGGACGGTCACGGATCTCGCCGATACACTCTCCGGCTTCTACGACCGCATCGGCTTTAGCGATTTCGGTTTCGGCAGCATCGAACTTGCAACGGGCACGGTCGCGACATCCGATGTGCTGACCAGTTTCGACAGTCGGATGCGTGAAGACTATTGCGCGGCCTATGCTCCGACGGATCCGATGCTGGAGGCTGCCGTGCGTGCCGACGACCCTGCCGTCTGGCAGGTTGAACAGCTCAAAGCCAGCCCGCAGCATCACCGCTTTCACGAATTCCTGCTCGACCACGGGCTGAAGACGGGCGTCAACATTCCGCTGTTGAAACACGAAGGGCGTATCCACGGGGTGGTGCTGACCTCAAGGCGGGTTCAATCGAGGTCACCGCAGACCATCGCGACCGCCATGGCGGTTTCGGCGGCGGCCCTGCTGAAGCAAGGCCAGCTCCTGCAGAGAATGCCGGCGGTCCCTGTGGAGCCCGATCCGAGACTTCGCAGCCTGTCACAGCAACAGCGCGAGATCCTGAGCTGGATTGCCGGTGGCAAGTCCAACGGAGACATTGCCCTTATCATGGCTCTGTCAAAGCGGGCGGTCGACTATCACGTCGCTGCCATACTGCAGAAACTCGGCGTGGCCAGCCGCACTCAGGCGGCGGCCATGCTGCCGCCACCCGATCGCGTTTGAGGCGTCAGCCCCGGTCGAGCGCTTCCAACTCGTCGATCAGCCCTTCGATCATCGACAGGCCCCTGGCCCAGAACGAGGGATCGGTGGCATCGAGGCCGAACGGAGCCAGAAGCTCCGAGTGGTGCTTGGTGCCGCCGGCCTTCAGAAGCTCGAAATACTTGTCCTGGAAGCCCTGATCGGCGTTCTGGTAGACGGCATAGAGCGAGTTCACCAGGCAGTCGCCGAAGGCATAGGCATAGACATAGAAGGGCGAGTGGATGAAGTGGGGGATATAGGCCCACCAGGTCTCGTAGCCCTCGGAGATCTTGATCGCTGGCCCGAGGCTTTCCGACTGGACCGAGAGCCAGAGTTCGCCGATCTTTTCCGCCGTCAGTTCGCCTTCCTTGCGGGCCGTGTGGATCTTGCGCTCGAACTGGTAGAAGGCGATCTGGCGCACGACCGTGTTGATCATGTCCTCGACCTTCTGGGCGAGCATGGCCTTGCGCTCGCGGCTGTCTGTCGTCTTGTCGAGGAGGGCGCGAAAGGTCAGCATCTCGCCGAAGACGGATGCGGTTTCGGCCAGCGTCAGCGGGGTCTGGCACATCAGGGCGCCCTGGCCGCCGGCCAGCACCTGGTGCACGCCGTGGCCGAGTTCATGGGCGAGCGTCATGACGTCGCGCGGCTTGCCGAGATAGTTGACGAGCACGTAAGGATGCGCTGAAGGAACGGTCGGGTGGGCGAAGGCGCCTGGCGCCTTGCCGGGGCGGGCAGGGGCATCGATCCAGCCACCGTCGAAGAATCGCCCTGCGATCTCCGCCATCTCAGGCGCAAAGCCGCCATAGGCTGACAGCACCATGTCCTTGGCTTCATCCCAGGAAATGAGGCGGTCCGGCGTTTCGGCGAGCGGGGCATTGCGGTCCCAGAAATTCATCTGGTCCATGCCGAGCCACTTCGCCTTCATCGTGTAATAGCGGTGCGACAGGCGCGGATAGGCCTCACGTACGGCTTCTGCCAGCGCATCGACCACCTCACGCTCGACACGGTTGGCCAGATGGCGACTATCGGCGATGTCGTCGAAGCCGCGCCAGCGGTCGGAAATGTCCTTGTCCTTGGCGAGCGTGTTGGTCACCAGGGTGAAGATGCGGATGTTCTCCTTGAACGTCTTCGACAGGGCTTCCGCAGCCAGCTTGCGCTTTTCCGGATTGGCATCCTGCAAAAGCGTGAGCGTCGGCTCGAGCGGCATCTCGTCTTCGCCGACCTTGAAGCGCAGGGCAGCAAGCGTCTCGTCGAAGAGACGGTTGAAGGCGGCAGCGCCAGTCTGTGATTTCTCAAGGAAGAGCTGTTCGATCCGGTCGTCGAGCTGGAAGGGTTTGTCCTTGCGCAGATCCACGATCCAGGGACGGAAATGGGCGAGCGCCGGATCGCGGTTCATCGCGGCATCCACGGCATCGTCGGACAGGCGGTTCATTTCCAGCGGGAAGAAGAGGAGGCGGGCCGACATGTCCGTCAGCTTCGCCTGGATGTCACCGAAGAACTTGCCGTTGTCGGGGTTTGTCATGTCCGAATAATAGGTGAGGCCGGCATAGGAGGCGATGCGGCCGAGCAGGTCTTCGAGCGCATCCATCTCGCGCAGCGCCTGGGCGAGCGAGTTTTCGCCGACCGTTTCCAGCGCAATCGAGAGTTTGCCCTTCCACTTGCTTTCGAAAGCGAGTGCATCGGACCCGGCCTTTTCGACGGCGCCCAAGAATTCGCTCGATGTCTGGCCGGGATAGAGGTCTTCGAGCTTCCAGACGGGAAGGTCGCCGAGGTTCTGATCCCTGCTCGCAGAGGCCTGGGTGGCTGGGCTCAAGGCGGGGCGGCGGTCGATCATCATGGCGATGTCCTTTCTCTCGTTCGTTTGGGAGATGTAGTCAGTCACCCGCCGATGGGCAAGCAGCGGCCTGTATCGGCCTGATGCGACTTTCTTGCGCAGGCTGCCACGGGGCATCTGCGGGGTTGTGCCATAAACGGTTAAGGACCGTTAAAATGTTAGGCTTTCTCCCAAGAACATCTTCAGGCCTTTCTGGCAGTCTTCCCCGCGATAACCCAGGAGCGCAAATGCGCCAAAACAGCCCCGGGGAGCGCAAGTTGACCGCACAGATCCTACTCATCGATGAAGATGCCGCCGAGCGCCGCAGCATGAAAGCTGCCATTGAAGCGCACGGCCACGCCGTTCATGTCGCCGATACCGCCCATGCGGGTATCGAACTTTTTCGGCGCTATCGCGACCAGATCAATGTCGTGGTGCTTGATGTGACCTCGGCAGAAGGCTTGAACCCCAGTTTCATTCCAATGCTCGCCGAGATCAATCCGGCCGTGCCTGTCATCGTCGGCACCACGCAAGGGGCGACCGAAACGGCGCTCAACGCGGTGCGTGCCGGCGCCTTCGACTTCCTGGTCAAGCCGATCGCCCAGGAGCGGTTGATCGGCGCCATCGAATCGGCGCTCAAGATCCACCGCACAAGCCTGCAGGGCCGCACACCACGGCGCGCCCGCAGCGGCTCCGTCAGCTTCTCGGACGTGATTGCGGCCAGCTCGGCCATGTCACGGGTTGTCGATCTCGGGCGTCGGGCGGCCCAGTCGACCATTCCCGTCATGCTCGAAGGGGAGGCCGGTGTCGGCAAGGAACTGGTGGCGCGCGCCATTCATGCCGCGAGCGATCGCTCCTCGCGCCCCTTTGTTTCCGTCAACTGCAATGCAATCTCGCCCGGGCAGATCGAAGAGGTACTGTTCGGCAGCGAAAGCCTGACCGGCAAACTCTCGGAAGCCGAAGGCGGTACGCTTTTCATTGAGGAAATCAGCGAGTTGCCGCCGGTCGGTCAGATGCGCCTGCTTGAGATCGTGCAGACGGGTGAGGTGTATCGCAGCGGGCAGCAGAGGCCGTTGAAGGCTAATGTGCGCCTGATCCTGGCGACCAACAAGGATCTGATCGAGGAGGTCAAGGCCGGACGTTTCCGCGAGGACCTCTACTACCGCGTCAACGTCTTTCCCATCACGATTGCAGCCCTTCGCCGCCGCAAGGAAGACATTCCGCATCTCGTGCGGGCCTTTGTCGAGCGCTTCTCGCTGGAGCAGCGCCTGCCGAGAACCCTGCAGGTGGAATCCTCTGCGCTTGCCCTGCTCACCTCCTTCGAATGGCCGGGCAACACGCGGCAGCTCGAAAACGCGATCTTCCGCGCGGTGGTGCTTGCGGAGGGCACGAGCCTGAGAGAAAGCGATTTCCCGCAGATTGCCGCGCAGATGGACGGACATCGTGGCGGGGCAGGCGGCGCGGAACCGCAGGCCGTCCTGCATGAGCCGAGCCCGATCGCCAAGGTCCAGGCAGCGCTTGCGGAGCGTGCTGCGGGACTGTCCGGCGGCCACTCCGCTCCATCCACAGGTTTCAGCGCAGCGGCATCCGGGAATGTCATCGTCAGCACGGATGATGCCGGAAATGTTCGCAAGCTCGCCGAGATCGAGGAGGAGCTGATCCGTTTTGCACTTAAGTTCTATCGCGGCCAGATGAGCCAGGTGGCCCGGAAACTCGGCATTGGGAGGTCTACGCTCTATCGCAAGCTCAAGGATTATGGAATCGATCCCGACGACCCGCAGAAGGATGCGGCTTGATCTGCCTCAACCGTCCGATGTTAACTCTGGGGTAAGCTTAATCGCCTACCAAGAGCCTAAGCATTTGTTAGGCAAGCGTTCACTATAAACGGACAGCTTGTGCGGATGTGGCAAATTTGCCATGGTATGACCTCATTTGACGTTCATTCGAACTCGCATGGGACGTAGTCTTTCGGACGGGGATTGCATTGCAGGCATCGCAGGACATCAGCGCGCTCCATACGCAAAGCGGGCGCAAAACCCGGCTTGAGTCTGCGCAGTTGGCAGCGAAGCTGCTTTTTTCGCTGTTTGCCGTGCTTTTGATGGGTTTCGGCGGTCTGCTCGGCAGTGCCGGAACGGCAAATGCCGAGAGCCGCACGCTCAATATTGAATTCGTCCATACCGGTGAACGGGCCTCGATCACCTTCAAGCGCAATGGCCGCTATGACCCCAAGGGTCTGAAACAGCTCAATTATATTCTCCGTGACTGGCGTCGCAACGAGCCGACGAAGATGGATCCGCGCCTCTTCGATCTCGTCTGGGAGGTCTATCGCCAGTCCCGCGCCAAGGGCTATATCAAGGTCGTCTCCGCCTATCGCTCGCCGGCGACCAACAACATGCTGCGTTCGCGCTCCAAGGGTGTCGCCAAGGAAAGCCAGCATATGCGCGGCACGGCGATGGATTTCTATATCCCCGGCGTGCCCTTGAAGACGCTGCGCGAACTCGGCGTGAAGATGCAGGCCGGTGGCGTGGGCTATTATCCGAATTCCGGTTCGCCCTTCGTGCACATGGACGTTGCAGGCGTGCGCGCCTGGCCGCGCATGAACCGCCAGGATCTCGTTCGCCTTTTCCCGGATGGCAAGACCGTTCACATTCCCGCAGACGGCAAGCCGCTGCCGGGCTATCAGCAGGCGCTCGCCGAATACAAGCGCCGCGTGGCTTCCGGCAACACGGTCATGGTCGCGGATGAGAAGTCGTCGTCGCGTCCGCGCAATTTCCTCGCCATGCTGTTTGGTGGTGGCGACGAGGACGAAGTCGAGGATATTCCGGAACCCGCTCCGCGTCCCGCCGTGGCGCAGCCGCAGCCGGCTCCGGCCGCACCGCCAGAGCAGCCGATCGTGACCGCTTCCGAACCTGTGATGGTCGCGACTGCGCTTCCGGGCGTCGATGCCGCCGATGCACCGGTTCCACAGGCGCGGCCGGCCCTGCGCCCGGCCGACAACAGCCTTGCCGTGGCGCTCTACCAGCCGCCGCGCAATGCCGCCGAAGATGCCCTGCAGCAGGTCGCAAGCGGTGTGCCGGTTCCAGTTACGGCGCCGTCGGATGAGTTCACCGACCTTGCCGCCATGAATGTGCCGGTGCCGACGCTGCTTCAGGCGCGCCCGCAGAATGGCGACGCCGCAGAAGGCGTGATGACCGCTTCCATTGATCCGAATGCCGATTCCATGGTTCTGGCGGATGGTATGACAGTGCCGGTGCCTGCTGCCCGCCCGCAGGTGGCTGAAGCGCTCCTGGCTACGGCTGATGCCGAAGCGGAAGTCGACGAAGTCGAACAGGCGATCCTGTCGCCTGAGGCGGCAGCGGCGCTCGAAGACAGCACGGTGGCTGACGTGGCGGCACCGATCCCGGCCAGCGCACCGGCCCAGGCCGTACTGCGCGCTGCCCCGGCCCCGGCCCCGGCCCAGAAGCCGGTCGAGGTGGCCGCAATCCCGCCACAGCCGGAACCGGCGGTGGAAACGACAACCCAGTTCGGCGACATGTTCGATGCGCCATCCGAAGTGGTGCCGGATGCCGATGCGGCTATGCCGAAGAAGGGGGGTCGTCCGGGCCAGGAAGATGCAGAACGCGCGCATATGGCGATGTATGGCGGCACCAAGCTGACGAAGAACATGATCGAGCAATGGGCCCTCAATCAAGGCAAATTCGAATCCGTCGCAAAGCCGGTCAAGGCGCCGCGCGTCGTGTCGCGCTCGCTGGTGGCACCCGCCACAGCCGTTCCGGATGGTTTCCGTCTCGATGCGAGCACAGTTGATCCAAGCCGCTTCGGCGCACCCTGATCTCTGCCTGATCCAACGTGAAGACAAAAAGAAACCCGCCGAGAGGCGGGTTTCTTTTTGCGTATCGTGACGAGCGACTCAGCCTTCCGGCGGGCTCTCGATCATGCCGAGCGCATGCAGGTAGGTGTCGAGGATCAGGTCCTCTTCCATGCGTTCCTGGTCGTCCTTCTTGCGCAGCGCAATGACCTTCTTCAGGATCTTCGTGTCGAAGCCCATTGACTTGGCTTCGCCGTAGACGTCCTTGATGTCGTCGGCGATCGTCTTCTTTTCTTCTTCCAGGCGCTCGATGCGTTCGACAAAGGCACGGAGCTGGTCGCGGGCGACGCCGTGGGCGGCATCAGACATGGGCAATCTCCTTCATTGCAGGGATGGCATTCTTGAGGTGGGTTTTCGTGGCGATCACGTGCCGCGAAGCGGCGTCCGCGTCAAGCCCCAAAGCTTGAGGCAGGCGTCATTCCTTCGGGCGGTTCTGTTCGAAGGCCCGTTGCTGGTCGCTGCTTGCCTCGCGCTGGTTCAGTGTTTTCCACTCTTCATACGGCATGCCGTAGACGATCTCGCGGCTCTCGTCCTTGCTCAGGTCGAGGCCCTTTTCCTTCGCGGCATCGAGATACCAGTTCGACAGGCAGTTGCGGCAAAAGCCGGCAAGGTTCATCAGGTCGATGTTCTGGACCTCGGGACGATTGCGCAGGTGGGAGAGGAGGCGGCGGAAGGCGGCCGCTTCCAGTTCGGTCTGCTGGTCCTTGGTGGGGAGCGTCATGTTTCTCTCCTTCAGCGCGCGCTGGACAACGGCGGATAGGGGCCGGTGCGCGAGGCATGGATCTCATAGTCGTGCAGCTTCGGGTCGGCATTGAGGCGTTCAAAGAGCGGTGCCAGCCGGTCAGCCCAGGCGACGACGCCGGCCTCGTCGCCGATCAGGTCCTGGCGAACCTCCAGAAGCGCATGCGGGATGCCCGTCATCATGCAATGGCGGTACAGGGTGTCGCCCTTGAGCGCGCCGTCATAGGGTTCGTTGTCGCCGACCAGGATATCGCCCGGTGCTTCCAGGCTCTCGATCAAAGGGCGGACGGCGCGGGCGTCGGTGTCCCAGAGGACGGCGGCATGCCAGGGGCGGGGCACACCCTTCCAGGCTGGCGTATAGGAATGCAGCGAGAGCACCAAGGGCGCCTTGCCCGAGGCATCTGCGACCTTCGCGATGACGTCCGAGACGGCTTGATGATAGGGCCGGTGATAGGTGTCGATGCGGTGCTGCCATTCTTCAGGCGTGATCGGATGATTGCCGGGAATGATGGCGCCGTCGGAAATGCGCATGATGATGGTCGGGTCATCCTCGCCGCGATTCGGATCGATCAGCAGGCGGGAGAAGCGCGACATCACGGCGGGCACGCCAAGACGGGCTGCGAGCACACGGGTCAACGGCTCGATGCCGATGTCGTAGGCGATGTGGCGATCAAAGGCGCTGTCGGGCAGGCCGAGGCGGCCATAGGGCGCGGGAACGATGTTCGTCGCATGGTCGGCGAGGATCACGAGGCCGGCGTCGAAACGGCCTTCCAAAATCTCGAAAACGGGGGAAACATTCATCAGTTTGAAGCCATCAGCTGCTACAAGTGCTTGATCGCATGGGGAATGGGGGAGCGCAAGCTTTCATGGCTGTCACGTTTGTGCCAAGATCGGACATATAGGTTTTGAGACTGGCCAAAGGCAGAAAATATAATCGATTAGAGTTGCGTTGACATTCTCTGGTCAGCATCGCAAGAAGGCATCCCATGCGCATTTTTGGAGTTCCGGAGGCAATCGTGCATCACCTGATCAGACAGACTTTTGACCGTGCCAAGGCACGTTTTCTCAAGCCCCTCCTGATCGCGGGTGCGCTGTTTTCGCCAATGCTGGCAGCCTCTGCCGCCCACGCCGAATTCAGGGTCTGCAACGGCACGCAGAACCTCGTCGGGGTGGCCATTGGCTACCGGGCGGAGGAGGGCTGGATCACCGAAGGCTGGTGGCAGGTTCCGGCTGGCACCTGCGCCACGCTGATCGAGGGCGAGCTCCAATCGCGTTATTATTATCTCTATGCTGAGGATGCCGCCCGCGGTGGTCGATGGACCGGTGACATCAACATGTGTGTCGCTGAAAACGAGTTCAAGATCGTCGGCGTGAAGGACTGCTTCGCACGCGGCTACCAGCAGATGGGATTCAAGGAATACGACACCGGCAGGCAGGGGAGCTGGATGGTCCAGCTGTCCGATACGTCGGGCACCCAGGAAAGCCAGAACTGATGAAGCGAAACCGCAAAGTAAAGATCCTCGCCACGCTTGGTCCCGCCTCTTCCGACGAGGCGATGATCCGCAAGCTCCACGAAGCCGGGGCTGATCTTTTCCGCATCAACATGAGCCATTCCAGCCATGAAATGATGCGAACGCTGGTTCAGCGCATCCGCAGTGTCGAGGCAGCCTGCGGCCGTCCGATCGGCATCCTTGCCGACCTCCAGGGTCCGAAGCTCCGTGTCGGCAAGTTCGCCGAGACCACCGTGGAGCTGAAGGCGGGCCAGACCTTTACGCTCGACAACAAGGACGTGCCCGGCGACGCGACCCGCGTCTACCTCCCGCATCCGGAAATCCTGGAATCGGTAAAGCCCGGCGACCGTCTGCTGATCGATGACGGGAAGCTGCATCTGAAGGCCGAGAAATGCGACGGCAAGAGCATCGTGACGACCGTTGTGTCGGGCACCAAGATCTCCGACCGCAAGGGCGTCAGCCTTCCCGACACCATTCTCGCCACCGGCGTTCTGACCGACAAGGACCGTGCCGACCTGGATGCCGTTCTGGCCGTCAACGATGTCGACTGGGTGGCGCTTTCCTTCATCCAGCGTCCGGAAGATCTGGCGGAAGTGCGCAAGATCGCCAAGGGCCGCGTCGGCCTGATGTCCAAGATCGAGAAGCCGCAGGCCATTGAGCGGATCGACGAGATCATCGAACTGTCCGACGCCCTGATGGTCGCCCGTGGCGACCTTGGCGTGGAAATGCCGCTCGAGCGCGTGCCCGGCATCCAGAAGCAGTTGATCCGCGCCTGCCGCCGCGAAGGCAAGCCGGTCGTGGTTGCGACCCAGATGCTGGAATCGATGATCACGGCACCCGTTCCGACCCGTGCGGAAGTCTCCGACGTCGCGACCGCCGTCTTCGAAGGCGCTGACGCCATCATGCTCTCGGCCGAGTCGGCATCCGGCCAGTATCCGGTTGAAGCCGTCGCCACCATGGCGTCCATCGCCCATACGGTCGAGCGCGAGCCGCATTACCCTGGTATCATCTACGCCCAGCGTGCTCAGCCGGAAGCGACCGGTGCCGATGCCATCTCGCTCGCTGCCCGTCAGATCGCCGAGACGCTGCGCCTGCAGGCGATCGTCTGTTACACGTCTTCGGGCAATACGGGTCTGCGCGCCTCGCGCGAGCGTCCTGAAGTGCCGATCATCGCGCTGTCGCCGGTCATCCAGACCGCGCGCCGTCTGTCCGTCGTCTGGGGCCTGCATTGCGTCGTGTCTTCGGAGCCGACCGATCTTGACGAGATGGTCAACGGTGCCTGCCGCATCGTCGTGGACGAGGGTTTCGGCAAGCCTGGCGACCGCATCATCATTTCTGCCGGTGTCCCGCTCGGCACGCCCGGCTCGACCAACATGCTGCGCATCGCCTATATCGGCTCGGACGGCCAGACCGGGATCTGATCCCCCCTTCTGCATGGTTGAATTGGAAAAGCCGCCTTCGGGCGGCTTTTTTCATGGCGGCTATTGGCCAGCTTGAAGGGAAGGGGCGGCCCCCGTCGGCTCGACGCGGGTTGCTGCAAGGCGTGGCTCTACCGAGCGCGCCATAGCCTGCAGGTCGCGCGTCTCACCCGCGATCTTTTCCAGGGCGGAGATGACTATATCCGTTACAATGTAATCCGGCTTGTGGCCGAGGCCTTCGATCCAGACGAGTTCGGAGCCGGCTATATCGCGGGCCAGGCCCTTGGAATGGATCTCCTCCAGCACGATCTCGTCGCTATCGCCGGTGATGACCACCGTCGGCTTGGCGATCTCGTGGTAGCGCGGTGCAAAGGCGCTCACATAGGCATGCAGCCCGGCCACATCCTTGGCGTTGGAGCGGAATGTGGAGGGGCGCAGGACGAGGGCAGGGCCGGTGTCTTCGAGATAGGTCTCGGGGCGCGGATTGGGTGCGAAGACGTGATCCGTCGCCGCTTCGATGCGCATCATGCCGGCATGCAGGGCCAGCGTATGGCAGAAGATCGGGCCGATCACCGGGGCGGAGGCGAGGTGATAGTACCAGTCCACACCGCCCGGCCAGGGATGGGTGGCGGCGGCGAGGAAGACCAGGCCCTCGACCTTGTCAGGATGCAGCACGCCGAAGCTTGCGGTGATCGCACCGCCGAAGGAATGGCCGACGATGATCGCCCGCTCGATGCCCTTCTTCTCCATCAGTCTGGCAACAGCGTTGGCCTGGCCATCCGGCGTATCGTTCTCAGGGCCGCCACGCTCCGAATAGCCATGTCCCGGCCTGTCGACGAAGAGAAGCTCTGCGCGGCCCCGCAGCGGCTCCAGGAAGGCGCCTGCCTGGTCCCGGAGGTTGCCCGAAGCGCCATGGATGAAGACGATCGGTGGCAGGTCTGCCTCGGGACCTGCCGGCACGTGCAGGGCATTCAGACTGTAGCCGCCGACATCGGTCAGCTCGCCGATATTCGGCGTCCGGGCCTCGATGGCGCGGGCGCGGATCTGTGTGGCAATGGCCAGCACTGCCAGCATGACGATGAGAACGAGGAGGAAGACGAGCAAGACGAGACCGATACGGGGTAGGAGCAAGAGCAAAGCTTCCGAGCTGGACGATATGGCAACAAGATCGTGCTGCGGTGCCGTTCGTCAATAGCTTACGGTACTACGTCCGCTGGCCAGCCAGTTCTTCCGAGAGCTTTGCGACAATTTCCTGCGCCTCACGGTCGGCGGGGAAGACGTCGAGATAGCGTTGCCAGGCTTTCAGTGCCGCGTCCTTGCTGCCGCGTTCGGTGAGGATGCCTGCAAGGCCGGCGATGGCGCCGAAATGGCGGGGTTCCAGTTCCAGCACCTTCTCGATGTCGGAGACGGATTTCTTGTAATTGCCCATGCTGAAATGCAGCGTGGCCCGCTGGTTCCATGCGCCGACGAAATCCGGTTTCAGGATGATCGCGCGGTCGATGAAATCGAGCGCTGCGGCGTTGCGCTTTTCGGCGGCGGCTTTGGCCGACCACTGCATCAGCAGGTTGATGGTCGGGCTCGACGATTCGCTCCAGGTCGCCATGGCCGTGTTGGCGATCTGGCGGGCGGCCTGCGGATTGCGTTCGCGCTTGAGTTCGGCCAGCAGCTCATCAACCGTTTTCGGCTTGGCCGGTGGCTTCAGCGGGATTTGCTCCACGGGGGATTGCGTGGCCTCGGCGCCGTCCCCTTCCTCGGGTGCCTGCGCAAAGGCAGCCCCCGCAAGAAGCAGGGCGGGCAGGAGCGGGAGGATGAGGGCGAGTCGCAAAGAAAAACGGCGCATACAGGGAAGGTAATCCCTCAGCGCCGTCTTTCAAACTCAAATTTCCGATATCAACACGCCACAGATGCAGCGGGCAGTCCGTCAAGCTCATGGGATCCGGAGATCCCGGGGCATCAGCCCTGGCGAGCCTTGAAGCGCGGGTTCTGCTTGTTGATGATGTAGATACGGCCCTTGCGGCGAACCAGACGGTTGTCGCGATGACGGGCCTTAAGCGCTTTCAGCGAGTTCTTGATCTTCATTTTTCTGGTCCACAACGATTGTCGGGGAATGTGTCATTCACCCACTGTGTTCAAACAATCAAAAGCGCGCCGCTGGGCGCGCCCTTGAAGAGTTGGCGGCAATTAGCCCGAGGGAGGCCTGCCTGTCAACCGGTCCGGCGGCATTTGCCCAGCCGAAAAGGCTAAAAAACCCGGGTTCTCAGTCCCGGAACGGCAGGATTTCGGTCACATGTCCCATCTTTCGACCGGGACGCGCTTCCGTCTTGCCATAGAGATGGACCAGCACATTCGGCTTGGCGAGCCAGGCCGGAAGAGAATCGATGTCGTCGCCGATCAGATTCGTCATCACGCAATCGGAGTGGCGCACCGGGTCGCCCAGCGTAAGGCCGGCGATCGCGCGAATATGCTGTTCGAACTGCGAAACGATGCAGGCGGCTTCCGTCCAGTGGCCGGAATTGTGCACCCGGGGGGCGATCTCGTTGGCAATCAGCTGGCCGTCTTCGAGGACGAAGAACTCCATGCCGACGACGCCGACGTAAGCCAACCCGTCGAGCAGCTTGGTCGCGGCTGCCCGGGCGGCTGTGGCGGTTTCCGGCGTGATCGCGGCAGGTTGGGTCGAGGTG
>JARXAK010000222.1 GCA_029865885.1 Rhizobium sp. | reverse complement strand
AGATAGGACGTCACCTGCGCCTGCATCGCCTCCGCCTGGGCGGCGATGACCTCTGCATGGCTCTTGTCGAGCGTGCGCGCCTCGTTCAAAAGCACGGCGATCGGCGTCTTCAGGGAATGCGCCAGATTGCCCACCTGCATGCGGGCCCGTTCGACGATACGACGGTTGCTGTCGATCAGCGCATTGATCTCGTTGGCAAGCGGCTGAACCTCGCTTGGAAAGTCACCTTCGATCCGCTCCGCCTCGCCGCGACGGATGCGTTCCAGCGCCCGTCGCGCGCGGTCGAGAGGCTTCAGGCCATAAAGAATGGCAAGACCGTTGACGATCAGGCCGCCGATGCCGACAACGGCCAGTGCGGCGTAGAGCCGGCTGGTGAAGAAGGCGATCTCGTCCTCGATCACCTGCAGGTTGCCAGACACCCGGAAACGCGCCGCCCGCCCCTGATCGTCGAGCACGACTTCGGTTTCGGCGACACGGATATGGTTGCCGACATCGTCGGCCATCTCGTAGTAGCGCTCGTAGTTCTGGTCGAACGGCGTGACTTCCACATCGGGCACGGCAAGGTTGGCCACGCCGAGCGACGCGGAGGCCAGCGGCGCCGTCGCATAGTTGCCCAGCGGCTCGACCAGCCAGTACCAGCCGGTTGCCGGCTGGGAAAAGCGCAGATCGCCAAGCGCCGGCGAACCGGCCAGGCTGTCGCCATCACCGATCGAAACCGAATTGACGACGTTATAGAGCTGGGCACGCAGGAGATTGTTGAAGCCGCGTTCGACGCCCTGCCGGTAGAGGGCGGAAATCGCCACCGCGATCGTCACCAGACCGAGCGCCGACCAGAGGGTGGCGAGCAGCAGGACGCGCGCGGTGAGCGAGCGGATCTTCATTTGGCAGGGGCTTGGATGCGGTAGCCGAGGCCGCGCACGGTCTCGATCATGTCGACGCCGAGCTTCTTGCGCAGGCGCCCGACAAAGACCTCGATCGTGTTGGAATCGCGGTCGAAATCCTGGTCATAGAGATGCTCGACCAGTTCGGTGCGCGAGACCACCTCGCCCATGTGGTGCATGAGATAGGACAGCAGCCGGTATTCATGCGAGGTGAGCTTCAGCGTCACGCCCTCGACGGTCGCCTTGGAGCTCTTGGTGTCGAGCCGCACGGGGCCGCAGACGATTTCCGAGGAGGCATGGCCTGCCGCCCGGCGGATCAGGGCGCGGATGCGGGCAAGCACTTCCTCGACATGGAAAGGTTTGGTCACATAGTCGTCGGCGCCAGCATCAATACCGGCCACCTTGTCCGACCAGCGGTCACGCGCCGTCAGGATCAGCACCGGCATCACCCGGCTTGCCGCCCGCCATTTTTCGAGCACGGTGATGCCGTCCATTTCCGGCAGGCCGATGTCGAGGATCACCGCGTCATAGGGTTCGGTATCGCCGAGGAAATGACCTTCCTCACCGTCAAACGCCTTGTCGACGACATAGCCCGCTTCCTGCAGGGCCTCGACGAGCTGGCGGTTCAGGTTGAGATCGTCTTCGACGACGAGAATGCGCATGGATTACCCCTCCGTTCGGTCCGTGTCAGACAGGCACAGCCGCTACTGCGACACCCGCCGGATGACCTTGCGGGGACGCTCGTTGTTGCTGTCCTTCACGAGCACGACGACCTCGCATTCACCGTCCGATTCGCTGACGGAAAGCAATGTCCCGCCTTCTTCGGCCGCTACGCGCATCGCAGCCGCGCTGCAATCCACGGCCCTTTGCGCAAACAACTGGCCCTCGACCTCAGACGCCGCCACGGCATCGCTCACCGCCACCGGCAGAGCCGCGACGGTCAAGGCCAGTGCCAGGCCCGCATATTTCATGAAAGATGCCATTGCTGCTTCTTCTTGGATGACGTCCACTTTGTCAAATTATGTACCGCAAGGCGTCTGAATGGCAAATGAATGCGTGGCAAGCGTGTGGGGGCGAGTGAAACTCGGCCTGCCGTCCTCGCGCTTGTCCCGTCAAGGACGTGGACAGCGCGGCCAACCGTTTGCGTCCACCGGATGCCGCCCCGTCTCATGAGCCGGCGATATGCAGCCCGCCTCTATCATCACGGAAAAAAGGAGGAACCCGGCGCCCCAATTGTGCTGCAGAAACTCTCGCAATCGACCGAAGCCGAATACGCCCGTATCTGGATCGGGCTGGTTCCAAGCGCCGATGAAGGTCGCTGAAGACATTTATCTGCATAGCGCCGATTACTGAGCGCCGCAAAAGACCACACCGGCTCAGGGCTGACGTGCCCCCTCGCTCCCGCGTTCTTGTTCAATTCCGGTGCTCAACGCATCTTTATCTGGCCCAGGGGACCTGGATGTCGACTGGGCTTCCGCTGGCTTCACCTCCATAAACCAGCTGTAACCCAACGAGTAAACACCGGAGCCAATTTGCGCTACGCCGACAGCGATCGTAATTGCAACCGCAATCAAGCCAAGCTTGCCCACCGGCGACATTCCAGAAAATTCAGCTTTCAATCTTCGCCAAAAACCGGTTGGAGGCTTGAGTTCGCCGTCGAATAGCAGCGCGAGATGTACGGCAATCTCAGTCAAGATTTCAGTCTGTCTTTGATCGAAGCCCTGATTTTGCGCGCATATGGTCTTGATGCCTTCGGATACGCGATCATGTAACATCGTCGCGCGCGCATCAAGATCATGCGATTTTCCTAAGCCGTCGATCAGTGACCGAGCTTTTTCGGCGGCCTTTATCTTTTTCTCTCGCAGCTCGGCAGGTGTATTCATAAAGAACGAATTGCTCACCGGATTACAACTACCGATAAGCAATATCGATTTACGGCGATCGTGACAACACTTTCGCTAGCGGCACTGCAAGATCTTTGGGTATTGAATGAGCGTGTAACGCTGCGACAAGTTCGGCTTCGCTCAAACTACCGTGCTTCCTCAACACCTCGGCATATGCATCAACAATTGCCTGCACTTCCCACTTTTTGAATGCATTCTGAGAATAGAGGGCAGTAGCCAGTTGCGAGACAGCAAAATTCGACGCAGCACGTCTGCCCTCATCCGTTATGCGTCCGCGATTTTCCTGGCCAAACATATCAAGTGCAGCGCCCATTTTAAACCCTTCCCAGCCTATGTGACAAAGGTAAAGCTCCAGTTAGCTCACTACGAACCGCTCTACATATGCACCTTTTGCGAGCGTCTTCAAGACTACGGGCCAGCCGAAGGAATCTAACATGTAGGTTACTACCTCGCTACCCTTACCTTCCGTATCGTTCGTGTGGCTTGAGCTGGAGCTGTTGGTCGGCACACCATTAGACGCACCCAACCTCACCCACCCACGCCCTTCGTCGCCGTCAGCCGCCCGTACAAGGCCAGCAGCCCGCCAAGCGTTCCGGCAAGCGCGGTGAGCGCGTCCGCGATCTCCGCCTGTTCGGCCCCGCCCACTTCCAGCCCCGCCCGACCGAGCAAAGGGGCAGCAATCGCGATCAACGCGCCCCAGACGGTCTTCGACTGATACCAGGGTTTCATCTCCAGCATGTCTGTCTCCTCTTTGTTGAATATCAGGTGACGGCAATCACCGCCTGCAGCGGCAGGCCTGCCGCAAGCCGTCCCAGCTGGCGCACCCGAAGGCCAAGGACCGTCTGCGCCGCGCCGAAATCGGCCAGTTCGTCTTCCGCCGGGTACAGGAAATCCGGTCTGTCCACCTCGACCATGCGCAGCACCGCACTCGCGCCCAAAATCTCCAACCGGTAACGTTCGTCCGCCTCGTCGAGCGGCACCTCGCCTTCCGCCCAGGCATCGGCCTCGATGCGGCTGCGCCTTATCCAGGAGAGCTGAAGGTCGCCCGAAGCCAGCCGGACCACCTTCGGATGCACAGGTGAAAGCGGCGTCTCCGCCCGCAATCCACCGGCAAACACATGCGGCCCCGACAGGTCAGTCACCAGCCCCATCGGCTCGAGGATCCAGTTCTGCGCTGCCCCGCGCTCAGCATGGAGAAGTCCGAGCGGCCGCACCGCGTCGTCGAGAGCGACCACCTCGGCACCGGCAGCAGCACCCGCCGCCATCGCGTCCTCGGTCCCACCCAGCCCGCGCAGCAGACCGTTCAGGCGAAAGCGCCCGGCGGCGATCTCCTCGGCCTCGGCAAAGCCCAGCACCTCCCAGCCGCCTGTCAGCGAACGAACCGCCAGCCGGTTCGCCCCCGCCAGCACCGCCGTTCGGCTCACCGAGGACAGGGCGCCGCTGTTCAGATCGACCACCACCCGGTTGGCCGGATCGAACCGCCCGACCGGCCACGGCGCCAGCGGATCGACAAGCCGCCCGAACCGGGCCGGCCTGTCCAGCGTCAGCCGCAACCGATAGCCCTCCGCCTCCGGCGAACTCGATACGGCCAGCCGTCGCCAGGGCCTGGCAAAGGCAGCAAGGCTCGTGTCGCCCGCATGGCTCGTCCCCTCCAGCCTCGGCAGGTCGAGAAAGGTCACGACCGGCGCAAAGCCCATGGCCCCGCCGCCGTCTGCCACACGCCCCGGCTCGACCGCCGCCATCGGCGCCGACACCTTGCCGGCAAAGGCCCTGAGCGCCAGCCGCCGCTCAAACCCCTCCTCGATCTCCTGCACGAGGAATCGTCCCTCCGGCCCCTCCGGGAAGCTCAGGACATCGCCCGGCTCGATCGCAATGTCCTGCGGTCCCAGCGCCAGTTGCACCGTCCGGCGTGCCAGCCGGTTGTCGCGCAGCCAGCCCTCGGCAGCGGCCAGTGCCGTCTCCTCGGGCATCGCCGCCGGCAGAGCGCGGGCAAGCTGCCGATCGGTGGCAGCCTCCACCTTGCGCGAGCGTACGCTCGCCTCAACATAGTGAGCTGCCGGATCGTAAAAGGTCACCAGCGCTTCGGAGGCAAAATCGCTGTCATGGCCGCGTGTCTCGCTCCAGAGCGGGCGCTCCGCGATATCGGCCAGCGCGGTGATCACCCGCGTTGGCAGGCTCGCCGTCGGTCGGGTGCGGAGTTTAAGCCGCCCGCCATCCTCGATGACATCGATCTGGAAGAGCTCGATCAGCGGTTCGATCAGATCGCGCGCCGAGCTGAGATCGCCCTTCACATAACCACCGAGATCGCCCGCCACCTGCGACACGTCGAAATCGAGAAAACCGTGATCCCTGAGGATCGCCGCGATGGTGTCGGCCAGCGTCGCGGTGCCCAGCCGCCCGTTCAGCCAGTGCCCCGTGCGCCAGTTCGAGCCGTCTGCCCAGAGGCCCGTATTCTGCGGAAAGGCCGGATAGGGCCGCGCATCCCAGGTCCAGGCATAGAGCCTGGCCGGATCGACCATGCCTGCAGGCACAAGGCCGCCCTCCCAATGGGTGAGATGCGCGTTAAGAAACCGCCGCTGCTGGCTGTCGCTGCGCATCCCCGCCGAGAAATATGGCCTGCCGCTTTCCGCCGATTTCGCATCGACGAAGATGTTCGGCTGGTTCGCCCCCTTGTCCACCGCGCCGCAACCGACTTCCGTCAGCCAGAAGGGTTTCATTCCCGGTCTCCAGGCCGTGGGGCTCGCCTGCTCGACGCCGCTGATGCGGTCGACGTGATAATTCTCCCACCAGGATTTCAGGTCCTTGAACCTGTAGACCCAGGGCTTGCCATAGGCGCCGTCGGTGATCGGCGTGCGGATCCGCGCCCTGCGATGCGTATCGCTCGCATAGAACCATTCGAAGCCCTCGCCTGACGTCAGCATGCGGCCAAAACCCTCGGCATCGTCGACCCCGGAAAACGCATCCGGGCTGACCGCCTCCAGATCCTCGTCGCGCCAGTCGGCAAGCGGCATGTAATTGTCGATGCCGACAGCCGTCACATCGGGGCTCGCCCAGAGCGGATCGAGATGGAAGAAGACATCGCCCGAGCCATCCGCTGGCTGATGGCCGAAATACTCGGTCCAGTCGGCACCGTAGGAGATCGCCGTTGCGCTCCCCAGAATGCCGCGCACGTCGCCCGCCAGTGCCACCAGCGCCTCGACGAAGGGAAAGGCGTTCACCCCGTCCCGCAACGTCGTCAGGCCGCGCAGTTCCGAGCCCAGCAGGAAGGCATCGACACCGCCGGCTGCGGCAGCCAGCATTGCATAATGAAGCACGAGGCGCCGATAGCCATCGCTGCGGTTGACGAAATCCGACACCTGCGCCCGCGCTGCCGCCGTCTTGTCTGCGCCTGGCGGATAACAGGTGATCCGCCCCCGCCAGGGATAGGTCGCCTGCTCGGCCGCGCCATAAGGGTCGGGCAATCCATTGCCGGCGGGAATGTCCATCAGCACGAAGGGATAGAGCGTCACCTTCAGCCCGCGTGCCTTTATATCTCTGATCGCCTCGATCACGCTCTCGTCGCTGGGCGAACCGCCATAAGCGGGGCCGCCGGCATGGCGCGAGACGACGTAAGCCTCGCTGCGCGATAACCCTGCGACACTCCAGGGTCGGCTTTCCTCGTTGCGATAGGTCACCTCGACACCCGGCAGCACGCGGCAGTCGCCGGCGCGCAAGTCCGTGCCGAACCAGGCGACAACAAGCGCCACGTTTTCAAGGTTCGGACACAGCGCCTGCAGCTCGTCGAGTGAGGCCTGCCAGTCGGTCGCGGCAACCAGCGTGTTGCGGTTCAGCCAGCGCTTTGCGCCCTCACTTGGCACATCCGAAACCCGGATCGTCGCATAGCCGTGCTCGGTCGCGCCGGGGATCATGGTGATTGCCCTGATCTTCTCCTCGAGCGCCCCGACGGGCCGGATGACCTCAAACTGCAGGAGCGGAATGCGATTGCCGAAATCATCGAGCGGCAGCCGTTCGAAGACGACATAGGCAAGCCCCCGATAGGCCGGCACATTGTCCGCCCCTTGCTTTGCCGCAATCAGCGGATCGACGGGCTGGCTCTCGTTGCCGCGATAGACGCGCATTTCGATTTCGGTGAGATCGAGTTCACGCCCGTCGGCCCAGACCCGCCGCACGCCCGCAATCGGCCCTTCGCAGAGCCCGAGTGCCAGATTGGCATAGTAACGATAGGTCGTCGTGCGCGTGCCGCCGGAGGATTTGCCGCCGCTGCGCTCGGTCACGGTCTCCTCCTCAAAACGCGTCGCCCAGATCAGCGTGCCGCCCAGCCGCGCCGTGCCATAGAGCCTCGGGATTACAGTGCCCTCGCTCGCGCCGGAAATGCGCGCCGAAGACAGCCGCGCCCCGTTCACCTCGCGGGTGCCCGACAACAGGCTGCGGTCGATCATGCCGCCAGCCAGCGCGCCTGCCGCCTGGCCGATCGCAGCCCCCACCGGTCCGAAGACCGAACCGAGGGCCGCCCCCGCCGCCTGCAGAAGAATGGTCGCCATCGTCAGATCCTTTCGGGAAAGCGATAGATGCCGGCAATCTTGCGCCGCCAGCCGGGCACCAGCGCCGACAGCGTCACCGACGACTGCTCATAGGCATGGATGAAGGCATTGGGGGCGAGGCAGACTTTGGAGTCCGCAGCATCCGCATGGTCGCAGCCCGGTTCGGAGAAAGCCACGAGCCCCCCTGGCCCCGGACCATAGCCCTGCGTGCCCCCCTCGTAGCCGGGGGAATCGCATATCCAAGACAGTGTCCCCTCCCCACCCTCCCCACGAGGGGGAGGGCTTAACCCAGTCGCACCGTCGCGTGTTGCAATTGCGCGGTTTGCGCGAGGTTCTCTCCCCCCTTGTGGGGGAGATGGCCGGCAGGCCAGAGGGGGTTTTCGTTCATATGCAATTGACCTGCCCTCGTACCCACGGCCACCCTTGTCAGCCTGGTCATGTTCCGCAGGCAGCAAGGCCAGGATGCCTGCATGTTTGGCCGCCAGATGCGGTCGAAACCGAAACAGCACCAGATCTCCGGGCCGGCTCAGTTCAAGGGACCGAACCGCCCCGAAATGCCGCTCGGCAGCCTTAATCAACCGCTCCGCGCCGGCCCGCTCCGCCCAATCAGGCGCATAGGCCGGCACAGCCTCCGGCTCTCCCCCATAAAGCTCCCGCCAGATCCCGCGGATCAGCCCCAGACAATCGCACCCCACCCCCTTCACCGCCCCCTGATGCCGATAGGGCGTGCCGATCCAGGTCCCGGCAATTGCCAGGACCTCTGCGTTGATGGACATGGGAGGCTCCGGGGTTGGGGGATGGGGATTTTAGGGCGACGGGTTTGGAAACGACGAAGGGATCGTGCGAAGGGCATCGCGGCCATGGAGGCGAAGAGCTCGCAATAGCATTACCCCTCACCCTGAGGCGCCCTCGCCCCGCGAGGGCCTCGAAGGGTCGAGGCCAGAGCTGCTGCAGTATCCTTCGAGGCCCCTGCGCTGCAGGGGCTCCTCAGGATGAGGCCTGCCCCTCGCGCGGTGTCCCTTCAACCATCGCCCAATCCGTATTACACTGTAGTACCAATTGTCCGGAGGCTCCGATGACCAAGCCAACTCTGTCTGATCCGATCGCCCTGCGGATACCCGAAGACGTGCTCGCCGATATCGAGACAATCGCGCAGGCGACCGAGCGCTCGCGCAGCTGGGTCATCGTCCGGGCGCTCAGGACCTATCTCCAGCAGGAGGGGGCAGAGATCCTTGCCTATCGACGTGGTCTCGATGAGGTGGCAGCCGGTGAGATCGAAGAGCTGGATGAGGTCGTCAAGGACCTGAAACGCATCGCATCTGATAAGGTCGCCTGATGCGCGTCGTCCTTTCGAAATCGGCGGCGAGCTGGCTTCGAACGGAAATGCACTACCTGCAGCAGCGAAACACGGCAGCGGCCAAACACTTCGCCGCCCGCATCGCCCAGGCAAGGCTCGTCATCAGCGCACATCCTGAAGCCGGCCCGGTTGCCCGAAGCCTGCCCGTTCCCGGCGCCCGAACCTTCGTCATCGGCGACTACCTGCTCGACTACCTGATCGAGGCCGACCGCATCGTCATCGTCACAATCCGCCACGGACGCATGCGCTCTGCGGATCTGCCGCTTGAGGCCGATCCCGAGGATTAAAGCGCAAGACATCAATGTCGGAACGCTGCCCTTTCCCCTCATCCTGAGGCGCCCTCGCCCCGCGAGGGCCTCGAAGGGTCGAGGCCAGATCTGCTGCAGTATCCTTCGAGGCCCTGCTCTGCAGGGGCTCCTCAGGATGAAGGCCGCCCGCAGCCACCCACCTCCCCCTTGAGGGGGGAGGTCGCCGCGAAGCGGCGGGTGGGGGTGAACTTGAGGAGCAAGCAACGCTCACCCCACCCCGGACCTACGGTCCGACCCTCCCCCTCAAGGGGAGGGTCAAGCCGAACCCGCCAACCCTCACCCCGCAGCCCGGCTGACACGCCGGTAACTCACCTGCTGGTCCGGCCCGACAAGGCCCGCTGTCATGTTCCGATAAAGGCCGTATTTGAAATAGACCGATGTCGTCGCTGCCGGCAGAAGCGCCAGCCCCGTCTCCCTCAGCACCGTGCGTCCGTTCACAGAGGCCGCCACCGCCCCTCCCGTCGCATGCCAGGTGAAGGCGTAGCTGAAGGTGTTCCACACGCCCTTGGTCACCGTCACCGGTGTCTCCTCGAACACGCCGGTCTCCTTGTTGTTGAGGCAGATGGTGAAGACGCCCTCCTCGTAACGGTTGAAGACGCTGTCATAGGACCCGTTGTGCCACTGGCCGAGCGTCTGCTTCGGGCTGAATTCGGGATAGTCCTCGGGGATTCTCAGGTGAAAGGCATAGCGCCAGGTGGAGCCCACCGCATCCTCCGTCGTCACCCGCGCCTCGCAGCGCTCGCGGTAGTTCAGCGCATCGCTGCCATCGGGCCCGTTCCAGTAGTCGCCGGCCTTGACGAGGAAGGTCTCGATGCCGCTTGCCCTTGCATAACGGGTCTCGTCGACCGCCTGGACATAATAGGAATAACCGTTTCCGTCGGGGCAGATGATCTTCATGGGGCAGTCCTTTCATGCTTGGGGGAATGATGTGCCGGGCGCCCAGCGGCCACCCACCTCCCCCTTGAGGGGGGAGGTCGCCGCAAAGCGGCGGGCGGGGGTGACCCGGAGGGGAGCAAGCCAGGCTCACCCCACCCCGGACCTGCGGTCCGACCCTCCCCCTCAAGGGGAGGGTTATCGCATATGGATTTTGAGCGGCGCACGAAGCGGGGTCCCTCTTCTCCCCAGCGGGGAGAAGGTCCCGGCAGGGGGATGAGGGGGGGCGCGAAGCGCTAAAGCTGTGCCGGGCAGCCCCCTCATCGCCTCGCATGCGCTCGGCACTTCTCCCCGTCGGGGAGAAGAGGGCCCCCGGAACCATCGCCTGTACCCCATATGCAATTGCCCTCCCCCTCAAGGGGAGGGTAAAAGCAGCCCTCACCGATAGAGCACCCCGCCGTCATGGGTGCTGTCGCCGCTGACATAGGAATAGGCAAAGTCGCTGCCCGGCACATGGGGAAAACCACGGAAATTCAGCGGATTGCCGAATTTTTCTCGACAGGTTGCAAAACTCTTGTCGCAGCCGACCGTCAGCGTCACGGCATCGCCGACCGTAGGCCGCGCCTCCAGGGGCAGCCAGAGCCGGAGCGTCACGAGACCGCCCATGGCCGCCCCGCTCTCCTCGATCGCCAGTCGCTGGCCTAAGAGCCGTCCCGCGTCGAACCTCAGATGCCCGAGGCGGAAATGTCCCTCGGCGAGATCCGGCAGTCCCGACACGGTCAACCGATCCGCCGACAACACCCCGGCGACGACGCCCGCCACCCGGCGGTTGGCAACCCCCATCGCCACCCCGCACCGCGCATCGCCGAGATCGGCATCACAGCGGCGGTTGTAGATCCGCCCCTCGGGCTGCTGCAGACGGTGCGCGAAGCTTCTGAGCTCCGCCGAAAAGCCCGGCCCCGCCCGGCTCACCTCGCCGATCTCCTGCACCGTCACAAGCGCATGCTGCTCGTCTGCCGCCTGCCAGTTGACGAGGAAACATTCGACCCGCGCCCCGTCATAGCGCCCGGCTGCCAGATCCGCTTCCGTGATGAGAGCACTCGAAAACCCGCCGCGCACGTCCGCCCCCGGAGCGGCGAGCCCGCTTGCCGAACTTGCCTCGGTCGCGGCAAAGCCGGTTCCCGGTTCGAAGCGTGTCCCGGCAAAAACAAGCACCTGGTCGTGCTCGGTCAATCCCAGCCGAAAGCCGTCGCGGCAGGTCACCCGCCAGGCGCGGCAAAGCGTCGTCTCAGCCGTTGCCACATGCGCGGCCAAAGCTTGGGATAAGCGTTTCATGGGATCACCTCGATCAGCGGAATGGAGGGAATGCGCCCGGCGCGAAAGGCTTCGAGATCGATCTCGATCCGGTCGGTGTCGAAACGAACGGCCACATCATAGTCGAAGCCCGCCCGGATCTCCGTGCCTGGCCCCGGTACGTGTCCGGCCGAAAACGTGACGATCCCGGTCGTCGCATCGCAGGTGAAACCCTCGTTCACCTCGACGCCATCAAGTGCCAACCGCACCGAACCCGCCACCGGCTTCACCACCGGCCGCCGCTCCACCGCAGCACCATCGCCATAGGCCTTGACCAACTGAAACGCCGGGGTCTGGCCATCGCCCGTGCCGAGTAACTGGTCGAGCGGGGTCACCGCCACGCCGGGCCTGGCCGACGAACCATCGACGGGATCACGAAAGCGAAACCCATGCAGCTGCCCGCCGCGCGCCTCGAAGAATTCCAGCACCGCATAGAGATCGGCGACCGAGCGCACCGCCGTCCCGACGTCATAGCGGCGTCTCGAAAACCGCCAGCGCCGATTGCGCGCCTCGCGCCCGTTGGAGAGCGACACAATATCCGTCTGCCGCCCCGGCCCGCCGCTCGTGGTCAGCGACAGACGCAGCGGAAAACGCTGTTCGTGAAAGGCCATGGTTGGCTCCGTTCGATGACGTGATGAACATGCGATGCTTTAAGGCCGCTCCCGCGGGCGCCTGATGAGGGCGGTGCCGACATCTGTGAGGATGGAGACTGGCGACGCCGGCCGCAGCCCGCTCTCCCCCCGTGTGGGGGAGATGTCGGCGCAGCCGACAGAGGGGGGTGCTCCACCTTCGACAGTCCCCCTCATCCTGAGGCGCCCGCGCCCCGCGCGGGCCTCGAAGGATCACCTTCGCTGCTGCCTACTGCCTGCTGGTTACCGCCCTACACCCTCTAGTCCCGGTCGCACGGTACAATCCTCAGATAACCGGCGGCCATCAGGGCCGAATGCAACGATGAGACATGCAGGGCCTGTTCCAGCAGCCCGCCGACGATCCCATCGAGTTCGTCGATCAGGCTCACCAGCTCAACCGTCAGGCCTTCTTCGCCCGTCTCCAAATTTGGGGTGGCAATCGGCACGGCCCCCTCGGCGAGAAAGGTGTGAAGCCTGTTGGTCTGCAGGGCCGGATTGGGGAAGCGGGTGGCGACGCGTTGAAAACGCGGAGCGCTATAACCGGTTTCCTCCAGCAGTTCGCGTCGCGCCGCCGCCTCGAGATCCTGGTCGAAATCTTCCACCGCACCGCCCGGCAATTCCACGAATTCCCGCCCGGCAGCATGCCGATATTGCCGTGTCAGCACCAGGTTCTGGTCTTCGGTGATGGCGACAATGTTCACCCAGTCGGGATAGGAAAGCACATAATAGGGATCGATCTCGCGCCCCTCAGGGGTCTCACAGGTCTCGGCGCGCAGGTCGATCCAGCGATCCCTGACGACCTCCCGAACCTTGCGAACCGTCCACTTCCCGTCCATGCCCATCTCCCTACGGAACGAGCAATCGTAGGCGCAATGCCCATGCTTTCGCAAACGCTCCCTGCCACAGACGCCCTCATCCTGAGGCGCCCGCGCCCCGCGCGGGCCTCGAAGGATCACCTTGCACACGACCGACGGCCTACTGCTCTACACCGACCGACCGCTCCATCAGCACGGCCTTGGAAAACCCGGCCCGTTGATCTACATTGGCTGGGCAAAACATCTACATGGAGCCGCCATGGCCATCAATGTCAACAATCCGGAAGCCGATGCGCTGACGCGGCAGTTTGCGCAGATGGCCGGCGTCGGCATCACCGATGCCATCGTCCTCGCCATGCGCGAAGCGATCGAACGGCGCAGCCGTGCCGAGACGCCGCTCGAAACGGCAGCCCGCCTTAGAGCCAGATACCAGGTGGTGCCGGGCGATCAGACGACCCAGCCTCTGCCCCGGCAGGTCTTCGATGCCCTGTGGGACGGCGCCTGATGTTCGTCGATGCCTGCGCGATCATCGCGCTTTTGTCGGATGAACCCGAAGCACAGCGCGTCTCCGATGCCCTCGCCTCTGCCCGGCAGCCGTTCACGTCGCCGGTCGCCGTGCTCGAAACCGTCCTCGGGCTTGCCCGTCCGGAGAAATTCAACCTGCAGATCCCGGCGGTCGAAAGCCTTGTCATGGAGTTTCTGGAGGCCCGCGGCATCGAAATTCGCGATCTGCCGCCCGCCGAGGAGACCGTGCGGCTGTCCCTCACGGCCGCCCATCGCTACCGCCAGGGCCGCCATGGCCTCAATCTCGGCGATTGCCTGCACTATGCCTGCGCCAGGTTTCACGGCGTCCCGATCCTCGCCACAGCAGACGAGTTCCGTGCCACGGATCTGGAGGTCGTCGCCTGAGGTCAGCTACGTGGCTATAGGTGCCTGGCTGCGTGATCGGGCCCAAAACAAACACTGGCAAACGGCCCTTGCCACAGACACCCTCATCCTGAGGCGCCCGCGCCCCGCGCGGGCCTCGAAGGATCACCTTCCCGACTGCCCACTGCCTACTGGCTACTGGCTACTGGCTACCGCCTACCGCCTACTGCCTACCCGCCCACCGCCAACCTCACATCCCGCGCCGCCCGCGCCCAACCGAGCGCGCCAGCATCGCCGTGATCTGCCCTTCGCTCTTGGCAAAACTCGCCGCGTCGCTCGCCGTCACCTGGAAATGGATGACCGTCCCGCCGCCGCCTTCAGCTGCAACACCCAGCGCCCCATCCGCTCCCCGCTTCAGCGGCAGAATGGCTTCCGCCCCGGCCTCGCCCATCAGCCCGGTCCCGCCGGCCATCGGAAAGTAAGTCGGCGCCGAGACCACGCCGCCCTCGGCAAAGGGGATCACCCGCCCCGGTATGCCGCCTTGCGCAAAGGCGCTGACGCCACCGCCCAGCGCCGATCCCAGTCCCGCGCTCAGTCCAGAACTCAATCCGGACGTCAGGCCGCCCACCAGATTGCCCGCGACAGCGCCGAGCAGGTTTTCAAGTGGCTTCAGACCCGAAGAGAGTGCGATATCGGTGAGCCTCAGCCCAACCCCGCGCAACACCTCCTCCAGCCCCTTGCCCCCTGTCGTGGCACCTTTCAGCGCCGAGGTCAGCGCCCGCCCGAAACTCCCCGATCGGCTTTCGAGATCGTCGAGCACGGAGAGCGCCTCAGCGCCGTCGAGATGGACGGACAGCGCCAGTGTATCGTCATCGGTCATCGGATTTCCTTTCCTCTACTCCCCCACCGAGGGATTGCATCCCGTGCCCCCTCCATTCTCCCAGAGCCTGGCCACTTCCGGTCGTGCCACGCTTGCGGTACAGTTATGCAAGGAGACAGCCGATGAACCGCATGCAATCGTTGATCGCCGAAAGGCTTGAACCCAGGCTCGCATTGGCTCAGCGTCTCGTGGCCGCGATCGTTCAAGAGGCCGCTGGCGGAGGCATCGTCATCACGCCCATCGGTTCACTGGCGCGTGGCGATTTTCGCATTCATTCGGATATCGATCTTCTGGTGCGAGGCCCTCTATCACCAGCGCGCCGTCTCCAGGCCGAGCAAATCACAGCCGTTCATTTGCGCGGCTCCCATCTGCCGTATGATCTCATCTTTGAGGCCGATCTTGAGGCTGACAGGGTAAACGAGCTTCTGCATGACGCCCTTCACGCTTGCTGAATTCTCGCGGCTTTCGCCAAGGCTCGATCGTTGCGATCGCGAGCTTGGACAGCTCAGTGATTTCTTCGCTCGCCACCGAGGCGATGTGCTGGCCGGTGACTGGGGCGCGGTCTCCGCTGCATCTCTTGGCGTCCACAACGTCTATAACGGGATCGAAGACATCCTGATGAGCCTCGCGCGCGATCTTGATGGCTCGGCCCCGACAGGCCCCACACTGCACCAGGACATACTCGACCAGATGGCATCGGAACTGGCTGGCCGCAGACCGGCACTGCTATCGCCCGATCTGCATATGCAGCTCACCGAACTCAAAGGCTTCCGCCACCTCGTCCGACACAAATATGGTTTCGATCTCAAGCCCGAGAAAGTCGTCGATAATGTCGAGCGACTGCAGCACGTCTTCCCGACGTTTGCCAAGCGACTAAAGGACCTGCACGACCAGCTTGCCGAGCGTTCCCCCTCACCCTGAGGCGACAGGCAGCACCACCCACCTCCCCCTTGAGGGGGGAGGTCGCCGCGAAGCGGCGGGT
>JARXAK010000075.1 GCA_029865885.1 Rhizobium sp. | reverse complement strand
GCGCGCAGCCTGCCCGGCATGATGGCGGTCTCGGCGCTGACGGCGATCATCTCCAGCTATATCGGGCTGGTCATGTCCTTCCATCTCGAACTTGCCTCGGGGCCGAGCATCATCCTGACGGCGGCGCTGATCTACGGCCTGTCGATCGTCATCGCGCCGATGGGGATCGCCCGCCGCTTCTTCCCTCTTCCGCATCTCAAGGGCTGACCAGAGCCCGACATCTCCCATGCAACACAAAAGGAGTGCCTCATGATCCGCAAACTCACCCTCCTCTGCGCCCTTCCCTTGATCACAGCGCTTTACGGTTCCACGGCGCTGGCCGGCGAGCCGATCAAGGTGGTCGCCTCCTTCACCGTGCTCGCCGATGTCGTGGCCCAGGTGGGAGGCGAGCACGTTGCCGTCAGCAGCCTGGTTGGACCGAATGGCGACCCGCATGAATTCGAACCGTCGCCGGCCGACGCCAAGGCGCTGAAGGCGGCCAAGCTTACCTTCATCAGTGGCGAGGGTCTCGAAGGCTGGATGGAACGGCTGATCTCGGCGTCCGGCTATGAAGGCAAGCCGGTGGTCGTTTCCGACGGCATCACGCTTCGCAGCATGGATGAGGACGGCAAGACCGTGACCGATCCGCATGTGTGGAACAGCCCTGTCAATGTGAAGGTCTGGGTCGACAATATCGAGGCAGCACTTGCCAAGGCGGACCCGGAGGATGCCGCAGCCTTCAATGCCAATGCGACGGCCTACAAGGCCAAGCTCGACGCGATGGATGCCTATGCCAATGACAAATTCGCGGACATTCCGGAAGCCAATCGCAAGATCCTGACCAGCCATGACGCCTTCGGTTATCTCGGCCGTGACTATGGCGTCACCTTCCTCTCACCGCTTGGACTTTCGACGGAAACGGAAGCGTCGGCAGCCGACATTGCCAAGCTGATCGAGCAGATCAAGACCGAGCATGTGAAGAGCTATTTCCTCGAAAACTCCAATGATCCGCGGCTGGTGCAGCAGATCGCCAAGGCCACGGGTGCGGAATCCGGCGGCGAACTCTATGTCGAGTCGCTCTCGGAAAAGGACGGCCCGGCGCCGACCTATGAACAGATGTTCCGCTACAATATCGACCAGCTTTCGGCAGCCATGGCGAAATCCAGCTGAGCGATCACCAGTCGGTCCTCGACAAGCAGCCCTCCCCTTCGCGGGAGGGCTTTTTCGTCAAAAGGCGAGATCAAAGACCAGGATGCCGGCAAGCCCGCCATCGGTCGCATGCACGATGCGCTCGCCCACTGCCACATGCTGCGGGTGTTTCAGATAATAATCGCGCACCAGTTCGTCTTCGAAGGTGACGATGAAGCCGTCATTATAGCCGCTGCTCAGGCCTTCCGGCGAGACATTGGTGCCCGACTTGACATCGAGCATGCCGGGCACGACCTCTTTCAGGGCGGCAATCGCCGCATAGATCGCCTGCTTTTCAGCCTCCTGGACAGCCGCCTTGAAGCGCAGGAACACGCAGTGCTTGATCATGGATGCCTCCCGATTTTGTGTTTTGCCGGAGCATAGGGGGAATGGGGGAAAGGGCAAGGGGAGCATTTTCCCGGGCGGCTCTTGCGCTAACCAGTGGTTGTGGATCAAGATTTACCGAAGACGCGGGCCATGATGGATTTGGTTGTCATTTGACAACCTAACTGCTTCATCCTATCCTGGGAGGACGGATTGAGACGCAAGCATCCGAACAAGGATATTGAGCACGCCTTGCGGCACGCAGAGTCACTCGGATGGCGGGTTGAGACGGGTGGCAGTCACGCATGGGGGCGGATCTATTGCCCCTATGACGACAAAAGCTGCCGATGCGGCGAATTCTGTATCACCAGCATCTGGAGCACGCCGGCCAATCCGACCAACCATGCGCGTGCGATCCGGCGGGTGGTTGATCGGTGTAGCCGACGGATCGGTGAACAAGACCGGGATTGAGGTTGAGTGCCATGACTGAATACGCATTTGTTCTGAAATATCGCCTGCCCAGCGGCATGAATGGAGCGGCAGCCATCGAGGCGTTGGGGGAAGCAGGCTGTACAGATGCGCTTGCCGGCATTGGCATCGCGGGTCGGCTTACACTGGAGTTCGAGCGGGAGGCCGCCAAAGCGCTGGACGCCATATCCAGCGCAATCCACGACGTGCAGGCAGCCCTGCCAGAGGCCGAGCTGATCGAAGTGGGTCCTGACCTGGTCGGCCTTAGCGAAATTGCCGAACTGCTCGATGTGAGCCGCCAGAACATGCGCAAGCTCATTGTCGGCGTTTCCGGATCGCCACTTCCCATCCATGACGGGAGTACGACGCTATGGCATCTCGCAGATGTGCTCGACTGGCTGGTGGCGGTCAAAGGCTATGAGATCGGCAGGCAACTGCGCGAGACGGCCCTTGCCGCCCGAAGCATCAATCTCGACAGGCAGATTTCTCGCCGCCCCTCTTTGCTGGCTACCGCCTGAGACCGCTCACTTCACCAGCAGCGACTTCGGAAAACCACCCGTTTTCTTGAAGGGCTCCATGCCCTTGCGGGCGAGTTCGTCGGCGCGTTCGTTTTCCGGATGGCCGGCATGGCCCTTGACCCAGTGCCACTTGACCTTGTGGCGCTGGTTGGCGACATCCAGCGCCTGCCAGAGTTCGCCATTCTTCACCGGCTTTCTGTCGGCGGTCTTCCAGCCGTTCTTCTTCCAGCCGAAGATCCACTTGGAGATGCCGTCCATCACATATTTGCTGTCGGTGTAGAGATCGACCTCGCAGGCGTCTTTCAGTGCATTGAGCGCCGTGATCGTGGCGAGAAGCTCCATACGGTTGTTGGTGGTGTCCGCCTCGCCGCCGAAAAGTTCCTTCTCGGTTTCGCCGTAGCGCAGCACAGCACCCCAGCCGCCGGGGCCGGGATTGCCGGAACAGGCGCCGTCTGTGTAGATCTCGACATGCTTCATGCGATCAGTCCGTATTCGGAGGCATTGGTGACGGCGCGGTGGAAGCGCAGTTTCTTCAGATATTCGAGCGGATCCTTTTTGACCACCAGAGCTCCCGCCGGCGTCGTCAGCCAGTCATAGAGACGGGTCAGGAAGAAGCGCAGTGCCGAGCCGCGGCAAAGGATCGGCAGGGCCTGGATCTCGTCAGCCGAGAGCGGGCGCACCGACTGATACCCCTCGATCATCGCCTTGCCCTTGGTGATATTGTAGGCGCCATCCTTCTCGAAGCACCAGGAATTCAGGCAGATCGAGAGGTCGTAGACCAGCAGGTCATTGCAGGCGAAATAGAAGTCGATAAGGCCGGACAACCGATCGCCAAGGAAAAAGACGTTATCAGGGAAGAGGTCGGCATGGATGACGCCCGCCGGCAGGTCCTTCGGCCAGTGGGTGGCGAGGACATCGAGCTCGGCGCCGATCTCGGCTTCCAGCCCCTCTTCCACTTCGTCGGCGCGCGCTTCGGACTTCGCCCAGAGCATCTGCCTGCCTTCAAGCGACAGCGCATTCGGTCGGGTAAGCTCAAAGCCTTCGCCGGCGATATGCATCCTGGCGAGCGCGGCGCCGACTTCGCGGCAGTGCTGCGCTTCCGGCTTTCGCAGCCACATGCCTTCAAGGAAGGAGATGAGGGCCGCCGGGCGGCCGGAGAGTTCGCCCAGCAATTCGCCATCCTTGCGTGGCAAAGGCAGCGGGCAATTGAGACCGCGCTCCGAGAGGTGATGCATCAGGCCGAGAAAGAAGGGCAGGTCGGCTTTTTCGACCCGCTTCTCGTAGAGCGTTAGGATCAGCGGCGCATTCGAGGTGTGCAGCAGGAAGTTGGAATTCTCCACGCCCTCCGCAATGCCCTTGTAGGAGAGCAGCTCTCCGGCATCATATTGCGCCAGGAAGGCCTTGAGGTCGATTTCGTTGATGTCGGTATAGACTGCCACAGCGTAAAGTTCCGTGCCGCTTCGGGGATTGCCCAAGTCCTATAACGGGTGAGCCGGCTGTGCCAGCCCTGGAACGACATGGGGCACAGGAAATGGAGGCGTAGAAGCAGCTAGCTCATCCCGCGCTGAAAGTGCTGCTCGATGTCGCGATGCCCTTCCATAATCGAAACGATCTGGAAGTCTCCCCCTTGGTAACGAAAGAAAATGACGTAATCGCGGAAGGCAACACTGCGAAGTTCGGGCAAGAGCTCGGAACGAGGGCGGCCCATTTGGCCCGGCAAGACAGCGAGATCAGCGCATCGGCCCCTCAGCTTTGCAACGAAAGCTCTTCCTGCTTCCAGCGATCCACTTTCACGCGTGACATATTGCA
Source organism: Rhizobium sp. (assembly GCA_029865885.1). GTDB lineage: Bacteria > Pseudomonadota > Alphaproteobacteria > Rhizobiales > Rhizobiaceae > Allorhizobium. The sequence goes on along the minus strand of JARXAK010000075.1, from coordinate 13,101 downwards.
AGATAGATCGAAGATCTCGAACAGCCCTCTGAGTATATCGGAGGCGAGGCAATCAGTAGCCCTGCCGCCCCAGAGAAGCAGCCTCCTCCTCCAGCAAGTCATCCACGGCTTCGTCCGTGAGATCGCCGCCTTCGGCAATTGCGGCCCCAAGCTCGTCACGCAAAGCGGAGATCTTCATTTCGCGCTCCTCCACAAGGCGCAGGCCTTCCAAGACAACCTCGTTCGCCGATCCATAGCGTCCGCTACGAACGCTCTCTTCAACGAATTTTTCCCAGCGTTCATTCAGCGAGACGTTCATCGGATGCCTCTGTAACCTGACACTCTGCTTTTGAGGATTGAGCAAATCGCCATACCGGTCAAGAGATACGGCCGTTCACCCATTCACCCAGGCCATGTCCTCGCGGGTCAGCTCCACATCGCGCAGCTCGCGGTTGACGAGGAAGTGCTCGTTTTCCTCCGTCGTGATCGCCAGTTCCACCTTGGCGTCGAAGCGCTCGCGGAAGGCGTCGATGATTTCGTCGACGATGACCTCCGGGGCCGAGGCGCCGGCGGAGATGCCGAGTGTCTGGATCTCGCCGATCTCGGCCCAGTCGATCTCGGAGGCCCGCTGGACGAGCAGTGAGCGGGTCGCCCCTGCCCTCAAGGCGACTTCGACGAGGCGCTTGGAGTTGGAGGAATTGGGGGCGCCGACGACGATGAAGAGATCGCAGCCGGGGGCGGCCTGCTTTACGGCTTCCTGGCGGTTGGTCGTCGCGTAGCAGATGCTATCGGCGGAAGGCGCCGTCAGGTTGGGGAAGCGCTCCATGAGACGGGCAATCACGCCTGCGGTGTCATCGACGGACAGCGTCGTCTGGGTGACATAGCCGAGATTGTCGGGATCGACGGGCTCATAGGCATCCGCATCCTCCACCGTTTCGATCAGCGAGACGCTTCCCGGCGGCAGCTGGCCCATGGTGCCGATGACTTCCGGATGGCCTTCGTGACCGATCAGGACGACATGGCGTCCGAGGCGCTCATGGCGCATGGCCTGCTTGTGGACCTTGGAGACCAGTGGACAGGTGGCGTCGAGATAAAAGAGGTTGCGGGTTGCTGCATCTTCCGGAACCGACTTCGGCACGCCATGGGCGGAGAAGACGACCGGTTGCTGGCGATGCTCGGCGGGGATTTCGTCCAGTTCCTCGACGAAGATCGCGCCCTTGGCCTCCAGACCCTCCACAACATACCTGTTGTGGACGATCTCGTGGCGCACATAAACCGGCGCCCCATACCGCTTGAGAGCCAACACGACGATCTGGATCGCGCGGTCGACACCGGCGCAGAAGCCGCGCGGGCCGCAGAGCCGGATCATCAGAGGGGGGCGGTTCATGGGCATGTTCATCGGGTCAGCCGGCAATCAGGACAGCAAGAATGGCGAGCGCCGCGGGCAGAGCCTGGATGAGAAAGATCTTCCGCGAGGCCGTCGCACCCCCATATAGGCCGGCAACCAGCACACAGCCAAGGAAAAACAACTGAATTTGCGTGCCGAAGGCGACATCGGGGTGCAGCAGCCCCCAGATAAGACCGGCAGCAAGGAAGCCATTGTAGAGGCCCTGATTGGCGGCCATGACCTTGGTCGCTTCGGCCTGTTCGGGCTTCATGCCGAAGGCGCGGCGGCCGGTCGGTGTCGTCCAGAGAAACATCTCGAGGACGAGGATATAGATGTGTTCGAGCGCGACCAGCGCGACCAGTGTCGAAGCGACATAAGACATGCATTTCCCCCTTGGCAGCGACCGATTCAGATCGCACGTCCCGCGTGTTTAGCCGAAAAAGAAGTTTCGGACTATCGGGTTCTGCGCCTGAAAAGGCCAGCCAGCGTCACAGCGACCAGGGCGACCGCAAGGCCATACCAGGTGATGACATATTGCAGGTGGTTGTTCGGCAGGTCGATCTGGGTCACGCCGCCCTTGGGCAGGCCGCCCGCGACGGGAGTTGCATCCGCATCGAGGAAGAAGGGCAGGACGCGGTCAGCAGGCAGGCCGACGGAGGCTGCCATGCGGCGCAGATCCTTCCAGTAGAAGATGTTCGCCTTCTCGTCGTTATCGGGCACCAGCGACGATGGCTTCTCCGTCAGTTCGGCGCGCGCGAGGCCGGTCACCGTCTGCGGGCCTTCGATTTGGCCCGTGGAGCGCGTTGCCGGATCCTTGCGATCATAGGGCACGAAGCCTCTGTTGACGAGGATGTAGCGACCATCGGCGAGTTCCAGCGGGGTATAGACATAGAAGCCCGACTGGCCCTCGAAGGTGGCGAGGAAATGCCGCTCCTTGTCATGCAGGTAGCGGCCGCTGGCGGTGGCATGGCGATAGTCAATCGGTGTGCCTGCGGCGAGCAGACGCTCTGCTTCGGTGACATCGGCTGCGGGCGCCGTGCTGCGTTCCTGTATGTCCGCGAGCAGCGTCTCCTTCCAATGCAGGCGATTGACCTGCCAGGTGCCAAGCGAGAGAAGAATGACGAGCGCTGCGGGCACCAGAACCAGGGCCAACCAGAAACGCCAGGTGCGGCGCCCCATGCCGCTCCCCTCCCCCATGCCCATGTCAGCCACGGTCGATCACCCCTTGGGAGGCGTTGTGCTTGTATTGGAGCGCGATCAGCAGGGCTTTCAGGAAACGCATGAGCCAGAGGGTCAGGGCCACGCCGAGCGGTGCGAAGACGAGAATGTGGAGCCACATCGACGGCTGATAGGTGAGCTCGACCCAGACGGCGAAGCCGACGACCAGGAGATCGGCGAGCAGAATGACGAAGATCGCCGGACCATCGCCGGCATCGACCCAGGACAGGTCCAGCCCGCAGGCATTGCAGCGGCTTTTCGGCTTGGTGAAGCCGTCAAACAGCTTGCCATTGCCGCAGCGCGGGCAGGATGCGGTCAGCGCCGCCTTGACCGGATCCATCGGCGGAAACTTCGCATTGTCTTCGGTCATCGGTTCTCTCCTTCGTGCAGCATTGGCTGCACGCCAACCCATAGAGCATGCGGGGGGTTCCGACGAGCGCCGGATCGTCGCATGGCTGAAATGCAGGAAGGGCGGCTTTCGCCGCCCTTCTGAAACTTGCGTCACCCGGATCAATGGGCGAGCGGTGCGCCCCAATCGCCCCAGATATAGATGGCGAAGAAGAGGAACAGCCAGACAACGTCAACGAAGTGCCAGTACCAGGCGGCCGCTTCGAAGCCGAAATGCTGCTGCGCGGTGAAGTGGCCGGCAAGCGCCCGGAACAGGCAGACGATCAGGAAGATCGTACCGACCAGAACGTGGAAGCCGTGGAAGCCTGTCGCCATGAAGAAGGTCGCGCCATAGATCGAATTCTTGAAGTCGAACGGCGAGACTGCGTATTCGTAAGCCTGGACGAAGGAGAACAGGACGCCGAGCAGCACGGTCAGCACGAGGCCGGAGACAAGTCCCTTGCGGTCGTTGTGCAGCAGGGCATGGTGCGCCCAGGTGACACAGGTGCCCGAGAGCAGCAGGATGACCGTGTTGTAGAGCGGCAGATGCCAGGGATCGACGACCTCGATGCCCACAGGCGGCCACTGACCACCGGTAAACTCGACGCGGCTTGCCTGGATCGCTTCATTGGCGAACAGGCTCGCATCGAAGAAAGCCCAGAACCAGGCGACGAAGAACATCACTTCGGAAGCGATGAACATAATCATCCCGTAGCGCAGATGCAGCGAGACGACACGGGTATGATGACCTTCGTGGGCTTCCTTGATCGTGTCTGCCCACCAGGCGAACATCGTGAACAGCACGATGGCGAGGCCGATGTAGAAGAGCCACGGATTGGCAAAGTCGACGCCGAACAGGTTCAGCGAACCGCCGTTCAGGTAGCGCATGTAGCCGACGCCACCGAAGGTGAGGACGAAGGCGCCGATCGAGGCCAAGAGCGGCCAGGGGCTCGGATCGATGATGTGGTAGTCGTGGTTCTTCTGGTGCGCTTCGGCCATTTCAGCAATCCCCGAATGTCAATTTCATTACGAGTTCCGGCGAACCGGAGCCCTCTCACAGTTTCGGCTGTCCGTTCTCTTCCTCGACCGACAGAGCGGCCACCGGCTTCTGATCATCGCGCGGATAGAAAGTATAGGACAGGGTAATCGTTCCGATGCTCTTTGTCTCCTCCGCCTCGACGATGGCGGGATCGACAAAGAAGACGACCGGCATTTCCAGTGTCTCGCCCGGCTGCAACGTGGTCTTGGTGAAGCAGAAGCACTGGACCTTGTTGAAGTAGGCGCCAGCCTCGCCGGGCGTCACGTTGAAGATCGCCTCACCGGAGACCGGCTCCGACGAGGTGTTCGTGGCGGTGTAGGTGATCTGCACGGTTTCGCCGATCTTCGGCGTCACCTTCTTGTCCACAGCCTTGAAGTCCCAGCTGAGGCCGGGCGACACATTGGCGTCGAAGGTGACGTTGATCGTGCGGTCAAGCACGACATCCGAGACCTGCTCGACGCGCTGCGTCGTGCCGCCATAGCCCGTTACCTGACAGAAGAGCTGATAGAGCGGCACGGCGGCATAGGCCATGCCGACCATGGCGCCAACAAAGACCACACAAGCGCTCGCCACGCCGACATTGCGGCGATCAGAAATCTTTTTGCTGTCGTTCGATACAGTCACGATGCGAAGCCTCGTTAACCCACGTTACCGATCTTGATGATTGTCACAACGTAGAAGATGACCACCAATGCTGCGAGAACCACGCCGAGCGCGATGTTTCGGCCCCGGCGGGACTTCTTCTGCTTGTCGTTCAGTTCAACGGTCTCCATCAGGCGGCACCTCCAAGGCTTGCCGCAAACGGCGCGACGTAAAAGTCGATCATGAGAGCCGAGAAGATCGCGAAGAGATAGAAGATCGAATAGGCGAACAGCTTCTTGGCCGGCACCATCTTGTCGTCGCCGTCGGCCATGCGCCAGACGGCGATGGAACAGTGGACGAAGACGGCGCCAAGCAGCGCGGCGACAATGCCGTAGCCGATCGAGGACAGGCCGGTGAAGGTCGGCAGGACGCCGGTCACGGCGGTCAGCACCGCATAGACAGCGATCTGGCGCTTGGTCGAGGGAATGCCCGCCACATTCGGCATCATCGGCACGCCGACATCGCCGTAATCCTTCATCTTGAACAGCGCGAGCGCCCAGAAATGCGCCGGCGTCCAGAGGAAGATGATCATGAAGAGAATGAAGCTGTCGAGCGATACGCCGCCGGTCACGCAGGCCCAGCCAACCATGGGCGGGAAGGCGCCGGCCGCACCGCCGATAACGATGTTCTGCGGGGTCGAGCGCTTCAGCCACATCGTGTAGACGACGGCATAGAAGAAGATGGTGAAGGCGAGCAGGAAGGCCGCGAACCAGTTGACGGCGAGACCGAGCACGCCGACCGAAAACACCGAGAGCACGAGACCGAAGGCGAGCGCCTCTTCCGGGGTGACGCGACCGGCAGGAACCGGGCGGGTTGCCGTGCGGCTCATGATCGCGTCGATATCGGCGTCGTACCACATGTTGAGCGCGCCCGAGGCGCCGGCTCCAACGGCGATGCAGAGAATGGCGATGAAGCCGATGATCGGATTGATGTCACCCGGCGCAAGCACAAGCCCGGCAAGCGCCGTGAAGACGACGAGCGACATGACACGCGGCTTCAGGAGCGCGAAGAAATCGCGCGGGCCGGCTTCGGACAGGCGGACCTCGCCTTCGATGCCGAATACGTCGCGATTGTCGATAACCGTCATGCTTTCGAATTCCGTCTTTCGTTTGGTTTTTCGGGCGCCGCGACCTTGAGGATCGCGGCGCCCGATATCTTGGCGCGGGATGCGCGCTGCTTACTTGATCTTCGGCAGCTGTTCCCACTGGTGGTATGGCGGCGGCGAAGACAGCTGCCATTCCAGCGTGGTCGCACCTTCACCCCATGGGTTGTCGCCGGCGACGCGCTTCTTGGCGAAGGCTTCGAAGACGCCGTAGAGGAAGATCAGAACCGCGAAGGCCGAGATGTAGGAGCCGATCGAGGAGACATAGTTCCAGCCGGCATAGGCATCCGGATAGTCGATGTAGCGGCGCGGCATGCCGGCAAGGCCGAGGAAGTGCTGCGGGAAGAACACCAGGTTGACGCCGATGAACATGATCCAGAAGTGCAGCTTGCCGACGAATTCCGAATACATGTAGCCGGTGATCTTCGGGAACCAGTAGTACCAGCCGGCGAAGATCGCGAAGACGGCGCCGAGCGACAGAACGTAGTGGAAGTGGGCCACGACGTAATAGGTGTCATGCAGCGAGCGGTCGAGACCGGCATTGGCGAGCTGGACGCCCGTGACGCCGCCGACGGTGAACAGGAAGATGAAGCCGATCGCCCAGACCATCGGGGTCTTGAAGGTCAGCGAACCACCCCACATCGTGGCGATCCAGGAGAAGATCTTGATGCCTGTTGGCACCGCGATGACCATGGTTGCGAAGAGGAAGTAGCGCTGAGCGGCGAGCGACAGGCCAACCGTATACATGTGGTGGGCCCAGACGACGAAGCCGACGGCGCCGATGCCGACCATGGCATAGGCCATGCCGAGATAGCCGAAGACCGGCTTCTTGGAGAAGGTCGACACGATATGGCTGACGATGCCGAAGCCGGGCAGGATCAGGATGTAAACTTCCGGGTGACCGAAGAACCAGAACAGGTGCTGGTAGAGGATCGGGTCACCACCGCCTTCGGGCGAGAAGAAGGTCGTGCCGAAGTTACGGTCCGTCAGAAGCATGGTGATGCCGCCGGCGAGAACCGGAAGCGACAGCAGCAGCAGGAAGGCGGTGACCAGAACAGCCCAGGCAAACAGCGGCATCTTGTGCAGCGTCATGCCCGGAGCGCGCATGTTGAGGATCGTGGTGATGAAGTTGATCGCACCGAGGATCGAGGACGCGCCGGAGACATGCAGCGCGAAGATCGCAAGGTCAACGGCCGGACCGGGCTGACCCGAGGTCGCAAGCGGCGGATAGAGCGTCCAGCCACCACCGACGCCGTAAGCGCCTGCCGGACCTTCGACAAACATCGAGAGAACGAGCAGCAGGAAGGCCGGGACGATCAGCCAGAAGGAGATGTTGTTGAGGCGCGGGAAGGCCATATCAGGAGCGCCGATCATGATCGGGATCATCCAGTTGGCAAAGCCGCCGATCAGCGCCGGCATGACCATGAAGAAGATCATGATCAGCGCGTGGGCCGTCGTGAAGACGTTGTACATGTGCTTGCCGCCGTCGATGGCAGCATCACCTTCGAAGCCGTAGACCATGGACGCCAGACCGTGGAAGATCTGGATGCCCGGATCCTGAAGCTCCATACGCATGGCAACCGAGAGGGCAGCACCGATGATACCCGCGACGATCGCGAAAATCAGGTAGAGCGTGCCGATATCCTTGTGGTTGGTCGACAGGAACCAGCGGGCAAAGAAGCCCGGCTTATGGTCGTGATGTGCGCCATGCGCGTGTTCGTCGTGGGCAACAGAGCCAGCCATTGACCTCACTCCTCTCAGTTCGTGATGTTTTCGGCCGTCTGGACGGCGGCGGGAGCGCCGTCGACAGCAGCCATGAGAGCGCGATTGGCGCCGGACAAATCAGACGTAGCGGCCTGCAACCAGGTCGCATACTGGGCATCCGAGACCACGCGGATGGCGATCGGCATGAACGCGTGGTCCTTGCCGCACAACTCCGAACACTGGCCGTAGTAGAGACCTTCGCGGTCGGCGCGGAACCAGGTTTCGTTCAGGCGGCCCGGGATGGCGTCGATCTTGATGCCGAAGGCCGGCATGGCGAAGGCGTGGATGACGTCGGTCGGCGCTGCGGTGACCAGAAGGCGAACCGTCTTGCCGACGGGAACAACGACTTCGTTGTCGACGGCGAGAAGGCGCGGATAGCGCGCGACGTCTTCCTTGCCGGCTGCCGTGCGGTCGGTTTCCTTCAACATGTAGCTGTCGAAGGAGACGGCCTGCTCGCCCTGATATTCGTAGCTCCACAGCCACTGGGTGGCGGTCGCCTTGATGGTGATGTCAGGGTTTTCCGGCATCTTCAGCTGATAGGTCAGCAGGTTGAAGGACGGAATGGCGATGGCGAAGAGGAGGAGGACCGGAGCCACCGTCCAGACGATTTCGATCGTCGTATTGTGGCTCGTCTTCGACGGCACCGGATTGGCGGCGGCGCGGAACTTGATGACCACGAGGATCAAAAGAAGCAGAACGAAGATGGTGATCGGAACGATAAACCACAATGTGTACTGCTCGAACCAGCTGTTAAACTCCATGATGGAGGTGGCTGGTTCCTGCATACCCATCTGCCAGGGCTTCGGCTGATCGGCGAAGCCTACAGAAGCGAAAAGCAGACAGGCCAAGGCGGCCAAGGCTGCATAGGTTCTCTTCATCACGGTTTGGTCTCCCACAAGCGCTTGATCCACATCAAACCATAGCGCAAAAATCATGCTAGTGTCGCCGTTTCAAATCACAGATTGGCCGCAATCGCAATACGCCCGCGCGAAAGCCGGTGCGGCATTTTTGCGCTTCATCAAATAGATGCGCCCTGCATTCACAGGCTTTCGCTGAAAGGGACTGAAAAGGCCGGCTGATTGCGCTCACACGCCAAACCCGCAGTCCCAATTATGCCGCAGTCGACCTTAAAAGAGGCGTCGGGGCTTCCATTTGCGGACCCCCGCGACAAGAATGTCGACATTGATTCGTTTTCCAGAGGTTTTCATGGGTCTGCCTAGACTTGCCTGGTCGAGCCTGACCGCGAGCGCCGTGCTGATGGCCGCGCTCGCCACACCGGCCCTGAGCCAGCAACCGCAACAGCAGCCGGGCTCGATCCGTTCCAACCACGGGGCCTGGTCTGTCATCTGCGACAAGCCGGCCGGCGCTTCCGAAGAACAATGTGCGCTGATGCAGAACGTGATTGCGGAAGATCGGCCGGAAGTCGGCCTTTCCGTCGTCGTTTTGAAGACTGCAGACCGCAAGTCACGCATCCTGCGCATCCTGGCCCCGCTCGGCGTTCTCCTGAAGGACGGCATGGAGCTCTTCGTTGACGGCAACAATATCGGCCGCGCCTATTTCACCCGCTGCTTCTCCGAAGGCTGCTATGTGGAAGTGGAGATCGACGAGGAACTGATGAAGATCCTGCGCGCCGGCAAGGCCGCCGTGTTTGCGCTGCGCGAATCGGCAGATCAGGACCGCGTCGGCATTCCGATCGAGCTTGCCGGCTTTGGCGAAGGTTATGACAAGCTGCCCTGATGGGCCGGTCGCCGGATCGTGATGAGATAATGGAGAGGGGCAAGTCCGGCGGGCTTGCCCCTCTTTCGTCGCGCGCCTACATGCTGGATGCCAGCGCCCAAGGAGACATGCATGACCCAGGACCTTCTCTCCCTCTTCGATTGCGACGATGCCACGCTGACGCGGCGCGTTGCCGATGCTCTCAAGGGCGCTGACGACGGGGAGCTGTTCGTCGAGCATGCCCAGGCGGAATCGCTGACCTTCGACAACGGACGCCTGAAGGGCGGTTCCTTCAACACCGACCAGGGTTTTGGCCTGCGCGCGGTGGCCGATGAGGCGGTGGGCTACGCCCATTCCGGCGAACTCTCGCTGGCTGCCCTCTCCCGCGCGGCGGACGCCGTGGGTGCCGTGACCCACGGTTATTCGGGCTCCTATGCCACGGCACCGCAGCGGACCAATGCCAAGCTCTATGGCGACGGCAATCCGATCGGTTCGCCGACCTTCGAGGAGAAGGTCAAGCTGCTCTCCGAAATAGACGCCTATCTGCGCGACAAGGACCCGAAGGTGCGGCAGGTGACGGCGACCGTCGGCGCGAGCTGGCAGGTGGTCGAGATCCTGCGCGCCGATGGCCACCGGGTGCGCGACATCCGTCCAATGACCCGCATCAACATCTCGGTCATCACCGGCGCCGGCGACCGGCAGGAAAGCGGCTCCTTCGGCACAGGCGGCCGCATGAGCTTCAACGACTTCCTGACGGAAGAAAGCTGGCAGCGCGGCGCAGACGATGCGCTGCGCCAGGCGCTGGTCAATCTCGAAGCGCAGGAAGCGCCGGCTGGCACCATGGATATCGTGCTCGGCAATGGCTGGCCGGGCGTCATGCTGCATGAGGCTGTCGGCCATGGGCTGGAAGGTGACTTCAACCGTAAGAAGACCTCGGCTTTTGCCGGCCTGATGGGCGAAATGGTGGCCGCCCCCGGCGTCACCGTCGTTGACGACGGCACGATCAACGACCGACGCGGCTCGATCACCGTCGACGACGAGGGCACACCATCGGCCTATAACGTGCTGATCGAGAACGGCAAACTGGTCGGCTACATGCAGGATCGGCAGAATGCCCGGCTGATGGGCATGAAAGCGACCGGCAACGGCCGTCGCCAGGGTTATGCCCACCAGCCCATGCCGCGCATGACCAACACCTATATGCTCTCGGGCGACAAAACGCCGGAAGAAATCATCTCGTCCGTCAAGAAGGGCATCTATGCCGTCTCCTTCGGCGGCGGCCAGGTCGATATCACCTCAGGCAAATTCGTCTTCGGCTGCACCGAGGCCTATCTGATCGAAAACGGCCGTATCGGCGCGCCGGTCAAGGGCGCCATGCTGATTGGCAACGGTCCCGATGCGATGAAGCGCATCACCATGATCGGCAATGATTCGAAGCTCGACACCGGGATCGGCAATTGCGGCAAGGCCGGCCAGTGGGTGCCCGTCGGCGTCGGCCAGCCGCATCTGCGGATGGACCAGATCACGGTCGGCGGGACCAAGGCTTGAGGACAAACGCCCTCGTTCCAGAACTGGCGATCAGTGACTGGCGCGTGAGCCGTGCCTTTTACTGCGACCTCATCGGCTTTCAGGTCGCCTATGAGCGGCCCGAGGAAGGGTTCAGCTTCCTCACGCTCGGAGACGCGCAGCTGATGATCGATCAGATCGGGCTCGGGCGGACATTCGAGTTGGCGGAAGCGCCGATGGAACGGCCCTTCGGGCGTGGGCTGAACCTGCAGATCCTGGTGCCCCAGGTTGAGCCCATTTTAGAGCGGCTCGCGCGTGCAGACGTGCCTCTCTACCTACCGCTAGAAGAGAAATGGTATCGGCGGGATGACCATGAGGTCGGCAACCGGCAATTCGTCGTTGCCGATCCGGATGGTTATCTCTTGAGACTGTTCGAGGATCTCGGGGAGCGGCCTGCTGGCGCTGAATGAGACCGATCCCTTGCGGGAATGAAAATTTCCATTACCTTATGCCGTAAGGAGATTTCCATGACATCGCTCACGGTCACGATGAAGGGTCAGGTCACGTTGAAGCGGGAGCTTCTTCAGCATCTCGGCATCAAGCCGGGCGACCGGATTGTCCTGGACAAGCTTCCGGGCGGCGCATTGCGCGTCCGGGCAGAACAACCGGCCGGGAGTATTGCCACGTTCATCGGGCGCCATGCCGGCAAGGTGAAAAAGCCCCTCACCCTGGACGAGATCAACGAGATCGCCGCGTCCGGCTGGGCCGGCGATCGATGAAGATTGCAGTCGACACCAATGTGCTGATCCGGGCAGTCCTGCAGGACGACCCGGATCAGAGCCCGGCTGCAGCGAAGATCATGTCTGAGGCGTCGCTGATTGCCATTTCGCTACCCTGCCTCTGCGAGTTCGTGTGGGTGCTCAGGCGTGGAGCGAAGCTCTCGATAACTGAGGTCGCCCAGTCGCTCCGAGATCTTCTGGAAGCCGGCAACGTTTCAATGAACCGCCCAGCAGTCGAAGCTGGGCTCACCATCATGGAGGCCGGTGGCGACTTCGCCGACGGCGTCATAGCGCATGAAGGCCAATGGCTTGGTGGCGAAACATTCTATTCGTTCGACAGAGACGCCGTTTCGCTTCTGACCAGGATCGGACAGCCAGCCCGACTGCTGGCCTGATCCACTTTTTCACCCGTTCTGAGAAAAATCTCTCATGCCCCACCTCCCCCGCCCGCCAAAGGCAGTTGTCTTCGACATGGACGGCCTGTTGCTTGATACCGAGGTCCACTACAGGGCCTCGGTGATCTCGGCTGCCTCCGTTCGCGGGCTGCCGATCGATGAGCGGGTTTATGAAGGCATGATGGGCCAGCCCTGGACTGGCATCTCGGCGCTCTTCAAGCGGACCTGGGGTGACGATTTCGACGCCGATGGTTTCCGGGTTCAGTGGCTCGAGCATTTCCACGCACGGCTCGAAAAGGACCTCAGACTGAAGGCGGGTGTGGTCGAACTGCTCGACCTTCTGGATGTGCTTGGCCTGCCGCGCGCGATAGCCACCTCGTCTACGCATCATCAGGTCGAACATCACCTGGCGGGCTTCGACCTCATCCGGCGCTTCGATACGGTGGTGGCGCAGGGGGATTATCGCAAGGGCAAGCCCGCGCCCGATCCGTATCTGGTTGCTGCCGAGCGGCTGGGTGTTGCGCCTGAGGATTGTCTGGCACTCGAGGACAGCCACAACGGCATCCGCTCGGCGCATGCCGCCGGCATGATGGCGGTGATGGTGCCGGACCTGCTCGCACCGACCGTGGAGATCGAGGCGTTGTGCGCGCATGTGGCGGAGGACCTCCTCGAATGTCTGCGGTTCTTCGAGGTGGTCGAGGCGGGTTGAAGCTGGGACACGATTGGCAAGAGGGGCGCCTCGTGGCAGACTGCGACGCCGGCCCTGCGCGCCACGGAGTATTCCATCATGGATCGACGCCGTTTGAATATCGTGCTCGATGACGAACTTGCCACGCATGTTGACCGCAAGGTGCAGAGCGAAGGTGCCTTCCGATCTGCCGACGACTATGTCGGCGAGCTGATCCGGCGCGATATGGAAGACGATGCCGATGCTGCGGCGTTTATCCACGATCTGCTCTCAGAGCCACTTCTCGATGGCGAACAGCACTATCGTTCCGTGCGTGCGGAGGACGTCATAAGTCGCAACAGGAAATCGTGAGATGCGGCGCGTCCTGTTTCACCCGATTGCCGACGGGGAGCAGGACGAGATCTACCGATGGACGGTTGCAAACTGGGGCCAGTCCCAGGCGGACGTCTATATTCGCGGGCTTCACCAGCACCTGGACCAGCTAGCCGAGACGCCAGGC
>JARXAK010000245.1 GCA_029865885.1 Rhizobium sp. | reverse complement strand
ATCCCAGCGTCTGCTCGACATCATAAATGACGACTTCCGGAAGCACCTTCAGCGTCGTCTGGGTGCGCTTTACCCCATTCTCGGTTTGACCGATGATCGGCGTCATCTCGGAGCCGGCATAGGTCGTCGGCAAGACCACCTGCGGCAGGTCGGTGCGCAGGGCAATCGCCTTGGAGAGCCCGATCGTCGACCCGCCGCCGACGGCGACAATCACATCCGCAGAAATTGCTTCCGCCTGTTTCGTCGCAAGCTCGCTGACATCGACAGGTGTGTGCATTACGGCACCGGCGAAGATGCCGGCACCCGTAGGCCCGAGCAACTGAAACAATGTCTCGGCCTCGCCCTTCTGGGCGGGTGTCGAGAGCACGAGCGCCCGCTGTTTGCCGAGACGGGCGATCTCCTCCGGCAGGCGCTGGGTGGTGCCGAAACCGAAGATGACCCGGGCGGGATGGCCGGTATAGATGAAGTCGCGCTCGTTCATCATGCTGCGTCCACCGAATTCAGGCGGTAATCGACCTGGTGCCGGGCGATCCTTAAACCTTGCAGGCGGTCTCGCGCGGCAAGGTGCAGCGGATGCGTGGCATAGGCACGAAGACTGGCATCGCTGTCGAAATCGGTGAGGAGAACCATGTCGCACGCATAATCGATGCGACTGTGGTCAATCCCGATCTCCAGCCGTGTCAAACCTGGAATACGGCCACGAAGGGCCTCGAAGGCATTGCGCACCGCCTCGATCGCTGTGGCGCGCTCTTCCGGTGTTTCTCCGGCCACGTTCCACATGACGATATGACGAACGGCGCTGGGGGTGGAAACGGGATCGGACATGCACGAACTCCAGAGATGGGCGGCGTGAGCGGCACCGGGCCACTCGTGCAACGTTCCCGCATCCTGCCTGCCAAGCGAAACGTGATAAATCACGTAAATCAGAAAACATTCTTGCAGATCTCGCAAGAGCGAAAACCCATGCGACACCCACTTGATAAAATGCATCTTTGAATGAATATTACCGTGATAAAAAACGGGAACATAAAAACTCAGGTGGACAGGATGGATCGCTTCGTCGAACTGAAAGTCTTCACACGCATCGCCGACGAGGCAAACCTGACGCGAGCCGCGCAGGAAATGGGTCTGTCCGTGTCCGGCGTCAGCCGGCATCTGACGAACCTGGAAAACCGTCTGGGCGTGCGGCTTGTGCAGCGAACAACGCGGGCTTTGTCGCTGACAGCAGAAGGAATGCGCTTCGCCCGCAGTGCGCGCGATATTCTTTCCACGCTGCAGGAAGCGGAAGAAAGTGTCAGCCTTGTTTCGGCCGAGCCGACCGGCGTGCTGCGTCTCGGCGCGTCGCTGTCCTTTGCGATGTTGCATCTGATGCCAGTGATCAACGCCTTCAAGACACGCTACCCGCAGGTGCGCATCGATCTCCAGGCCTCCAACCGTTACTGCGACATCATCGAGAACGGGCTTGACCTCGCGATCCGCACGCGGCGGGCCGAGGTCGACAGCAGCGTGACGATCAGGAAGCTCGCCGAACTGCCGCGTGTGATCGTCGGCGCCCCCGATTATCTCGCACGCATGGGAGCCCCGCAGACCCCGGAGGATCTCGAGCACCATGCCCTGCTTCTCTACACACTGTCGGAAAACTGGGACCAGTTGAGCTTCACCCGTGGCGCCGAGGAGCGCCGGCTTTCCGTTCTGGCGGAAATGGCAAGCAATGACGGACAATTGCTCCGCCAGGCGGCCTTGTCCGGCATGGGACTGCTGGTGCAGCCGGCCTATGTGGTCCATGAAGACATTGACGCTGGACGATTGGTACCCGTGCTGTCGGATTGGGCCCTGCCGACCCTGACGATGAATGTCGTCTTTCCCTCGCGAACCCATCTTCCGGCCCGGACCCGGCTCTTCATCGATGCCCTGGTCCGGCATTTTCGCGAAAACGATCTCGAACGAACCTGGCAGCAGGTCGCACCCCGCCCTCTCCAATAGACACCAGGGTTCCCGGCGCCGACCCGCAACAACGGCTGACCGCCCGACCCAAAGGATTTTTGCATGCCTGACAAGAAAAGTGCCACCGAAGCCTATCTCGACCACGTTGCCTTCAGCGTACGCGACATAACCCCGCATCTCGCTTTCTTCCGCGATGTGCTGGGGATGACCGTGACCAAACGCGACGGTCCGGAAGAAAAGCCGAGCCAGGTCTGGCTGCTGGGCGGCCTCCAGATCGTCGAGGATCCGGGTTTCACGGGTCAGGAAGGCCGCTTCGCCCATCTCGGCCTCATCTGTGCCGACGTGCCGGCGGCCATAAAGGGTGCGCTCGCTCATGGCGGAAAGTCGTTGGACAAGGGCGCCCATTGGGTCGAAATGCCTGACGGCCTGCTGCTCGAATTCTTGCCCGACAGCCGCAATGCGGTTGCGACCGTGCGCGAGCTCGATCCCCGTCGCTCCTGATGGGGATGATGGCAGGCAATGCTGCCTTGTCTTTCCTTCGGCAGCCGACCAATGATCGGCTGCCACAATCCAGCTCAGGAAAACCGCTCCAGCCGGTAGGGCGTGGGATCGAGCAGTGGCGCGGCGGAAGCGGTCACCAGATCTGCAGCAAGCTGGCCCGCAGCCGGTCCTGTGCCGAACCCGTGGCCTGAAAAGCCCGTGGCAAGCGTAAGACCCGGAATGGACGCGACCGGGCCGACCACCGGCAGGGAATCCGGCGTGATATCCATCATGCCCGCCCAGACATCCTCGATCACCGCCTTGCTGAAGAGCGGCCACGCGGCCGTCAGGTTGCGCATCGCTTCGGCATTGATGTCGGGATTTGCCGGCGGGTCCATCACCCGCACGCGCTCGAAGGGAGACCGGGACTTTGCGCCCCAGCGGCGCGGCAAGGCGATGTCCTTGATGAAATCGGATCCGAGGCTGATGCGCAGCAATTGCCGCTGGCCACGCAGCATGTGCAGGTAACGCAGGCCGATCAGCAGGTGATCGAGCATCAGAGGCGCCCCGAGCGCGCCCCGTTGGGTGATCGTATAGCCACCGTCGAGGCGCTTGCGGAACGAGAAGTCCGGGCCACCGACAGCGATTTCCGTCGGCCCCTCCATGGGAGCGGTGCGAATGACCGAGCAGATCAGCGGCAAAGTCGGCAGTCCGACGCCCAGATTGGCGAGAAACTTGCGCGACCAGAGGCCACCGGCAAGCAGAACCTGATCACAACGGATCTCGCCCCTCTCGGTGATGACACCGGTGACACGGCCTGCGGAGCGGGCAAGCGTGCGCACGGCGCAGTTTTCGACGATCACCGCCCCTTTCGCGATTGCAGCCCGCGCAATCGCGCTTGGCGCAAGCGTCGGCTCCGCACGGCCATCCGAGGCCGTGAAGATGCCGCCGGCCCAGGCACCCTTGCCACCCGGCACCCGGTCATCGATCTCCCGGGCGCTCAGCATCTGGGAATCGAGCTTCAGGGGTTCGACCGTCTTCATCCATTGCCGGTGCATCTCCATCTCGGCCTCGGTGCGGGCAAGATACATGATGCCCGCCTGTCGATAGCCGACATCCATTCCAACACGTTCGGGCATGCCCGCCCAGAGACGATCGGCAGCCTGCGCCATCGGCACATCCGGCGCCGAGCGGCCCATCTTGCGGATCCAGCCGAGATTGCGCGAAGACTGCTCGCCGGCCACGCGCCCCTTCTCAAGCAGCACCACCGGGACGCCGCGTTCGGCAAGGACGAGTGCCGCTGTCAATCCGACAATCCCACCGCCGATGACGACGACCGTGGTCTGCGCAGGAAAGGAAGAGGCTGTTTGAACGGGTAGAATGGTGGGGGCCATGGCTGCAAACCTGAGGTTTCGGGAGGAGGAGGGAGGTTGCCTGAAGCAGCCTCCCGGGAGGCGGATCAGAGCGAGATGACGCGCTCTTCGGTCTCGGCTTTTCCAGCGCCGCGATAGGCGGTCACCTCGATCTCGACCTTGTAGACGGTCGAGCCGAGCGGCGGGCAGGTGACGGTGCTAGCGGGGTTGATGCCGCGAAATTTCTCCCCGACCACCGTCATGACAGCCAAGGTGTCGGCCGGATCCTGAATGAAGACCCGCGAGGCCACGACATCGGACAGTCCGGATTGAACGGCGGCCAGCGCCGCTTCGATGTTGGCAAAGACCTGAAGCGTCTGCGCGGTGATATCCTCAGGGATTTCCTTGCTGACCGGATTGCGACCGGCCGTGTTGGACACGAAAATCCAGTTGTCGACAGCGACAATACGGGAATAGCTGCCGTGATCCTCGAACTTGGATCCGGTCTTGATCTTGACGACCTTGGTCATGATGGCACTCGCTTCTGCAATGGAAAAAGAAAGGCCGGGCGGGCGAGGACATCGCTCAACGCCCGGCAAGTTGGCGCCGGGGAATCAGCGCAAGACGGGAACGTCCCAGAGGTTCAGCTTCACGCCAATGCCTCGGGCGATTGCATTTCGGTATACGATGGTGCCCCAGGCGACATCCTCGACCGGCATGCCGCCGACGGACATGATGATGATTTCTTCGTCGTTCTGGCGACCCGGCGCATCGCCGGCGACAATCTTGCCGATGTCTTCGAGGTCGGCGCGATCCATGCGGCCTTCGGCGATCATGTCCATGAACTTCACGCCAACGATCGGCACATGCACATGGGCAGGCTTCGGCAGTTCATGGAACCAGGCCTCGTAAAGGCCGGTATTGTCGAGCACCTTGCGAACATCACGGGCCTCCATGGCTTCGTCGATGTTGCAGAGCGCCGGCATTGCGAGGAACGCACCGGGCTTGACCCACTCGCGCTTCACCATCGGATAGGTGGAGGGATCGCCGACGGCGCCCGAGTTGCAATAGCTGACAAGGTCGCTGTCGCGCACGACGGCCTCGATGCTGTCGACAATGGTGACAGAGGTGATCTGCGGATAGGTTTCGGCAACCCAGGCAAGGAAGCTCTTCAGGCTCTTTTCACCGCGACCCTTGACCTTCAGCGTATCGATGTTCGGGCAGGCTGCCATGAAGGCCGCAAGGGTGGTCTTTGCCATGACGCCCGGTCCCAGGATGCCGACGACGCGGCTGTCCTTGCGCGCAAGATGGCGTGCGCCGACGCCAGGAATGGCACCGGTGCGATAGGCCGAAAGCAGGTTCGCCGACATGAAGGCGAGCGGGGCGCCCGTATCGGCATCGTTCAGGCAGAACATCAGGATCGAGCGCGGCAGCCCCTTCTCCCGGTTTTCGATATTGGACCCGTACCACTTCATACCGGCGGTGCGGAAACGGCCACCGAGATAGGCGGGCATGGCCATGAAACGGCGGTCGGCGGTCGGCTTCGGCATGTCCGGAAACGGCGAGTTTTCGGGGAAGGAAATGGCAGCGCCATGGCTGTCGCTGTTGGGGCCGGCCATCCGGTAGTCGCCGTGATAGAGCAGGCCGAACATTTCCTCCATGGCATCGACGCAGGCCGGCATATCGGTCACGCCGGCTTTGATCATGTCTTCTTCCGACAGATAGATAAAATCGATCTTGGTGCTTTGGATGGCGGTCATATCGTTCATGGCTGGTCCTTTCGTTTGGCCGCAGCTCAGCACATCCGGTCTGGAAGACAGGAGCGAGAGCCGTTTTGGGAGGGGCGGGACGGCTTGCGCCGACCCGCAGAGATGGATGGGGAGTTACGCCTCGAACACCTTGCCGAGGGCTGCGTATCGAACCGGATCGGCACCCTTGATCCGCATCGCGAACACGACACCGCCGAGGCCGACAAGCGCCACGATCAGCGGAAAACTGTCGACGACGATGTTGGAGGCACCGGCCAGGAGCTCGAGGTTGGAGATGACCAGGCCGAGTGCACCGACAAGACCGACAAAGGCGAGTGCCGGCGCGATCAGCGTTTGCCAGAGGCCATGTCCATGGCTGTTCTTGCGGAAGTAAAGGATGACCGCGATGCACACCACCGCCTGCACGGTGAGAATGCCGATGACCGTCAGGGCCGACATGTAGGAGAAGACGACGACAAAGGGGTCCTGCCCGGCAAGCGCGAAGGCGGTGATCACGATCGCCGCAGAGACGGACTGCAGCATGCCCGCGACATAGGGCGAACCATGGACGGCATGAACCTTGCCCAGCACACGGGCCGCAAGCCCCTCGCGTCCAAGCGCGAAGAAATAGCGATTGAGCGTGTTGTGGAAGGAGAGCACGCAGGCAAACAGGCTGGTGATCAGCAGAACGTTCATGGTGGTTGCCGACCATGCACCGAGCACATCGGTTGCTGCACCGAAATAGAAGGCATCAAGCGACGCGGCCGCGGTTTCCTGCACCTTGGACGGACCATAATGCAGCCCGATCGTCCAGGTCGAAAAAGCGTAGAAGACGGCGATCAGAAGCACGGAGAAGTAGGTCGCGCGCGGGATGGTGGTTTCCGGACGCTCGACCTCTTCTGCGAAAATCGCTGTCGCCTCGAAGCCGATGAAGGATCCGACGACGAAAACCAGAGTAACACCCAGGCCGGCACTGAAGACGGTAGAAGGCTCGAACGAGGTCAGGGTGATGCCCTCAGGTCCACCGCCGGCAATCAGGATCGCAATATTGAGAAGCAGCAGGATGGCGATTTCGGCCACCATGCAGACGCCCAGGATCGCACCGGAGAAGGCGATGTTGCGCTGGCCTGCCAGATGCACGAGCACGAGGAAGCCGAGGGACCAGACATACCAGGGCAGGTCGAGACCGAACTCGGCCATCATATTGTGGGTGAAGAGGCCAAGCAGACCGTAGACCGCGATCTGCACGGAGCTATAGGTCAGAAGCGCGATAAAGGCACCGCCAACACCGGCAGGCTTGCCGATGCCCTGGGTGATATAGGTGTAGAACGCCCCTGCCCCACCGACATGCCGGCTCATGGTGGTGAAGCCGACCGAAAAGATGAGATAGAGCAGGCCGGCCAGAACGAAGGCGCCGGGAACACCGGCACCATTGCCGAACGCGAAAGCCGGCGGTGTTGCGCCGACAACGGCGGTCAGCGGCGCGGCTGCAGCAACGACGAAGAAGATGATGTGAGCAATGCCCACGGAATTCCGGGCCAGGCGTCCTGTGGACGCCTGCGCGCTGTTGGCGACAGTCATGTGAACCCCTCACGGTTTCTTTGTTTATTGCTAAGAATGATGAGAGAGCGTCAGCCACTTGGACATTGCTATCTGTGACATTAATTTGATAATTTATGCCAAATCAGAGAGGAATCGGCCATGTCGAAAGTCCCGATGCCGGTTCACGGTCGGCAATCCGTCACCTACATCCGTGTGGCGGCGCTCACTCCCTTCATCGAATATCTGCAGGGAACCGGTGTCTCCCTGACCGCCTTGCTGGAGCGCCATGCCATCGCCTCCGCCCAGTTCGGCGACCCCTATGCGCTGATCCCTCTGCATCACTTCGTGGAGTTCCTGGAGGATGCCGCCGCCGCAACGGATGACGAAGCCTTTGGAGCGAAACTCGGCGCCCATCTGAAGCCCGCCGATATCGGCCCCATGGGCATTCTCTTTTCCGTCTCCCCGACCATCCACATCGCGCTCCAGCGGATCGCACGACTTGCCAATTCGCTGCAGGGCGCGACCATCTCGGGGGTGATGGAGGAAGACGGGACGCTCATCTGGAGCTACGCGCTGACGGACCGCTCCATCTGGCCGCGCAGGCAGGATGCGGAATATTCGATGGCTGCGACCTGCGAACTGGTGCGGTCCTGCTTTCGGGCCAATATCAATCCGCTCGAAGTGCATTTCGAACATGAGCGTCCGGCGAAGATCGAGCCATTGAAGCGCATCTTCCGGGCCCCGCTGCTCTTCTCCCAATCGAGCAATCGGCTGATCTACGATGCCGAGGAGACCGATCGCGTCTATCGGACCGAGGACAAGTTCCTCATCGCCACGCTGGAGCGGCACCTGGCCGATCTCATCAGCGAGATGAAGCCGGACGACGCGCTTTCGGACAAGGTCACTTTCCTGATCCAGCTCTATCTCGGCCGGCGCCCGGTCACCACGACCTTCCTTGCCCAGGAACTCGGGATGAGCCTGCGCACATTGCAACGACGGCTGGATGACGAGGGCACCTCCGTCCGCGCCCTGATGCGCAGGCATCGGGAGGAGCTGGCTGCAGGACTGCTGGAGCGTCCCGATACCCGCGCCGCCAACGTTGCGCTGGCACTCGGCTACGCTGACGGTGCCGCCTTCTCGCGCGCATTCAAGGACTGGACGGGAAAATCACCGCGTGACGCACGCCCCCGTCGGCGACAAAGGTCAGCAGAAGACTAGGCCGGGCCAGTAGCTTCCGGTCTGGAGAGCATGTCATACCAAGTGTCGATGATAGGAACCGATAGGATGGCTTATTGCAGGTCTCTGGCTAGGCGCGGCGCGCCGAGCGATGCTGTCGCATCGGCCAAGCGGTGCAACACCGCCAGAGGCCTGCAAGAAGCCACCTTTGGTCGGCTTCCCGCCCCTTCTGGCGTTGTCGAGCTCCTTGACCGATGCGTCAGCATCGCTCTTCGGACCTCTCCTAGCCAGAAAGGGCGGTCGAGCCGATCCTATGGGTTCCTATCATCGACACTTGGTATCAGGCACGTCGCCTTCGCCCGGGCTTGGCAGCGCCGGGCGAAGGCTTGTCTTT
>JARXAK010000174.1 GCA_029865885.1 Rhizobium sp. | reverse complement strand
GCGTGAGGCGATCATTCTCGTGGGGGCTTCCGGCTTCGCCTATGAAGAAGCCGCCGAGATCTGCGGTTGTGCCGTGGGCACGATCAAGAGCCGTATCAACCGGGCGCGCAACAAGCTTCAGGAGATCCTGGGCGTGACCGGTGAGGGCGATTACGGCCCCGATGCGCACAGCTCAGCGGTCATCAAGAAAGCCTTCGCTGTCTGAGGGCGCCTGACCATGCACCGCTTTCAAAACCGCTGCAGCCAGTTCTTCGGCCTGCGGCGGTTTTGCGACGACCGGATATGCGGCAACAAGAGGACCGCTGCCGGTAAAGTGGTCGTAGGAGGACAGGAAGACGGGCCTTGCCCCGGCATCCACGACAAGGCGGCTATGCTCGACGTTCAGGCTCTCGGCCAGCGCCGCGTCAATGACCACCACATCGAATGCCGCTGTCGCCAGCGCATCGGCAAGCTGTGCGATCGGCGCAATGGTCACATCGCATCCCAGTGTGTCGAGAAGGATGCGCTCCACCTCCATCGCAATCAGATACTGGTTCTCGGCGACGAGAACACGGAGCGGGGCATTGATCATGGAATTTCCTCTTGTCAGAGGCGCGTTATCGGACGTCCCCTGACCACCGTCATTTAAAAAAGACATGCACAGCCTGCATTGTTCCCGGTCGGAACAGCATGGCGGACAAACGAGGTGATCCCGTGGCAATCGAACCGCGCCAGACTCCCATTCGTGTCAGTTGTTATGACTGCCCCCTCAGGCAGATGAAGCGATTCCGACCGTTCACCGAAGCGGAACTGGAGTTTGTCGCGACGTTCAAACGCGGGGAACTGGTTGCCGACCCGGGGACGACGGTCTTGGTGGAAGGTTCGCGCAGCGCGCATCTCTACACGGTGCTGTCGGGCTGGGGTTTCCGCTACAAGATCCTGGAGGATGGCCGGCGGCAGATTTTGAACTATCTCGTTCCGGGCGACATGATCGGGTTGCAGGGTGCCGTCATGGCCGAGATGCAGCACTCGGTGGAAGCCCTGACGCCGATGACCCTCTGCGTCTTCGAACGAAGCCGCTTGTTTTCACTGTTCGAGCATCACGCCGGCCTCGGCTTCGACCTGACCTGGCTCGCGGCGCGCGAGGAGAGCATCCTCGACGAACATCTGCTGAGCATCGGTCGGCGGTCTGCGCTGGAGCGATCATCCTATCTGCTGGCCTTCCTCTTTCATCGCGGAGCAAACGCGGGCATTCTCGGCGATAATCACCGATATATCCCGGTTACCCAGATGCATTTTGCCGATACGCTCGGCCTGTCGATCGTGCACACGAACAAGACGCTGAAGAAACTCGCCGATCGGGGGCTGATCCGCTGGCGTGACCGCGGCTGCGATATCCTCGACCCACAGGGTTTGCAGGCGCTTGCCGGCTGGATGCCGGCCGAGCAACCGGCCAGACCCTTCATCTGATCGCCCAGTCTCGAAAGGACCCGCATGCGTGGCCCTCAGTCTTGGGGCCGCGCGATGTCAGGCGACGATGACGGCGCCGGTGAAGAGGGCGATGATCATCACGATCAGGACGATGAAAATCAGGATCTTGGCGACGCTGGCCGAAGCGCCTGCGACACCGCGAAAACCGAGCAGACTGGCGACGGCAGCAATCAGAAGAAGGATGAGGATCCATTGCAGCATGTGTGTCTCCCTGTGGATTGTTCCCCGGGGGAAACAGGGCGCGTCGGCAATTGTTCCATCCGTTGCCGAAGAGGACTGTCAGTGTGCACTGCAACAAAAATCGTTTTAAGCGGAAATCACCTGATGCAAAACCGTCACTTGTCTTTGAAGCTGGACTAGACATGCGCTCTCGCTTCTGCTCGTGTCCGCCATCGGAGTGGCCTTCGACTTTAGGCGAGGGCAAAAGGTATGACCCGTTCGAACGGAGTTTGGGAGATGGGATTGAAGATCGGATCGCCAAGGGAGATTTATGCCGGCGAGGCCCGCGTCGCGATGACGCCGGACAGCGCCACGCAATTGCAGAAACTCGGCTATGAATGCGTGATCGAAAGCGGCGCCGGCAAGGCCGCCGGCCTCTCGGACGACGCCTATCGCGCCGCCGGTGTGACGGTCGTCGACACGGCCGCCGCCCTTTACAAAACGGCTGACATCATCGCCAAGGTGCGTCCGCCGGAAACAGCCGAAGTGGACCGCCTCGGTCCGGGCAAAACGCTGATCTCCTTCTTCTACCCGGCCCAGAATGCGGCCTTGCTCGAGCAGGCCAAAGCCAAGGGCGCGACCTTCGTTGCCATGGACATGGTGCCGCGCATCAGCCGCGCCCAGAAGATGGACGCGCTGTCGTCTATGGCCAACATCGCCGGCTACCGTGCCGTCATCGAGGCTGGCAACAATTTCGGCCGTTTCTTCACCGGCCAGGTGACGGCTGCCGGCAAGGTGCCGCCGGCCAAGGTTCTGGTCATCGGTGCAGGCGTGGCGGGTCTCGCTGCGATCGGCACGGCGACCTCGCTCGGCGCGATCACCTATGCCTTCGACGTGCGCCCCGAAGTCGCCGAACAGATCGAGAGCATGGGCGCGCAGTTCGTCTTCCTCGAATTCGAAGCCGCCCAGGATGGGGCAGCCACCGGTGGTTATGCCGCACCCTCTTCGCCGGAGTTCCGCGAAAAGCAGCTTGCCAAGTTCCGCGAACTGGCGCCGGAGATCGACATCGTCATCACCACGGCGCTGATCCCCGGTCGTGACGCGCCAAAGCTCTGGCTCGCCGACATGGTCGCTGCGATGAAGCCTGGCTCCGTCGTCATCGACCTTGCCGCCGAGCGTGGCGGCAATTGCGACCTCACCGTTCCGGATCAGAAGATCGTGTCGGAGAACGGCGTGACTGTCGTCGGCTATACGGACTTCCCGAGCCGCATGGCCGCACAGTCCTCGACGCTTTACTCGACCAATATCCGCCACATGATGACGGATCTGACGCCGGCCAAGGACGGCGTCGTTGTGCACAACATGGAAGACGATGTCATCCGGGGGGCGACCGTCACCAAGGACGGCGAGATCACCTATCCGCCGCCGCCGCCGAAGATCCAGGCGATCGCGGCTGCCAAGCCGAAGGAAAAGGTGAAGGAGCTGACGCCTGAAGAAAAGCGGGCCCAGGAAATCGCTGCCTTCAAGGCGCAGACCAAGAGCCAGGTTGCGATGCTCGCCGGTGGCGGTGCGCTGATCCTGCTCGCCGGTCTTTATGCACCGGCCAGCTTCATGAACCATTTCATCGTCTTCGTGCTCGCCTGTTTTGTCGGTTTCCAGGTCATCTGGAATGTCAGCCATTCGCTGCACACGCCGCTGATGGCGATCACCAATGCCATCTCCTCGATCATCATTCTGGGTGCCCTGATGCAGATCGGTTCGGGCAACTTCCTGGTGATCATCCTCGGTGCGCTGTCGGTCCTGATGGCCGGCATCAACATCTTCGGTGGTTTCATGGTCACCCGGCGCATGCTCGCCATGTTCCAGAAGTCTTGAGTTAGGGGAGGGGACACACACATGGAATACGGATTCACCACAGCGGCCTATGTCGTCGCAGCCGTTCTCTTCATCCTGTCGCTGGGCGGGCTTTCAGGCCAGGAAAGCGCCAAGCGCGCCGTCTGGTATGGCATTGCAGGCATGGCGCTTGCCGTCGTCGCGACGCTTCTAGGCCCCGGCGCCGGCAACTGGTTCGTCTCTGCCGTCATGATCGCCATCGGTGGCGGCATCGGCTGGGTTGTTGCCCAGCGCGTCCAGATGACGGAAATGCCGCAGCTTGTGGCTGCCATGCATTCGCTGGTTGGTCTTGCCGCCGTCTTTATCGGCTTCAATGCCGAAATCGAGATGTGGCGGATTGCCAGCACCTTGTCCGATGCCGGCCTGACATCCTGTGATGCAGCGCTCAGTGCTGTTGCCTGTGCAGCCCAGGCCGGTCAGGCGACGCTGTTTGGCGATTTCGCCGGCTTTGCCCTCAAGATTGCACAAAAGACCGGAGCCGAGATTGCCGTCCTGAAGATCGAGGTTTTCCTCGGTGTCTTCATCGGCGCGGTGACCTTTACCGGCTCGGTCGTCGC
Organism: Rhizobium sp.; assembly: GCA_029865885.1. Lineage (GTDB taxonomy): Bacteria > Pseudomonadota > Alphaproteobacteria > Rhizobiales > Rhizobiaceae > Allorhizobium. The sequence goes on along the minus strand of JARXAK010000174.1, from coordinate 5,452 downwards.
CTATGGCAAGCTGGCCGGCAAGGTCGATGGCAAGGCGAAGAAACTGCCGGGCGGCCATATGCTGAACGCGGCTGCTGCCCTCGGCTCGCTGATCCTGCTGGTCCTCTATTTCCAGGGTGCAGGCAGCTGGACGCTGATCCTGATGACGCTTCTGGCGCTGTTCATCGGTTACCACCTGATCATGGGCATCGGCGGCGCCGACATGCCGGTCGTCGTCTCGATGCTCAACAGCTATTCCGGCTGGGCGGCAGCGGCCATCGGCTTCTCGCTGTCGAACGATCTTCTGATCGTCGTTGGTGCGCTGGTCGGTTCGTCCGGTGCGATCCTTTCCTACATCATGTGCAAGGCGATGAACCGCAGCTTCGTCTCGGTCATCCTCGGCGGCTTCGGCGGGACCACGGGCCCGCAGATGGAAGTGACCGGCGAGCAGATCGCCATTGATGGTGATGGTGTTGCCAATGCGCTGAACGATGCCGACAGCGTCATCATCGTTCCGGGCTACGGCATGGCAGTTGCCCAGGCACAGCAGTCGGTCTCGGAACTGACCCGCAAGCTGCGTGCTGCGGGCAAGACGGTGCGCTTCGCCATCCATCCGGTCGCGGGCCGCCTGCCGGGCCACATGAACGTGCTTCTGGCGGAAGCCAAGGTGCCCTACGACATCGTTCTGGAAATGGACGAGATCAACGAGGACTTCCCGGAAACGGATGTGGCGATCGTCATCGGCTCGAACGACATCGTCAACCCGGCCGCCCAGGAAGACCCGAACTCGCCGATCGCCGGCATGCCGGTTCTGGAAGTCTGGAAGGCCAAGCAGGTCTTCGTTTCCAAGCGCGGCCAGGGCACCGGCTATTCCGGCATCGAGAACCCGCTGTTCTACAAGGAGAACACGCGCATGTTCTACGGTGACGCGAAGAAGTCGATCGACAGCATCCTGCCGTTGATCAAGTAAGCTTCGGATCAGATACGATCGTTAAAGCCGGGTGGTGACGCCCGGCTTTTTGCTTCCATGGGTTGCTGACGGAAGCCGGGTGTCAGCCAAGCGCCGCGCAGGTCGCGGCGGGTATGTCCGCAGGAGTTTTCGTGAGCACCAAATTGTTTTTTGCCAGCATGTGTGCTGGTTTCATCGCCACAGTTGCGACGTCTGCCGATCTTGGTCCAGCCGATGCACCGCAAGGCGCTGTTGCCGAAATCATTCACGATTGGGGCGGCGGCTATGTGGGCGTTGTCGGTGGTGGCGTGGTCGGCGAGGTCGAGACGCAAACCGGTTCCGGCACGCTTCGATCCGAGACCTCACTGAAGGGCGGGGCCGCTGGCGTAACGGCCGGCTACAATGTCCAGAATGGCAACATGGTCTATGGCGTCGAGACGGATGTTGTTTGGGCCAGAGCCAAGGGCAACCAGGCCTGCCAAGGCTTTCCCGCGCAGAATTGCTACTACGAACTCGGCTGGCAGGGGACCGCCCGCGCCCGTGTCGGCGTCGCCATGGACCTGACGCTGCTCTATCTCACCGGTGGTCTCGCCGTCGCCCAGGGCAAGGGTGGGGTCAATCCGGTCGTGGGGGCCATCGACGGACAGGACAAGCAAACCTATCTGGGTTTTGTGACTGGGGTCGGTGCCGAATATGCCATGACGGACGCGCTGAGCTTCAAGGCCGAATATCTCTACACCGACTACCGTTCGCGCACCTCGCCGCTCGGCACGGTCAGCCCGCTCGACAGCTACAGGTCGGAGCCTTCGGCCCATCTCCTCCGGGTGGGTTTGAATTACAGGTTCTGACCTCTTTCAGAGGTCTGACCCCGCCACATGGGCGGGGTCAACAACGGTCCTAAAAGTTCAACTCAGACATCCGCCTTGAAGGTCTGCTTCTGCGTGCCGAGGCCCTCGATGCCGAGTTCGACCACGTCGCCGGCCTTCAGGAACTGCGGGGGCTTCATGCCCAGCCCAACGCCCGGGGGCGTGCCGGTGGAGATGACGTCGCCGGGGTGAAGGCTCATGAACTGGCTGAGATAGGAGACGAGGTGGGCGACGCCGTAGACCATGGTCTTGGACGAGCCGTCCTGCATCATCTTGCCATTGACCGAGAGCCACATCTTGAGGTTCTGCGGATCTGCTATTTCGTCCTTGGTGACGAGCCAGGGTCCGATCGGGCCGAAGGTGTCGCAGGACTTGCCCTTGGTCCACTGTCCCGCTCGCTCCGTCTGGAAGGCGCGTTCGGAGACGTCGTGGGAGACGCAGTAGCCGGCGACATAGTCCATGGCGTCGGCTTCCGAGACATATTTCGCCGTCTTGCCGATGACGACGCCGAGTTCAACTTCCCAGTCGGTCTTTTCCGAGGTGCGCGGGATCAGGACATCGTCGTTCGGGCCACAAATGGCCGAGGTCGCCTTCATGAAGATAACCGGCTCCGGCGGCACGGCTGCACCCGTTTCGGCGGCGTGGTCGGAATAGTTGAGGCCGATGCAGATGAACTTGCCGGTGCCGGCAACGCAGGCGCCGATGCGGTCTGCTGCGATCTCGGGCAGTGTGGCGAGGTCAAGGGCGGCGATCTTCGCCAGACCTTCCGGCGAAATGGCAGCGCCGCCGATATCGGCGACATGGCCAGAGAGGTCACGGATCTTGCCGTCCTTGTCGAGGATCGCAGGCTTTTCCTGACCCAGCGGGCCAACGCGCATCAGTTTCATGGTCTTCTTCCTTTTTCAGAACGAGAGCACGTCCAGCAAAAGTGCGTCAGCGGTTTTGCGTCCGGACTGCGTAAAAACAAATAGGTAGAGCATTTCCGGTGATCACGCGATCACCGGAAATGCTCTAAATCGTCCAGCCGCCGTCGATGGCATAGGCCTGGCCCGAGGTATAGGTGGCGCCGGCGAGATAGACGGCAAGGTCGGCAATTTCTTCCGGCGTGCCAAGGCGTCCCATCGGCTGGCGGGCGATGAAGGCGGCGCGGGCGGCATCGTAGTCCCCTTGCGCGCGCATGCGGTCCTGCAGCGAGGGGCTTTCGACCGTGCCCGGGCAGATGGCGTTGCAGCGGATGCCTTGTGTCACATAGTCGGCGGCGACCGACTTGGTGAGGCCGATCACGGCTGCCTTGGTGACGGTATAGGCGAAGCGGTTCGGCACGCCTTTGATCGAGCTTGCGACCGAGGCCATGTTGATGATCGATCCCTCGCCGCGCTCCAGCATTGATGGCAGCACGGCCCGGATGGTGCGGATCATCGCACGCACATTAAGATCAAGGGCGAAGTCGAGATCCTTGTCGGCCATGTCCAGGACCGTGCCGCCATGCACGACGCCGGCGCAGTTGAACAGCACATCGAAGGGGCCGGTCTCGGCGACCACGGCCTTCACCGCATCATCGTTCAGAACATCGAGCTTGCGTGTCGTAATGCCGGCCTCGCCATCGAGGCTCGCCAGCGCCTCCGTGTTGATGTCGGTCGCCACGACCGTTGCCCCAGCGCGCGCAAAGGCGATGGCACTGGCGCGACCGATGCCCTGGCCGGCAGCCGTCACCAGCACATGCTTGTTCTCAAGGTTCATGCTCTTGGCTCCTCCAGCCGATCCCTCGTCATTCGACCCTTGCATATTCTCACTGTCGATGCGAGCATCATTCATATGCAAAACATTTATTCATAAAGGTCAAGAGTGGTTCGGGGCTGCGAGGAGAGACATGCGTGAATGATGTGGATCAGGACCGTTACCGGGCCCCGGCGCTCGACAAGGGTCTCGACATTCTGGAGCTTCTGGCGGGCGTCGATGGGGGCTTGAGCCAGGCCGAGATCGCCAAGAAACTCGACCGCAGTCCCAACGAATTCTACCGGATGCTCGACCGGCTGGTGAAGCGCGGCTATGTCGCGCGGCTCGATGGTGATCGCTACGTGCTGACGCTGAAGCTCTTTGGTCTGGCACAACTGCATGCGCCGACACGGCGGCTTGCCTCGCTCGCCATGCCGTTGATGCGCGAGCTGGCCGAAATCACCCGGCAGGAAAACCATATCGTCGTTTATGACCGGGGCCATCCCGTCGTCATCGCGCAGCTGGAGGCGCCGGGCTATTGGGGGATCTCGATCCGGGTCGGTTCACGCATGGGGCTGTTCGACACCGGCTCCGGCCATATACTTCTCGCCTTCCGTAGCCCCGAGGTGCGGGCGATGATGGTCGCCGAGCATGTGGCGAGCGGCGGGCCGGACGGACGGATGACGGAGGCGTTCATCAGCAGGCTCGACCAGATCCGGGCGCGTGGCTACGAGATGATGCCGAGCGCGCAGACGGCTGGCGTCGTCAACCTCTCGGCACCGATCGTCAGCGCCGATGGCGAGGCCTTGGGCGCGCTCACCGTGCCCTACATCACCATCATCAACGCGCCTGAGGCCCCCGATATCACCCGCACCATCGAGGCGCTGACGGAGACGGCGCGACGGATCTCGGTGCTCGCTGGAGCCGGTCTGGGGGCAGAGGCGTCGGATACGAATTGAGTTCAACGGCCTTGGGAGGGGCCTGCCATGATCATCGATACCCATCTGCATCTGATCTATCGCGACCGTCTAACCTACCCCTGGCTGAAGGATGTGCCGGCGCTGGATGCCGACTTCACCTGGGAGACTTATTCGCGGGAAGCAAAGCGGATTGGAATTTCCTCCGTGCTGCATATGGAGGTGGATGTGGCGCCCGAGGACATTTCCCGGGAAACCGAGATGGTCCAGGACCTGTTGCGGATGCCCGATAGCCTGCTGCGTGGCGTCATCGCCTCCTGCCGGCCGGAAGATCCTGATTTTGCCGCCTATCTCGAAGCCCAGCGCACAAACCCTTTCGTCAAGGGCTTCCGCCGCGTGTTGCATGTGGTGCCCGACGATGTGTCCGAGGGCGCGTTGTTCCGGGAGAATGTGAAACGGCTCTCAGGCACGGGTCTCACCTTCGATCTCTGCATGCTGCCGCATCAGATCGACAAGGCGAAGGCCTTGGTTGATCTTGCGCCCGATGTCACCTTCATCCTCGACCATTGCGGCGTGCCCGACATCAAGGGGCATGGCTTTGATGCTTGGAAGACCGGGATCACCGACATTGCCAAACGCGACAATGTCTGCGTCAAGATCTCCGGCATTCCGGCCTATGGCGATCTGGAAAACTGGACGCTCAATGATCTCAAACCCTATTTCGAGCACACGATCACAGCCTTTGGCTTTGATCGGGCGATCTGGGGTTCGGACTGGCCGGTCTGCACGCTGGGCGGCGGGCTATCCACCTGGGTCGCGACGACGCAGGCGCTGCTGCATGGCTGCACGACGCAGGAAAAGGGCATGCTCTTCTCCGGTAATGCGAAACGGATCTGGCAGCTCGGCTAACGCGACCTGTCGCGCTCGGCCATGAGGCGGCGCAGATAGCCGCGCGTGGCGATGATGAGGGCGTCTATGTCGTCGTTCGAGGCGGAGCGGTCCTGCAGGGCATAGCTCTGCAGGAT
>JARXAK010000011.1 GCA_029865885.1 Rhizobium sp. | reverse complement strand
CAACACGGCCAATGCCTCCACGGAGGCCGATACGCGGCTCGCGCCCATCGTGGTCACCGGAAATGCAACGAAACAGCCACCGGCAACGGGAACCGTTGGTCAGCCGCCGGAAGCCTATGCCGGCAATCAGGTCGCCAAGGGCGCCCGCCTTGGCGCGCTGGGCAACAAGTCCGTGCTGAAGACGCCGTTCAGCATCACCGCCTATACCGGCCAGTTGATCCGCGACCAGCAGGCGCGCACGGTTGCCGATCTGACGCTCAACGATCCCTCGGTCCGTCAGGATGCGCCAGTCTACAGCGAACGCGATTCCTTCTTCATTCGCGGCTTCTCGGTCGTCAATCTCGACATGCTGTATGACGGGCTTCCCTATCTCGCCAATCCGCGCCGCAGCTTCCTCGAAGGTGTCGAGCGGGTCGAGGTCCTGAAGGGACCGACGGCCTTCGTCAATGGCGGCATCGGTCGTGTCGGCGGCACCATCAATCTCATCCCGAAGCGCGCCGGCGACGAACCGCTGACACGGTTGACGACCACCTATATCAGCGACGGCCAGTTCTCCAACCATGTCGATGTCAGCCGCCGTTATGGCCCGGCCGGCGAGTGGGGCATTCGCGCCAACGGTTCCTACCGCTTTGGTGATACGGCGATGGACAACAACGAGGTCGAAGTCGGTGTCGCCTCGCTCGGTCTGGATTATCAGGGTGAAGACGTCCGCGCCTCGCTGGACCTCAATCACTCCAACCAGAAGATCGATGCGCCGACATCGCTGTTTAACGCGGCGGCATCCGGCATCACCATTCCGTCCGCCCCGGATGGTGAAATCAACACGGCCAACCCGTTCGAATATCATGACAGCACCCACAAGATGGCGGCTGCCCGTATCGAATACGATATCCTCGACAACACGACGCTTTATGCGGCCGCTGGCGCCAGCCGCTACCGCGAGGACTTCCTGACGTCGTCCTATACGATCAACAATGTGAGCGGCAGGGCGCTCTCGGAGCTTTCCATCCAGCCGCAGCAGATCGACGGCTATTCGGGTGAAATCGGCGTCCGGTCCGAGTTCGACACCGGCCCGGTCAATCACAAGGTCAATGTCTCGCTGCAGAAGAGCCTCAACGAGAATTACCGTGGCGGTTTTGCCCCCGGTTCCCTGCGTCTCCCGGGCAGCTATACGACCAATATCTACAGCCCGACCTATCTGCCCGACAGCGCGGTCAGTGGTCTCAATCTGCCGACATCGGACAACCTGCCGCTGTTCGCCGACCTGCTATCGACCAGCATCGCGTTTTCCGACACGCTCGGCTTCTTCGATGAGCGCCTGGAGGTGACACTCGGCGGTCGCTATCAGGAAATGCGTCAGAGAGGCTACAACACCCGCCCGGATCGCGGTGTGGTCGGCGTGCAGAACTACTTCTATGAAGAGGGCCGTTTCAGCCCGGCTGTTGCTGCAAACCTCAGCCTGACGAACGAGCTTTCCATCTATGCCAACTATGTTGAAGCGCTGACCGAAGGCGCCATTGCACCGACAACGGCTGCCAATGCCAACGAAATCTTCCGCCCCTTCGTCAGCGACCAGAAGGAAATCGGCGTCAAATACGATCTCGGCAGCGTCATGCTGACGGCCGCGCTCTTCGAGATCCGCCAGGAAAGCGCCTATACCAATGCCACGACCCGTATCTATTCGGTCGATGGTCTGCAGGTGAACCGCGGCATCGAACTCTCGGCCTATGGCGAGGTGATCGACGGCCTGCGGCTTCTGGGTGGTGTGACGTTCATGGATGCGGAACTCGCTCAGACGAGCAACGCCGCCGTCAATGGCAATGACGCACCGGGTGTGCCGAAGACCGTCGTCAGCCTCTATGGCGAGTATGATCTGCCCTGGATCGAGAACCTCACCCTGACCGGGCGCGTCGTCTACAACGGCAGCACCTATTACGATCAGGCCAACAGGCAGAAGATCGACGACTGGACGCGTGTGGACCTCGGCGCGCGTTACAAGTTCGAGCGCGAGAACGGCAAGCCGATCGAAATCCGGGCGAATGTCGAAAACGTCTTCAACGAGAACTACTGGGCCTCGTCCGCCCGTGGCTTCCTCGCGGCCGGCGCTCCGACCACGGTCATGGTGTCCGCCTCGTTCGACTTCTAAGTCCTGCGCGTCGCAAACAGCCAAGTTGGCCGCACCCTTCAAAGGTGCGGCCATGTTTTTTGATGTGAGGTCCGGGGGCGCGGCAGCCTCGTTTCGTTTGTGCCAAGGCAGGATTGGCGTCCGACATGGCAGGCCTGTGCACAGGCCATCTGCCGCCTTGACCTTTCCTCAACCCTTCGCCATTACACTGCCGACATTCAAACGAACCGCCCGCTTTGCCGGGCGGTTTTGTCGTTTTTGGAATTGCGTCTGCAATTCACTCGCATCTGCAGGGAAGAAGGCCATGGCGGCACAACAAGACAATCTGGTGCGGCGGCTCGCTCTCATCGGCATTCCGCTCGCCTTCGGCGTCATGGGGCTGAAGCTGCTCGCCTGGTATGTCACGGGTTCGGTCGCGCTGCTCTCGGATGCGCTGGAATCGACCGTCAATGTGATTGCCGCCTTCCTCGCCTATTTCGTCATCCGCTATGCGCAGAAGCCTGCCGATGACGACCACCCTTACGGTCACCACAAGGCGGAATATCTCTCTGCCGTTCTGGAAGGCGTGCTGATCGTGGTTGCGGCACTGCTCATCATCCGCGAGGCAATTCCGGCGCTGCAGTATCCGACCTTGCCCGAGGCGCCGTTCCTCGGCCTTGCGATCAACGGTCTTGCCGCCGTCATCAATGCCGCCTGGGCGACGCTGCTCATTCGTGTGGGGCGCAGCCACCGTTCGCCGGCGCTGTCCGCAGACGGCCAGCACATCATGTCCGACGTGGTGACCTCGATCGGCGTCATCATCGGCCTCGTCCTGGTGCTGGCGACTGGATACGCCATTCTCGATCCGGTGCTGGCGATCCTGGTTGCGCTCAACATCATCTGGCAGGGCTGGAAGGTCATCGCGCAGTCTGTCGCCGGGTTGATGGATATCGCCGTATCTCCCGAGGAAGACGAGGCGATCCGTCAGGCGATCAAGGAGAATTCCGAAGGCTCGCTCGGCGTGCACTATCTGCGCTCGCGGCGCGCTGGGGCGGCCACCTTCGTCGCCTTCGATCTCGTCGTTCCCTCCAGGATGAGCGTGCGCGACGCGCATGTGATCTGTGACCGGCTGGAAATGGCCGTGCACAAGGCGGTGCCCGGCACCCGCGTCACCATTCACGTAGAGCCCGAAAACGAGATGGCGCATGGCGCCGGCATCGAACTCGGGCGTTGACAGCAAAGGATCCCATCATGAGCAAGACCGATACGTCCGGACTGACCCAGCTTGGCCAAAGCGTGGATGCACCCACCAGCCCCGAAACCGCCGTGCTGGAGCGCGTGCCGAACGGCAATGCCGGCACGGATTATGTCGTGCGCTTTACCGCGCCCGAGTTTACCTCGCTCTGCCCGATGACCGGCCAGCCGGATTTCGCCCATATCGTCATCGACTACATTCCCGGCGACTGGCTGGTGGAATCGAAGTCGCTGAAACTTTTCCTGTTTTCCTTCCGCAATCACGGCGCCTTTCATGAGGATTGCTCGGTCTATATCGCCAAGCGGATCGTCGCGCTTCTCGATCCCAAATGGCTCAGGATCGGTGCCTACTGGTATCCGCGCGGCGGCATCCCGATCGATGTCTTCTGGCAGACCGGTGAAGCGCCGAAGGGCGTATGGTTGCCCGACCAAGGCGTCGCGACCTATCGCGGTCGGGGATGACCGCCCTTCGCGAGGGTGACTTGCTGCAACTGGCGCGTTAGTCTTCATCGGGTCATCACCTGATCACGAGGCGTCGGCATGCCAAACTATCTCGCCGTCTACACGATGCAGCCGGAGGATCTTGCGCGCTTTCGCAGTCTCACCAAGGCCGAGCAGGATGCGATCGACGCTGAGGGGGTTCCACTATGGGGCGCGTGGGAGCTCCGCAATGCGACCTCCATTCTCAATCGCGGCGGCATGGTGGGAAAGACCATGCGCGTCACGCGCGATGGCATTTCTGCGGCCACGAATGCGATCTGCGGCTATCTGATCGTCGAGGCCGAGACGGCGAAAGCGGCGGCTGAACTGTTCATCGATCATCCGCATATCACGGTCTTTCCCGGTGACGGCGTCGACATCATGCCGTTCGTCACCGAACCGCCGCTCTGACTGCATGGGTGAGGCGTCCCACCTGATCAGGGGGGCAGCCTGATGGGCTATAGGCGCGTGTCGCATCAGCTATATGACTAACCATTTGTTGACGATGTGCAGATATTCGTACATTCGACAAATGGTTGCGGCTGACAATATCTTCGGCTGCCGCACTGTCCTTGTGCTCGGCGGTCGATTGCCGAAGGTCGTTTGAAGCGCAACAGGTTCGGTTGTTTGCCGGACCTTGCTCCTGCGGTCCTTTGCATCTCCGCAGGTCTCGTCTTTCCGCCCAATGAATGGGCAATCCTCACATATTGATATTCGCGTGTCAGGGGCGCCGAACAGGCGCAGCCCCGTCTGCGATCCGAGCCGACCAGAGCCGCTTTTGCGAGCGGCCTGCCGGCACCGGATTCGTGCGCCCTGGCTCAAGGTTTTGTTCGTGCCCGAAAGGAACAATCCATGTTGGAAAAGCTGACGATCAGAAGCAAGGTGCTCGTAGCGCTGCTTGCGCTGGCGATCATGTCCACGGCCACATCGGCTTGGCTGATGATGACCCTGAATTCTACAAACAGCCAATATCAGGTCATGCTGACCCGTGAAGCGGATCTGACGATCCTCGGCGCCCGGGCATCCGCCGCGATCTGGACCTCCGTCGCCATGTCGCAGCGGATGGCCGACATGGATTCGAATTCCGAGGAGTACAAGGCGCTCGCCGAGCGTTATGAGAAGAACTTCAAGACGGCCTATGAGCGGTACGACCGGGTCACCAAGGAAGTTCCGAGCCGCGCCGAAGCCATGAAAGAACTCACCGCCTTCATCGGTGAGCTCAAGCAGAATCTCGACCAGATGCTGGCCGCAGCCGCTGCCGGCGACGCCGAGAAGGTCAAGGCGCTCCGGGCGCAGCATGGTGATCTCTTTGGAAAGCTCTCGACGCTCAGCGGTAACCATAACCAGGCCATGCAGGTGCTGCTCACCGATGGCACTGCCGCCCTCGGGACTGCCGTTGCCTCGGCGACACGCTCCAGCATCATCGGCGTCGCGGCCGGCCTGATCATCGCCTTCGCCGTCGCGCTTTACATCTCCCAGGCGGGGATCACGCGCCCGATGCTCGGCCTGCGGGCCCGGCTTGCAGGGCTTGCTGACGGCAATGTCGAAGACGACATTCCCGGCCTTGGCCGTTCGGACGAAATCGGCCAGATCGCCAAGGCTGCCGAAGTCTTCCGCAGCAATGCAAGGGATCGCATCCGTTTGGAGCGCGAGGCCGAGGCCAATCGCAGCATGAGCGAGAAGGAGCGGCTGGCGCGCCAGGAACAGGCGGTGAAGGAAGCCGAGGACGTCAAGTTCGCCGTCGACAATCTTGCAACGGCTCTTTCGCGCCTGTCCGATGGCGATCTCTCTTTCCGCATCGACCAGCCCTTCGTCCAGTCGCTGGACGGCGTGCGCATGGACTTCAACACATCTGCCGCCAAGCTTGAGGACGCGCTGTCGCACGTCGCCGAAAATGCCCGTGGCATCAATGCCGGCTCGAACGAGATCAAGTCGGCTGCCGACGATCTTGCCAAGCGCACCGAGCAGCAGGCGGCAGCCGTCGAAGAGACTGCGGCTGCCCTCGAGCAGATCACCACGACGGTCAAGGACAGCACCAAGCGTGCCCAGGAGGCCGGCCATCTCGTGTCGCGCGCCAAGTCGGGTGCGGAAGATTCCGGCGCGATCGTCCGCCAGGCCGTGGTCGCGATGCAGAAGATCGAGCAGTCGTCCCAGTCGATCTCCAACATCATCGGTGTGATCGATGAGATCGCTTTCCAGACCAACCTGCTGGCCCTCAATGCCGGCGTTGAAGCCGCGCGTGCCGGTGAGGCCGGCAAGGGCTTTGCCGTCGTTGCCCAGGAAGTGCGAGAGCTCGCCCAGCGTTCGGCCAATGCAGCGAAGGAAATCAAGGCGCTGATCATGACGTCGAATGCGCAGGTCCAGGAGGGCGTGCAGCTTGTCGGCCATACGGGTCAGGCGCTCGAAACCATCGTGGCGGAGGTCCAGGAGATCAACCGCCATGTGGTTGCCATCGTCGAATCGGCCCAGGAACAGTCCTCAGGCCTGCAGCAGATCAACACGGCGGTGAACCAGATGGACCAGGACACGCAGAAGAATGCGGCCATGGTCGAGGAAACCACCGCCGCCAGCTACAGCCTGGCGAAAGAGGTTGGCGCACTCAACGGCCTGCTGGCGCAGTTCAAGATGGGCCAGCCGGCACAGACCTCGATGCGGCCAAGGCAGGCTGCTGCCAGCGAAGCCCAGCGTCCGTCTCCGGCCCGGGCTCTCAGCCGCAAGCTTGCTTCGGCCTTCCAGGGCAATGCTGCCGTGCGCAGCGACTGGGAAGAGTTCTGAGACCGGGAAGCCGGTTTGATCCTGACGGAAAACGGAAACGGCGCGATCCCCTCGCGCCGTTTTCATGTCCGGCCATCTGGGTTGCGTCAGCACAGGCTGGCGTCATTCGCACCGACATAAAAAAAGCCGCCATGGCTGGCCCGGTTCGGGCAGGCACGGCGGCTTTCATGTTTCAGGCGATGGCGCCGGTCAGGCTGCTCAGCCCAACGCGATGGCGGCACCACCGACGACGGTTGCAAGGCCGAGCACGCGGGCGACCACCGGACCGAAGCGGGTGACGCCGAGGCCAAGGGCAATGCCAGCGCCATGCAGGGCAGCGGTTGCGATCAGGAAGCCGAGGCCGAAGGACAGTGCACCGGCGGCACCCAGTTCACCGCCATGGGCATGGCCGTGGAAGAGGGCAAAGAGGCCGACAACGGCAGCAGAGGCTGCGACCGGCAGGCGGACGGCGGCTGCGACCAGGAGGCCAAGGCCGATGACCGAGGCGAGGATCGCCGGCTCGACGAAGGGTAGGGATACGCCTGCAACCGCAAGGCCAAAGCCGACGGCCATCATCGACACAAAGGCGGCCGGCACGGCGAGCAGGGCGCGTCCACCGATCTGGCTTGCCCAGACACCCACGGCGACCATGGCCAGGATGTGATCGGCGCCGAAGAACGGGTGCGAGACGCCAGCCATCAGCGAGCCATGGGCTGCCGGGTCAAGATGGGCAAAGGCGGGGGCTGCTGCCAGCGAAAACAGGGCGGCGGTGAGTGAAAGGCGCTTCAACATGTCTTTTTCGTCCCTCTAATTGGTCGACTCAAGGCGGCCGGATGTCGGTCCCGCCAATCGTCCCCTTAAACCATCTCCGAGCCTAGCGTAACCTGTCCGGCCCTGTCCACGGCAAAGGATCGCGCAAACCTACGTCGAATGCCGGTGATGAAGCCATGGCGTCTGCGGCAGGGCGTGGCGCGGAAAAGACAGGGCTGCCTGTCTCCCGTCGGCCTTGCTCCGGCCTATTGCTTCTCCACCCCTAAGACCTCGGCGCAGCGTGACAGGCTGAAGCCGTCGCCGTCGGTGTCGTTGCTGGCGCGGATCGAGGCGATCACGCCCGATCTGTCGGTGTTGATCTGCAGCTCGCAGAAGAGCTGCTGATATTGCGGCGGGGTGATCATTTCCGGCTCCCAGAAGGGGTCGCGGGTAACGATGCGGGTCTGGGTGACCACCGTCTGGCCGGAACCGTCGGTGCGGGTGTCCGTCCGGACCATGACGCGATCCGGTTCCGGGCTCGAATAGGTCGGCGGGATATAGCGGGTCTTGTCGCCGCCGCGCCAGGTGTAGATCTTGCCCGATGACAGCGGATATTCGCCGATCGGCGGGCCATAGGCGGCAAAGAAGCGCTCGACGGGCTGGCCGGTCCAGCGCGACTGCAGCGCACGGTTGGCGTCTTCCGTGGTCGTGCAGCCCGCCAGCATTGCGAGCGGGAGCAGGAGGGCGGCAATCAGGGGGCGGACGGGGCGCATGATAGATCTCGCAGGCATTGGCCGGCTGGCCTCCTGGCCTTCCCGGTCTTGATCCCCGATCGTACTGCGTCCGGTCATCCTCCTGCAAGCGATGAGCGATGTCCGGCTGGAGCGACCAACAGCCAAATCAGGGAATGACCGGCATGGCTCTGGACGCGCTGCGACTTCCGTGTCTCCCTGTGGTTTGGGGCAGCGCAGGATCTCCTGTCGCGCTCGAGGAGGAAGATCGGTGATGAAACTGCATTACAGTCGCAATCCAAACCCGCGGGTCGCTGTCGCCGCTGCCCGTCATCTCGGCGCACCGGTCGAGTTCGTCTTTGCCGCGCCCTTCGCGCCCGGGCAGGCGGAGAGATACCGGCCGCTCAATCCCGGTCTGTCGATCCCGATCCTGGAGGAAGAGGGGCGGCGCAGTCTCTGGGAGGCCGATGCCATCGCGTGCAGGCTCTCGCGCCTGTCCGGCACAGGGTTCTGGCGCACGGACGAGGACGAGCCGGACATGATCCGCTGGCTGAGCTGGGGCAAGGCGAATTTCGCCATGGCCTGTGACGTGGTGCATTTCGAATATGGCACCAAGCAACGCTACGGGCTCGGCCCGGTCGACCCGGCAAAGGTCACGGCGGGGCTCAAAGACTTCAGGCGCGCTGCCGTGATCCTTGATGCAGAACTTGCCTCGCGGCCCTTCCTGCTCGACAGCGGCCTCTCCTATGCGGATTTCCGCATGGCGACCTTTCTGCCCTTCAACGATGTCGCCGGGCTGCCGCTTGCCGAATATCCTGCCATCGCGGCCTGGTCCCTTCGTCTTGAGCAAATGCCGGCCTGGACGGATCCCTTTGCCGGTCTCGATGCGCCCCTGCTTGCGGACGTGCCGCTTGCCAGCGAACGGTAGCTTGTGCGGCTCGAAGTGCAGCAGGCGGAACTAGAGGCATTCGGGGTGGTTTGGCTTGTCTCACCACCCGGTCTTCCCATATCTGGAGGGAGCCCAACAGATGCCCGGCGCGCTGCCGGACGAGGAGTGTCGTCTTGTTTTCCTTCGACAACAGCTATGCCCGCCTGCCGCAGACCTTCCACCGGCCGGCGCGTCCCGCCGCCGCCCGGGCGCCTGGCCTCATCCGCTTCAACCACGCGCTTGCCGCCGAACTCGGCCTCGATGTCGAGGGCGCAAGCGATGTCCGGCTGGCGCAGGTCTTGTCGGGCCAGGTCATGCCTGTTGGTGCCGAGCCGCTGGCCCAGGCCTATGCCGGCCACCAGTTCGGGCATTTCAATCCGCAGCTGGGTGACGGGCGGGCGCTTTTGCTCGGCGAGGTCATCGACCGTGACGGCCGGCGTCGCGACATCCAGTTGAAGGGATCCGGCCCGACCGCCTTTTCGCGCAATGGCGACGGCATGGCAGCCCTTGGTCCGGTCTTGCGCGAATACATCGTCTCGGAGGCCTTTGCGGCGCTCGGCGTGCCGGCAACGCGGGCGCTTGCCGCCGTGTCGACCGGCGAACAGGTGGTGCGCGAGACCATGCTGCCCGGTGCGGTCTTCACCCGCATTGCAGCGAGCCATATCCGCGTCGGCACCTTTCAGTTCTTTGCCGCCCAAGGCGACGAAGAGGCCGTTCAGACGCTCGCCGACTACGTCATCGACCGGCATTATCCGCATGCACGCGGCGCCGAAAATCCTTACCTCGCCATGCTGACCCTGATCGCCGAGCGGCAGGCGCGGCTGATTGCCCGCTGGCTGTCGATCGGCTTCATCCATGGGGTGATGAACACCGACAACATGGCGATATCAGGTGAAACCATCGATTTCGGCCCCTGCGCCTTCCTCGACGAATATGACCCGCGCAAGGTCTTCTCCTCGATCGACCAGCGCGGCCGTTATGCCTATGCCAACCAGCCCGGGATCGGCCAATGGAACATTGCCCGGCTTGCCGAATGCCTGCTGCCGCTTCTTGATGCAGACGAGGAGATGGCGCTGGAGGCGGCGAACGGCGTGCTCAAGGATTTCGGCGATGTCTTCCAGGCCGAATGGCTGGCGCTGTTTACCGCGAAACTCGGCCTGACGGGCGAGGGGCCCGATGACCGGCAGCTGGTCAGCGATTTCCTTGAACTGATGCATCAGGGCGAAGCGGATTTCACGCTCACCTTCCGCAGCCTGTCGAAGGTCGCTGGCGGGGCTGCCGTCGAGACATTGACTGATCTCTTTGCGGTCCCTCAACCCGGTCTTGCCGACTGGCTCATCCGCTGGCGCGGTCGTATCGGCAACGACCGCACGCCATCCGAGCGCCAGGCGGCGATGGAGGCCGTCAATCCGGCGCTCATCCCCCGCAACCACCGCATCGAAGAGGCGATCGCCGCTGCCGTCTATAACGACTTCTCCTTCTTCCATCGCCTCGTCGATGCCCTCGCCAATCCCTATGTCGAGGATCCCGAGACGGCCGATCTCAGCGTGCCGCCAAAACCGGACGAGCGCGTGACGCGGACGTTTTGCGGGACCTAAGGGCGTCCGACCTTCGCGGCACCCCATTGATCGATCGCCGATCGCCGCGTCAGCTGCCTGCCGCCGCAGGCCAGCTCCTTGTTTCCATTGAGGATTGAAGTTTGCAGTGCAGCATGATGCTGCGCTGCCCGGCACAATTCAGCCGTTTTTCCCGGCATCTCAACCCATGCGTTTGTATGGGTTTTCCAATTTGCGCCCTATTTGTTTTTGCCAACGACAAATCGTAGGGGTCCTCACATTGCGTGGCACAAAAAAAGTCTGCTATGTTGGCTTTACAAACATAACTGGGCCGAAGTCGCATCAAGCTGCCAATCTTGATGTAGAACGACTCTAATGTTCGCATATCATGAACTAAGAATCACGTATTCATTCGAAGGATTCGCGTCCTTTGGTGCTGCATGTCTGTGTCCTGTTTTGAGACTGAGGTGTTAAATGACAATGAATTCTATTTTCTCTCACAGTAATAAAGTCAGAGAACTTTCATCGTCGCAGTCTGGCATGTGGCTCAAGGAGAAACTTTCTGGCTCCGAGTGGAGTTTCATGATCGCCGAGGCGATCGAAATTCGCGGAAATCTTAATCCAACGAATTTTATCGAGGCTCTCAGGCAGTTGAGCTCAGAACTTCCGCTGCTGCGATGCCGGATCCGCGAGCTGGATGGTCAGCCTTACCAGGTGGCGCTCGATACCTATGAAGGACAATTTCCGGTTGTGGATTTTCGCGAAGACGCGGATCCCGCAGCGGCGGCGGAGGCCTGGATGGCGGCGGAAATCCGCAAGCCGGTCGATCTGGCGGAAGACGACCTGTGGCGCAGCGCCTTGCTCTGCGTCGATGCCGGACACTGGATCTGGTATCACGCCGCGCATCACATCCTGCTCGATGGTTTCTCCGGCGGGCTTCTCGCGCATCGGGTGGCGGAACTCTACGGCGCCCTGGAGGCCGGCCGCGCCGCCGCGCCCTGTGATTTCGGCTCGCCGGATGATCTGAAAACCTACGAGCAGTCCTATCGCCGCTCGGTGCATTTCGAGCGCGATCGCAGCTATTGGCAGGAGCAGCTGCGGGGGCTGCCGGACCCGGTGACCCTGACGCGCCGCAAGGTGGAGCCGGTCGGCGGACTGCTGCGCCACAGCATCGAGATCGGGCGCGACCGGATCGGCGCCATTGAGGCGCTGGGGCGTCAGGCCGGCGGAAGCCTGCCGCAGACCCTGATCGCGCTTGTGGCAAGCTATTACGCCAAGGCAACCGATGTCGAGGATCTGACCATCCTGACCATGGTGACGGCGCGGATCAGCGCTGACATGCGACGCATTCCGGGCATGGTTGCCAATGCCGTGCCGCTGCGGTTCCGCATCGGGCCGGAGACCACGTTTGCGGACCTCATCCGGCAGGTGGCGCAGCAGATGTCCCGCGCTTTGCGCTACCAGCGCTATCGCTACGAGGACATGCGCCGCGATCTCAGCCTGTCGCATCGCGACCAGCAGATCGCCTGGCTTGGTGTCAATATCGAGCCGTTCAATTACCAGTTTGATTTCAACGGTCTGCCGGCCTCCGCTCGCAATCTGTCGAACGGGACGATGAGCGATCTGACGATTTTTGCCTATGATCGGGGTGATGGCGGATCGGTGCGCTTCGATTTCGACGCCAATCCTGCTCTCTACGATCTTTGCGAACTGGTTGATCATCAGCAGCGCTTCATCGGTCTGTTCGACAGCCTCGTGCGTGAGCCGGATGCGCCTCTGGCGCAGCGCTCGCTGCTTTTGCCGGACGAGCGCCACAAGGTGCTGTTCGACTGGAACGCCACGGGACGCCCGGTGGAACTTGTCAGCCTGCCGGTCCTGTTCGCCCGACAGGTGACCCGCAGCCCGCAGGCAACGGCTGTTGTCTTCGGCGAGGCGACGCTGAGCTATGGCGAGCTTGACCGCCAGTCCGACCTCTGGGCGGGACATCTGCGGCGGCTCGGCATCGCCTCGGGTGATCTTGTCGCGGTCGCGCTGCCGCGCTCCGAGGCCATGGTTGTTATCCTGATAGCGATCCTGAAGAGCGGGGCGGCCTATCTGCCGCTTGATCCGTCCGATCGCAGCGACCGGCTCTCGGCGATCCTGTCTGAGGCCAAGCCTGCCATCGTCGTCACCACGACATTGCTGGAAAGCGAGGTTGATTTCGGGGCGGTGCCGCGTGTCTATCAGGACCAGCAGCCGGATGTGCATCCTGATCTGCCCGATGTGGTGATGCCTCTGCCGCCCGGTCCGCAGGATACGGCCTATGTCATCTTCACCTCCGGCTCCACCGGGCGCCCGAAGGGCGTCGAGATCGCCCATCGGGGCCTGAGCAATTTCCTGCTCGCCATGCAGGAAACGGTGGGGCTGAAGGCGTCCGACCGGCTGCTGGCGGTGACCACGATCGCCTTCGACATTGCCGTGCTCGAGCTTTTTCTTCCCCTCACTGTTGGCGCTACCACGGTTATCGCCACGCGCGATACGGTGCGTGAACCGCAGGCGCTGCGGCAGATGATCCAGCGTGAGCGGATCACCGTGTTCCAGTCGACGCCCTCGCTGTGGCGCGCCTTGCTGCGCGATGGCGTTTCCGGGCTCGAGGGGCTGCGTCCCCTGGTCGGTGGCGAAGCGCTGGCGCCGGAGCTTGCGCATATGATGGCAAAGCTCGGGTCCCCCATCCTCAATCTCTACGGTCCGACCGAAACGACGGTCTGGTCGACGGTCATGCCGCTTACAGGTGATGAGCTTGCCGCGCCGGTGATCGGTCGGCCGATCTGGAATACGGAAGTCTATGTGGTGGATCGGCATGGCCAGCCCGTGCCTCCCGGTTTTGTCGGCGAATTGCTGATCGGCGGAATGGGCGTTGCCAAGGGCTATCTCAACCGGCCCGATCTCACCGAGGAGCGGTTCATCCCCGATGCCTTTACCGGGCGCGAGGGCAGGCTTTACCGCACCGGCGACCTGGTGCGCTGGCGGGCAGACGGTGTGCTCGACTATCTCGGGCGCAATGACTTCCAGATCAAGATCCGCGGCTTCCGCATCGAGCCGGGCGAGATCGAAGCGGCGCTGGTCGCCATGGATGGCATTCAGCAGGCGGTGGTGGTGCTGCGCGAGGATCAGGGCATGGAAAAGCGGCTGGTCGCCTATCTTGTCGGCGAGGGGGAGGCAGAGCTGCCCGACGGTGCCGAGCTTGCCAAACGCCTGGGCGCCGTGTTGCCGAGCCATATGGTTCCCGCGTTCTATATGTCGCTGCCGGTCCTGCCGCTGAACGGCAATGGGAAGATCGACCGCAAGGCGCTGCCGGCGCCGCAAAACATTGCGCAGCAGGATGCCGTCGCGCCGCGCAACGAGACGGAGCGGGCGATTGCGGCTCTCTGGTGCGAGGTGCTGGGTCTCGACAGCGTCGGCGTGTTTGACGACTTCTTTGCGCTCGGCGGGGATTCACTCGCCGCCGCCGGCATGATTTCGGCCCTGCGCAACCGGCTGAATGGGGAAGTGCCGCTCGGCACCGTGTTTGCCACTCCGACGATCGCCGCGCTCGCAGAGCGGCTGGAGGTGGCCGACGAACCGCATTCGCTGATGCAGCCGATGCTGCCGATCAAGGCGCATGGCAACCGGCCACCGCTGTTCTGCATCCATCCGTTGCTCGGGCTTGGCTGGGGCTTTTTCGGCCTTGCCCAGCATGTCGGCGAAGACGTGCCGATCTATGCGCTGCAGGCCGATGCGCTGAGCGACGCCCAGGCCGGACCGCGATCCCTGGAGGGCATGGCGGCGCGTTATCTGGAGCGCATCCGCAGCCGGCAGCCGCGTGGTCCCTACCATCTGCTCGGCTGGTCGCTGGGCGGGCTCGTGGCGCATGAAATCGCCAGGCTGCTGCGCGAAGACGGGGAGCATGTCGCCTTTCTGGGGATGCTGGATTCCTACATCTTCCAGTCGGATGCGAGCCATATGGACGAGAGCATGCTGGTGGAGGCGGGCATGGCCTTTCTCGGCGGGCCCTCCGAGGCGGCAGAGGGTATCGAAACGCTGAAGGGGCTGGGCGACTATGCCGTCGAGCGCTTCTATCAGCAGAATTCCGGCTATCTCTCCTATACCGGGCTTGATGATCCAAAGCTGGTCGAGAGGGCGCGGCAGACCATCCTTGACAATTTCCACATGGCCGGGCGCTTCGTGCCGGGGCATGTCGACGTTGACCTGCATTTCTTCCGGGCCGGTCGCGTGATGGCCGCCGGCGCCACCCGCTCGGTGATCCAGTATGCGCCGGAAGCCTGGCTGCCGCATATCGGCGGCCGGATCTACCTGCGCACGCTTGATTGCGGCCATGACAACATGCTCGAACCGCAACCGGCGGCGGAGGTGGGTGCGGTGATCCAGGCGGAACTGCTGCGCGAGATCCTCGTTTTGCGGCGGGACGAATGGGACAAGGCACGCGTGGCAAGTTAGCGCAATCACAGGCCACCTCGCTCCTCCCGAAGGTCTTTGACCAGAGAGGTGGCAAAGAGCAAAAGGCGCCCCTTGCGAGGCGCCTTTTGTTCGTTCTGACGACCGAAGCCGGTTGTTCGGCAAACAATGCAATCCCGCCGTGAATTTGTCCCATTGCCAGCGCTGCATGGCAGGCCTTCAATCCGGTCTGTTCCTCTCCCGATTCGCCCCTGCGTCTTCCGCTTGCGGAGGCTGCCGTTTTCCAGAGCCCTTTTCATGCTGCGCTTTTTCGAGACGATCATCGTTCCCACCGCCCGGGAGACGCCGGGCAATCCGCCGGAAGGGCTGCTTGCCTTCTACTGGTTCTTCGTGCGCCAGGCGAAGGGGCTGTTCATCGCGCTGATCTTCGCCAGTCTGTTTGTCGCGATTGCCGATGCCGCCATTCCCGTCTTCATGGGCAAGCTGGTCAAGCTGCTCACCACAACGCCGCCGGACCAGGTGTTTTCCGAAGGTGCGGGGCTGATCTTCGGCCTGATCCTGCTGGTGTTGGTCG
>JARXAK010000133.1 GCA_029865885.1 Rhizobium sp. | reverse complement strand
GCCGAGATGATGCCGGTGACGCCGAGGGGGTGCCAGGTTTCCATCATGCGGTGTTCGGCGCGTTCGGTGGCGATCGTCAGGCCATAGAGCTGGCGCGACAGGCCGACGGCGAAATCGCAGATGTCGATCATTTCCTGGACTTCGCCGAGGCCTTCCGAGGTGATCTTGCCGACTTCGATGGAGACGAGGCGGCCGAGTTCGGTCTTGGCGGCGCGGAGTTCTTCTCCCAGCAGGCGGATCAGTTCGCCGCGCTGCGGGGCGGGCACGAGGCGCCAGTCGAGGAAGGCGTTGTGGGCTGCGTCGATGGCCTTGCGGGTGTCGTCGGCAGAGATTTCGGCGACGGCTGCGATGGTTTCACCGTTGATCGGCGAGCGAACCGACAGCGTGCCGCCGGTGAGCGCCTTGGCGTCGACGCCAAAGCTTGCCATCAGCGATGCCGTTTCGGCGGAAAACTTGAGAGTGGCGAGGGTCATGGTGGTCCTTCCGTCAGGTCTACCTGGTTCTTGTTCGTTCAAAATCGTGCGCCGGCCAGATGCGCCACCTGGGCGCCGGCCTCGTACCATGCTTCCTTCAGGGTGCGGAAGGCCGGTGCTTGTGGATCGGTCAGCGGCAGGGGCAGTTCGTCCTCGGACATCTGGCCAAGGATATGGCTCGCGATCGTTTTTCCGAAGACGGTGCCCGGGGAAATGCCTCGGCCATTGTAACCGGAAAAGCCGATGACCCCGGGCGCAAACTTGTGGAAGCGCGGGAGCGCATTCGCGGTCATGCCGATCTGGCCATACCATTCGCTTTCAAAGGCGATGTCACCGATCTGCGGGAAGATCGCTTTCAGTGCTCGTTGTGCCCAGGCGCGATGGATCGAGAGGCCCGTCCCGCGCAGGGCGCCGACACTGCCAAAGACCATGCGCCCGGCCTTGTCCATACGGAAGGAGGAGAGAACGTCCTTCGTATCCCAGCAGCCCTGACGTTCCGTCAGGATTGATTTCCGTAGATTGTCGCTGAGTGGAACGGTGGCAAAGTTGAAATAGGGCAGGTGAACCTGCTCTTCGCGCACGGCGGCGAATGGGCCATGGCTGTAGGCATCGGTTGCGACGACGATCCACTGGGCATCGACGATGCCCTCAGTTGTCGTGACACGCCATCCTTCTGCGCTCTTCTGATAGCCCTCCACCGGGCTCTCAGTGTGCAGGATGGCGCCGGCTTTGACCGCCGCATGGGCGAGACCACGGGCATAGGCGAGCGGCTGCAAGGTGCCGGCGCGGCGATCGAGCAGCGCACCCGGATAGGCGCGGGTGGCGATCTTGTGTTCGGTTTCGGCTTCGTCGAGCAGTTCCACGGGCGCGCCGCGACGCTGCCACTGCTCGGCTCTTGCTTCGATTTCCTTTCGCCCGGCGGTGCCGACGGCGCAGTGAAGGGTGCCCTGGCGCTCCAGTTCGCATTCGATCCCGTGGCGATCGATCAGGTCCATGACCGTGCGCGGTCCGTTGCCGAGCAGATCGAGCAGGCGCTCGCCATGGACGGGGCCGAGTTCGCCGGGAAGGTCGTCGGGCATGACCCACATGCCGGCATTGATCAGACCGACATTTCGGCCCGCACCGCCGAAGCCGATCTCCTTGGCTTCCAGCACAATGACGCTGGTGCCGGCTTCGGCCAGATGGAGCGCTGCCGAGAGGCCGGTATAACCGCCGCCGACGATCACGACATCCGCCTTGGAAAAACCTCGGAGGGGCCCTGTCTGTGGGGAGGCGCGGGCCGTCTTTTCCCAAAGTCCGTGGGAGCGAGGATCGTTCAGCATGATATGGCCCCGGAGATCTGCGTGGTGCTGGGAGAGGCAATCCGGACATGGGATCATGTCCGATATCATTCCGTCCCGTACAGTCTTGAGATTTCTAGAAGAGCGTTCTACGCCATTCCAGCGATAAATTCTCAAGAGATCATTCCGAAAAGGTATGACCAATGCTGGCGGCTCGTCGTTTTCTCCCGTCTCTTTCCCTGCTCACGGCCTTCGAGGCTGCGGCCCGCACCGGCAGCATCACGGCCGCTGCCCGCGAACTCGATCTGACCCAGAGTGCGGTCAGCCGGCAGATCAAGGCGCTGGAGAGCCAGATCGGCGTGGAGCTCTTCCTTCGGGAGCGGCAGACGATCCGGCTGACCGTTGCTGGCGACAGCTATGCCCGCGAAATCCGTGAGGCGCTGCGGCGCATTTCGAGCGCGTCGCTCAATCTGCGTGCCAATCCGCATGGAGGCACGCTCAACCTCGCGATCCTGCCGACTTTCGGAGCGCGATGGCTTGCACCGCGCCTCGGGCAGTTTCTCGCCGCCAATCCTGGCATTACGATCAATCTGGTCACCCGTCTTTCGCCCTTCGATTTCCGCCTGGATTCGATCGATGCGGCCATCCACTTTGGCGACGCGGTGTGGCCGGGTGCGGACCTGACGCTGTTGATGCAGGAGAAGACGATCCCGGCCTGTAGCCCGGAGTTCAAGCGCGCCCATGGAATCGAGGCGCCGGCCGATCTGCTCGACGTGCCGCTCCTGCACCTGACGACACGTCCGGATGCCTGGGAGCGCTGGTTCACCGAAACGGGTGTTGCGTTTGCAAGCGTGCACGGCATGCTTTTCGATCAGTTCGCCACCGCTTCCCAGGCGGCGATCGGCGGGCTGGGGGTGGCGTTGCTGCCGACCTTCCTGATCCAGGATGAGCTGAAGCGGGGCGAGCTGGTGCCTGCCGTCGATCGTCCGATGCAAAGTGCGCAACGCTACTATCTCGCCGTTCCCCGCGAGAGGGCGGCTTATCCGCCGCTTGTCGCCTTCCGGGACTGGATTGTCAGGGAGCTTTCCCCGGCCTGAGAGCGAGGTTTCAAACGGCGCTTGCTGCCGCTGCAATCCAGACCGCGAAGGCCAGGTGAGTGAGTTGGTGAAGCGTCTGGTCGATGCCGAAGAGCCACCAATAGGCCGCCTGATCGGTCTTGAAACGAAACCGTTGCTGGACCAGCGACTTGCTCCGGTCAATCACCCCGTGCACGACGAGATCGACCACGGCGAGCCAGGCGAGTTGCGGTGCGAGCAGCAGAGCGATCGCCAGTGTCCCTGCCGCATGTATCGAGATATGAGCCAGAAGCGGCATGGCCCAGCCAGCCTTGCGCTCCTTGCCGATGGCCATCCAGCTGGTCTGGACAATGAAGTCGGCAATCAGATGCTTGAAGACGAACAGAGCGACGGCCCAGATCAGCAGATGACTGGCGATTTGCTCCGGTATGGGCGGCATGATTATTCCTTCGGCGTTCATTTCTGTCCGAAGATAGACCACTCTCCAAAACGCTGTGAAGCCGCCATTTAGTCTACCCAGTTTTGGGCTTTGCGCTTCCTTTACGCAAACAGCGCTTTTCGGCGATGCGTATTAGGGCCACGGTAGTTTTTGTGTCTTCACTCACCAACCGTCGGAAAGCACCTTTTCCAGCATTTCGGCGAAGAAATCGGCACTCTCCCTGCTGAGGCAGAGAGGCGGCTTTATTTTCAAAACGTTAAGATGGTCGCCTGTCGGTTGCATGATCACGCCGAGATCAAGCAACCGGTCGCAGATCTCAGCCGTCTCCTCCGTCGCCGGTTCCAGGCTTTCGCGGTCGCGGACGAATTCCAGCCCGAGATAGAGGCCCATGCCATGCACGGCGCCGACGATCGGGAAGCGCTGACCCAGTGCTTCAAGGCGCGCCTTCAGGTGATCGCCCACATCGCGGGCGTTCTGCTGCAGGTTTTCGTCCTGCATGATGTCAAGCACGGTCATGCCGACGACACAGCTCACCGGGCTGCCGCCTGAGGACGAGAAGAAGTAGCCTTCCTTCTCGAGGCTGTCGGCGATGTCGCGGCGCGTAATGACGGCGCCGAGCGGCTGGCCGTTGCCCATGCCCTTGGCGACCGTGATGATATCCGGCACCACGCCCTGCTGTTCGAAGCCCCAGAAGTGATGTCCAAGACGACCGTAGCCCACCTGCACCTCGTCGGCGATGCAGAGCCCGCCGCGTTCGCGCACGAGCGCGTAGACCTCGCGGAGGTAGCCCGGCGGAAGCGGAATTCCGCCGGCATTGCCATAGACGCTCTCGGCGATGAAGCCACCGAGCTTGCCGCCCCGCTCCTCGATCTCCGCGATCTTGTCGGCGACTGCCTGGACATAGCCCTCCGTCGATCCGTCGCCACGATACTTGCCGCGATAGGTGTTGGGTGAGAGCACCGGATGCACCCATTCGGGGCGCGTTTCGAGTGCCCGCGGATTGTCGGCGAGCGAGGTTGAGACAGCGTCGCTTGCGACGGTCCAGCCGTGATAGGCCTCCAGCAGGCTCAGGATGTTGCGCTGGCCGCTGTGTGCCCAGGCGAGACGGAGGGCCAGATCCACGGCCTCCGAGCCCGAATTGACCAGAAACACAGTATCAAGGCCTTCGGGTGCCAGTGACGCGAGGCGATCCGAAAACTCGGCGACCGCTGCATAATGGAAGCGCGAATTGGTGTTCAGCATCGCCCATTGTCGGCCCACTGCCTCGGCCAGGCGCGAATGGCCGTGACCAAGGATCGTGACATTGTTGACCATGTCGAGATAGGCGCGCCCCTTCACGTCGAAGAGATGCTCCTTCCAGCCGCGCTCGATCTGCGGCGGATCGGCATAGTAGTTCTTCTGTGGCTTGGCGAAGCTCTTCTTGCGGCGCTTTAGTAGGCCTTCGCTCTCCGGTGCCGGCGCATCGACACCAACCCCGAGAAGCCGGGACGGTGAGGGGCAGATCCGGCGCCAGATGGCGCTCTGCTGCGGTCTCGCAAACAGCGGCGGAACGAGATCCGGATCGCGGCAAAGCTGGATGCGCAGGCCTCCGACGCCGCCTGCTGTACCGCCCACTGCGCCGATCGCGTCGCCGGCCTTGACGCTGGCCCCGTTCTCGAGGCTGCAGTCGATGCCATCAAGATGCAGGGAAATCTCAGGCGACGACAGGATCAGGTGATGGCCGTCGAGCACGATCGTCGCGTCAAAGGGGGCGAAGGCCTCGGTTGCGCCCGGCAGGCAGACATCTATATGCAGCGCAAAGGTGGCTGGCGGCGTTTGGGAAAGAGGTTTGGTGTAGGAGAGCCGGAACTCGCCATAACGCGTCGAGGCGACGCCTGTTTCCATGGCGGCTCGGGCAAGCAGCTTCCAGTCGATTTCCTGATCGGACCAGCTGTCGCGGGGCAGGTCCGGGCTTGTCACGGTCAGATCCGTCAGCCGGAACTCTGAGGGCGTAAGCGCGGGGAGGAGCGGGTGCGAGATCAGGACTTCCAGCTCGTCGGGAAGCATGCCTGTGGCGTCCAGGATGGCCGCTTCCATCAGCGGATAGGGGACGGAGGTCGCAACCTCAAAGATCGTTCGCTCGTGGCCGATATTGCCGATGACATATTCGTTGTCGGGGTCGATCGAAAGCTGTTGCTCACTGCTGGCGACGAGGACGCCGGCCCGGGCGACGATCAGCGGCCAGAGCGCCTTCAACTCCGCCTCGTTCAGCGGGTAGCGTGCATGGAAGGCCTTGACTGCCGGCAGGATGAAGAAGGGGTCGCCGTCGGCATGATGGAGCAGGGCGGCACAGGTGACCGCAAGATCGGCCACGAGCCAGCCATGGAGGACGTCACCGAAGTCGATCACTCCATCCGGGACCAGCCGACCGCTGGCGTCCGGTGTTGCCACCACATTGTCGTCCGTGATGTCGTGGTGGATCGGTTGGATCCGCAGCTGTGACGCCAGCGGCTGCAGCCGCTTCACGGCCACGATCATCGCCTTGGCAATCCGGTCCCGCTGTTTCTGGTCCGTCACCGATTTCAGGAGATGCAGGGCAACGGGGCCGGCACGGCGCAGATCCCATTGCAGTTCCCGGTCGAGGCCATCATGGCGGAACTGCTTGAGACCTGTCGCAACGCGCGCCACGATGTCGCCAAAGGCCGCCACGACTTCGGGAGAGAGGTATTTCTGGCGGGTCAGCGGTTGACCGTCGAGATAGGAGAGCAGCCTGATCCAGTAGTATTCGCCTGCGACCTCGATCTGCGGGATGTATTCCCCGGTGAGAGCCGCGATCGGTTCAGGAATGCGCAGATCTATGTCCAGCTCACGCAGGTGGTCCATGGCCCTATTCTGGGCATCGAGCTCACGCTGGGGATATTCGGCCCGTGTTACCTTCAAGACGAGACGCTCATGACCGGTGTCGATCAGAAAATTGCGATCCTGCTGGCTGCCGAGTTCATGGATGGCTCCGCTGAAGCCATAGAACTCGTTGAAGATGATCTTGGCGTCCGCCAGCGAGACGTTCGGGCGCGGTAATTCGGTGCGCTGGAGCAGAGCCTGATCGGCCATACTTTTCCTCCCAGGGAATCATGATGGGAGATTAGCAGAGAGGCGCCCCACGTCTATCCTGCAGACGGTGCCCGAAAAAGACGAAGGGCGCCCCGCAGGCGCCCTTGCAACTCAGCCCATGCGCTCGGAGGCATAGGAGCCCGGGCTTGCCGGGAAAACCACGGTTCGGTTGCCGTTGATGAAGGTGCGGTGGTGGATATGGGCGTGGATGGCGCGGGCCAGCACCTGGCTTTCGACGTCGCGGCCGATCGAAACATAGTCGTCCGCCGACTGGGCATGGGTGATGCGCGCGACGTCCTGTTCGATGATCGGACCTTCGTCGAGATCGGCCGTGACGTAGTGCGCCGTTGCCCCGATCAGCTTCACGCCGCGCTCGAAGGCCTGCTTGTAGGGGTTCGCGCCCTTGAAGGACGGCAGGAAGGAGTGGTGGATGTTGATGATCTTGCCGGACATCTTCTGGCACATCTGGTCGGACAGGATCTGCATGTAACGAGCGAGCACGATGAGCTCGGTGCCGGTCTGCTCGACGATGTCCATGATGCGGGCTTCGGCTTCCGGCTTGTTGGCCTTGGTCACCGGGATGTGGTGGAAGGGGATGTCGTGGTTCACGACGACCTTCTGATAGTCGAAGTGGTTGGAGATGACGCCGACGATCTCGATCGGAAGCGCACCGATCTTCCAGCGGTAGAGCAGGTCGTTCAGGCAATGGCCGAAGCGCGAGACCATCAGAAGCACCTTCATGCGCTTGGCGGTGTCGTGCAGTTCCCAGGTCATGCCGAATTTCTCGGCGACCGGCGTAAAGCCTTTTTCGAGTTTGGCTTCGGTTGCCCCTTCCTCCGAGATGAAGGAGACGCGCATGAAGAACTGGCCGGTGTGGAGATCGTCAAACTGGGAACTATCGACGATGTTGCAGCCCTGCTCGGCGAGATAACCCGAAATCGCCGCCACGATGCCGCGGGTCGACTGGCAGGATACGGTCAATACATAGCTCGTCATCGGTTCTCTCATCTCCTCGGCGTGGTGCAGGCGCCGTGTCTCTATCGCATGTGCGACACGATCGGAAGCGTGCCACAACGCGGATTTTTGTCGTCTTTCAAAGGTGGTCGGTGATCGCGACTGCGGTCTCCGATCCTTTGCGATGGGCAGAGATTAGGGCAGGAAATGCAAAACCCCGTTCCCATTGCGTCTTTCCCGGGCGCATCTTCGCCGTTCGCGTCTTCCTCTCGATGAAACGCAGGCCGCAAGATCGCGTCGCCGCCAAGATCGCAATTGCCGGGCGCAGCTGAACTGCGGCACATCTCGACCCCTCCTCCTCAAACCGTGATTTGGGGACCGGTGGTGTCTTCACACATTAATGCTGATCGCAGAAACCAACATGACACGATGCCGGTATCCCGCTAAGACTTCCGGCGATGAACGGCCAAGACGGGTTTGAGGACGATGAAGCGAAATTTGATGCTTGGCCTGATTTCCAGCCTTGTCGCAATGGCGACCCCGCTCGGCTCGTCCTCTGCCTCGGGTGATGCATGCTTTCGCGGGATCAACCTGGCCGGGGCTGAGTTCGGCAATCTGCAAGGCGTCTTTGGGGAGGGCTATATCTACCCCTCACTGGAGACGGTCACTTATTTTGCGGGCAAGGGCTTCAACACCGTGCGGCTTCCCTTTCTCTGGGAGCGCCTGCAGCCGAAGCTTAACAGTGACTTCGATCCCGCAGAACTCAGCCGCCTCAAGGAGACCGTTGCGACCATCGGATCCTTCAATCAGACGGTCATCCTCGATCCGCACAACTATGCGCGCTATTTCGAGAAGCTGATCGGAACCGAAGAGGTTCCTGTGTCTGCCTTTGTCGATTTCTGGAAGCGGCTTGCCAAGGAGTTCGAGGGAGACAGGCATGTGGTCTTCGGTCTGATGAACGAGCCCTTCGATATCTCGTCGACGGATTGGCGCGATGCCGCCAACGAAGCGATCGCCGGCATTCGAGAGGTTGGCGCAGACCAGCTCATTCTGGTTCCGGGAACATCCTGGACGGGTGCCCATAGCTGGTTCGGTGACTGGTATGGCGGGGCGAATGCCGAGGTGCTGATGAGCATCAAGGACCCTGCCAACAATTATGCCTTCGAGATTCATCAGTACTTTGACGACGACTTTTCCGGAACCTTGAACAATTGCAGCCGTGCAGCCGATGCCGTGGATGCGATCCGCCAGGTCGGCGATTGGCTGAAGGCGACTGGCCACCGGGGCTTTCTGGGTGAGTTCGGCGTCCCGGGAACGCCAGAATGCACGGCGGTGCTGACGGATGTGGTCAAGCTGCTCGATCAAGACAAGACGTCGTGGATCGGCTGGACCTATTGGGCAGCCGGTGACTGGTGGCCGGAGACCGAGGAGCTCAATATTCAGCCGACGAAGAACGGGGACCGTCCGCAGTTGAGAGGGCTTGCCCCCGTGCTGAACGATTTTGTCGGCGCAGCCGAAGGCTGCCCGGCCCTCAATCGTCCCTGAACTCTTTCGGCCGGCCCGAAACGGCACAAGGTTAAGCTGGTATCAACAGTTTTGGTATTTGCTCGGCCAAGTTCCGCACATTCGAAAGAGCTCCAGTTTGGCCTTACCGGATCACATCGAGCTGGTCGCGCAGACGCCAGATCTAGCGCACGACGCCGTGACGGTGGTCGTCACCGTGCCAACCTTCCGACGTCCGGTGCATCTTCTGAAGACATT